>CAZIQT010000048.1:0-15020 GCA_964541645.1 uncultured Halobellus sp. | reverse complement strand
ATCCGTCGTACTGTGTCGATACTGATAGATGCGACTCCGGTGTCACGACGGGTCACTCCCGGGCTTCGAGCACGCACAGCAGCGCCTCGTGGTACTTGCCGGCGGCGTAGAGCCGTTCGGCCTCGGCGACGACCGCCTCGGGGACCGCTCCCGACTGACGGAACTCGACGACGAGATCGGCCATCTCCTGCCCGTCGGACCGCCAGCCCCGTGACATACCTGACCCGATCGGAACGGTTACCCTGACCGTCGTAAAATACCACCGACATACGTGGACCGGCGTCACCTCGTCGCTTCGGGTGGGCTGCTCCTCGCGCTCGTGATCGCGAGCGGGTTCGTCGGCGTCGTCGCGTGGGACGCCGACCTCGAAGCCACGGACCGGAACCTGGCGTCCGCCGACCGGACGACTCCGGAGGCGCTGCCGGCCGAGTGCCGCCCGGTCGCGCGGTCGCTCGCGGAATCCGGACGCGTGTCGATCACGGAGTACCGGATCGCTGCGGCGCCGACCGGCGGCGTGGTCGTGGTACGACACACGGCCGACGAGGGGTGGACGGCAGGGGGCGTGGCGTGCGCGCCGCGGGTGAGTTCCGAGAGCAACCTCCACGTCGGGGGCCGGTCGATCGACGTCCTCGGTCGCGTCACGAAGACGACGCTCCACCGGGCGCCCGCGGCCGGCGCCGTACGGTTCCTCCTCGGCGTCGTCGGACTCGGCGTGGTCGTCCGTGGAACGGCGCGAGAGTGATCCGGATCGGGATCGGTCGCGGTCCGGGGGTCGGCGCAGAGGATTCGCCCGTCGAGACGCCGGCGTAGCGGGTCGTGATCGAACAGTTCCTCGATCGCGGCGAGCAGATGGACGCCGACGTACGCCCGGGCGACGACCGCGAGTTCCGGGTCGGCGTCGGCGGGCCCCGACATGAACCCGCCGAATCGGTCGTGGAGCGTCCGAACCAGGGCGTTCTCGCCGACTCTCCCCCCACCGGCGGTCCAGGAAGTCGTCGGTCTCCGCCAGCCGCTCCCGGAACGCGTGTCGTTCGTGGTCCGCACCGCCGGCCGCGCAGTCGAGAAACCCCGCCAGCGTCACGCTCTCCGCGCCGTCCCACCCGACCGTGGCGGGTGGCATCGACGCGCAGGTCCCGAAGAGCCTGACCACGCGGCGCTCGGACATCGCGTCGGCGACGGCGTCGATCCCCCGTTCGGTCGCATCCAGGAGCGCGTCGACCCCCGCATTGGGGTGGACCCCGGCGACGACGGCCCGCGGCGGCGTCGCCGCGACCGCTTCGACCACCTCCAGCACGGCGGCCAGTACCGTCCCGTAGTAGTGCGGGATCGCGACGTCGCGGGCCGAGTCCGCCGACAGTTCGTCGATCCGGTCGGCGAGCGTCGCCGCCCGGTCCCGCCGGGAACCGGTCAGCGAACACTGCACCTCGATCGGGAGCGTCACGTTCGTCACCTCCCCGTCGCTGACGGTGACGGACGACGCCGCCGCGGTGGTCTCGACGCCGTCGACCGCCGGCCGGGTCGACACCCCGTACTCGCCGACCGGGAGGCCGTCGATCCGCCTCCGACCCTCGTCGTTCGTGGTGATCATGTCCTCGTCGGTGTGCGCCTCCGCGCTCCCGCCGACCGGCGCGACCGTCACGCCGTCGAGCGGGAGACGTTCGGGGCCGCCCGTCACGGTCACGTCCACGGTGTCGGGGTCGACCGCCATCGAGGCGCACTGGGTGGATAGCTCGTGGCTGACACCGACAGACTCGGTGCCGATCGTTTGCCTGTCCCCGACGGCTTCGAGCGTCCACCTCCCCGGGTCGAGTTCGACCTCGGCTTCCGCGTCGGTCAGCGCGACCCGAGCCGCCTCCGCGCCATCCCCGTCGGCGTCGGCCTCGCCGTCCACCTCGCTCGGACGAACGGAGACGTAGTCGGCGTCCCGGTACGGCCAGCCGACCACGTCGTCGGACACCGTGATCGACACGACCGTCTCGTCCCCGTCGCCGCCGACCTCGGTGACCGAACGGACGTAGGTGACGCTCAGCGCGACGATCAGGACCGCCAACAGTCCGCCTCCCGAGACCTCGATCTGGAGCGGGAACGCCCGGGAAGCTCCGATCATCGTTGCGGTCGGGCCCACGGGGTCGGAACACGAGAAAGTACCCCCGGTTCGGGGGTACGAACGTCGCCGACGCCGGATCGGGACCGACAGCGGCTTGCCCGCCCGCCACGAACGGCCGGCGTGTCCGAGAGCTTCCGCGGCGAGGTGCTCCACGTCGTTCCCCCCGGAGAGGCCGACGATCACGAACTCGAGGCGGCGATGGCGGAGTTGGCGGCGTCGCGGTCGATCCTGGTGTGTCGCCGCGGCGGCGCGCCGTCGCTTCTGGAGCTCCTGTGGGCGCTTCTCCGCCGGGACCCCATCGAGCCGGTGACCATCGTCGCCGACCTCGACGCGGAGATGGTGTCGGAGGGCGACGAGATCACCGCACGACTTACGCCCACGGACCTCGCCGGCGTCTACGCCGCGGCGGGGCCGGTGACCGTCGAGTCGTAGCCGCGCGCGGCGGAACGCGACCGGCCGGCGGGGCCGATCCCGCGAATCGTCGGGCGGACCTTTTTGTTCGCTCCCGGCGTCGCCGGCGTGTGCAGCCCATCGCACCCGACAGGCTGAAGCTCGAATCGGCGCCCCTCTCGCCGGGGATGCGACACGACGATCGCGTCTACGTCTCCGGACAGGTTCCGATCGACCCCGACTCCGGGGAGGTGGTCGGCGAGTCCATCGATCCACAGACCCGACAGACCCTCGACAACGTCCGGGCGGTTCTCGAAGCGGCGGGCGCGTCGCTGTCGGACGTCATCAAGGTGCAGGTGTTCCTGATCGACGCCGACGACTTCCCCGGGCTCGACGCCGCCTACGCCGACGTGATGCCGGAGCCATACCCCGCGAGAAGCGCGTTCGAGGTGGGCGATCTGGCGGCCGACGTGCGGGTCGAGATCGAGGCGATCGCGGTGCGGTGACCCGGCGACGACCCGACGGTGGCGGCGGCGCGCCCCCGCTGCCGGGTCAGGCGGTCGCGGTCGTCCCGTTCGCGGCCGTTCCGTTCGCCGTCCCGTTCACGACCGTCACGCGGTCGTCGTCGGGCGCGACGATCGAGGTGTCCTGGCCGGACCGGACGGGGATCCGCTCGACGACGTCGCCGTTCGCGTCGGTGACGACGACGTAGTAGAGGACGTCACTCTCGGAGCCGCTACCGGAGCCGCCGGCGGAGTCGTCGCCGCCGTCCTGACCGGACCCGTCGCCGCCGGCCGTGGCCCCGTCGCCGTCACCCCGGATGAACGCCCGGGTGTCGGCGTCGGTACGGACTGCGACCGCCGCCCCGGAGTCGGCGTTCACGAACACGTTCCGGGTCACGTCGGTGAAGTCAGTGGGCGAGACCTTGATGTGCCACCAGAGGTCCTCCTGGACGATCGTCGGGACTGGTTCGGTCACCACGAAGTTGGTGCCCCAGTTGGTCTGTGAGTCCTCCGAGCGGGCGATCCCCATCGCGCGCTCCGGTCCGGTGAGCGTCTCGCGGCCGGTGCCGAAGAAGGTGTACTCGCCGGTCTCGGCGTCGGCGAACCACACCTCGTCGAGCCCGCGGCTGTCGGCGCCGTACGGCTCCATCGCGGTCACGTACGACATCCGCTCGCCCGCCAGGTCGATGATGAACGGCTGTTCGTTGTCCGCGCCGTCGGGGAGTTCGGCGACTTCGATCTCACCCCGGTGGGCGCCGACGACCGGCAGTTGGTTGACGATCCCGTTCCGGTATCCGAGCGACCCCATCTCGGTCCGGGTGAGCGACACGGGGTAGAGCCGCTGGCCGTCGAGGATCTCGCTGTCCTGCGCCTCCGCGGGCGTCAGGTGCCGGATATCGCCGTCGGGCGCGACCAAGGCGCCGCCGTCCCACACCGGGACAGTGTGTGGGAACGGGGTCAGCCGCCACTCGTGGCCGGTCTTCGGATAGTACATGTACGGCGTGCCGTCGTGGGTGAACTCCACGGCGTCGTCGGTGTACCGCGCGAAGTAGTCGGTCGTCTTGAGCTGCCAGTCCGACGACCGGTGGAGGAACATCCCCTCGCCGTAGGTGAACTGCGTGTCGTCGAAGGTCTCGGTCCGGCGGTCGTCGATCCGGGTCATGTCCGAGAGCAACACCCCGCGTTGGTTCAGCAGGAGGGTGTTCCGGAACCCGTCGGGCTCGATCGGGTACGACCACGCCAGCGAGCCGTCCTCGCGTCTGGCGATGTCGCTCGCCCCCAGCCGGTGTTGCCTGTAGGAGACCTCACCGCGGGTGGTCACCTCCGAGACCCGCCGGGGAACGACCCGCGGGTTCTCGGGGTTGGCCTCGGGGAAGTCTTCGACCTCGGTGGCGTCGGCCATCGTCTCCTGGGCCAGGGTGCGCTGTTCGAGCGTGCCGCTGATCCCGCCGACGAGGAACGACACGGCGATCAGGAGCCCGACGATCACGGCCAGCAGCCGGACCTTCGCCGCCGCGGTCCCGTCGCCTGCCCCCGACAGTTCCCCGATCGGGTCGGGGTCGTCGGAGACCACGCCGGGGCCGCTCGACCCGCCGGAGCCGTCGGGGTCGAGCCGGTCGGGCGGGAGATACCAGAGCGCGACCGCGGCGAGGCTACCGCCGCCGACCACGAGCAGCCCGGTCGGCGAGTACACCGCCGAGTAGACCAGGCCGTGCCAGATCGGCCGCGTGAGGTAGCCCGCGGCGACCGCCGCCACGAGGACGAGGGTGCGCCACCCCAGGTACACCAGGGTCCCCCGGTCCGGGCCGGGCCCGGGGGTGTCGATCGGAGGAGGCTGTTCTGGACCGTCGTCAGGGTTCGGCTGTTGACCCATCTTCCTCCGCGCTTAGGGTCCACGGTACGTATAGGATGCGGAGGCGGAACCGCGGGCCGCACCGGCCGACGTAAAAAGCGGCGGAAAGCCAAGTATGAACGCTTAAGAGCGGCTGGTTCAACGGTAAATACGATCGAGATGATGGATTCGTCGGAGATAACGGCGGGCGGCAACGGGAGCGTACTGGATGGGGACGGACTCCTCAGCGAAGTCGTGCTCGTCTGCATCGTCCTGACGGTGTATCTGGTCGGCGTCGTCACGGACCGCCGCGGTCGGGTGGTCTGACGCCGCGACCGTCCGGGCCGTCGCTCACGTCCGCGACCGTCCGGAGAGCTCCGACATCGTCGCCGCGGCCCGGAGGTCGCCGACGGTACAGTACCACGCACCTCGAACCCCGTTTCGGTCGTTCGCCACCGGGTCGTCGAGCGGGACCAACGCCCCGAGTTCGAAGACGACGACGACCCGCTCCTCGGTGAAGGGGTCGATGGTCGCGACCCAGTCGGATTCGGACATCGGTCCCGGCTCCCCGCGCGCCTGTTCGGTCCGCGCGACGATCGGGGCGTAGTGGGTCACCGCCGACACCGGGTCGGTGCGGTAGAACGCCATGTATCCGAACTCCTCGCGAGTGCGGTCGTACGACCGCGGCGCCGGGTAGAGCCCCTGACGACACCGCTCGAAGGTATCCGGCTGGGCGGCGACGACGCAGACGCTGGCGTCCGCCGGGGCGGCGTCGTCGGGCCGGTCCGACGCGAACCGATCGAGATCCATACCCGTTTTACGAGCCGTATCGACAAGAGTTCACGGACGGGCGGGACCGGGACGCCGGAGGTTCGTCGACGACGCAGGCGGCGCTCGGAGCCGGCCGGTGGCGGGACGGAGCCGCGTCAGTCTCCGAAGTTCTCCTCGTAGGCGTCGGGGTGGTTCTCCTTGGCGTGCTGTTTCAGTTCGTCGAGCGTCTCGAACGTGGCCCCGCAGTCACAGGCGTGGACATCGTCGTCTGACATCGCATCTGATACTCGGGCGCCAACGATTAAATATGCCTCCTGCCTGTGTGGTACTGTCGCACAGGTGGCGACAGTTCACGCCGCCAGCACACACTATGTCACCGAAACGCAGTAGGACCGACCCGACCCCTGGGGGCGCCGAGGCGCTGGACGAACTCACGGCCGACCACGCCGAACTCCTGTCGGTGATCGGGGCCGAACTCAGTGAATCCAGCGACGTCATCGACTCGCTGTCACGGAACGCCGAGGCCGCGAACCGATCGAGTTCGGAAACCGTCGACCGCGCCGAGACCGCACAGTCGTCCGCCCGCGACGCCCACGACGACGTCACCGGGGCGAGGGAGGCCGCGGTCGCCGCCCACGACCGCCTCGAAGCGCTCCAGGAGACGCTCGACGAGATCGGCGAGATAACCGGGATCCTCGACGGGATCGCGGAACAGACCAACATGCTCGCGCTGAACGCGTCGATCGAGGCGGCTCGCGTCGGCGAGGACGGTGACGGGTTCGCGGTCGTCGCCGACGAGGTGAAGAGCCTCGCCGAGGAGGCGAGCCGGCAGGCGACCGAGATCGACGCGGTCGTCGAGGAGGTCGAGGCGGAGGCGGACGCCACCATCGACCGGATCAGGGCGGTCGACGGCCGGACCGACGCCGCGGCCGACTCGATCACGGAGACCGTCGACGACCTCGACGAGATCGCCGCGAGTGCGGTCGAGACCTCCGAGAGCGTCGACGGCGTGGCCGACACCACACAGACGTTCGCCGACGACGTCGACGACATCGCAAGCGACTTTATCGACGCGATTACCCAGGCCAACGAGCTCGACGAACGCATCGATGGCTGAGGCGCTGCTCCGCCGGAGCCGACCGCTCGGGGGTGCGGTTTTGTACGTCGGTCCCCAACGACTGGTGATGGATGCCGATGCGGTCGTGTTCGACCTCGACAACACGCTCTGCCGGCGAACCGGCGACGTCGACGCCGCGTACCGGCGGGCGTTCGACCGGGTCGGCGCCGAGCCGTTCGGCGCCCCCGAGGAGCTGTGGGCCGCGCTCGACGGCCCGCCCAGCCCGGACGACAGGGCCGGCTACCTGGGAGCGGGATTCGCCCGCGTGGCCGCCCGCCACGGCCGCTCGGAGGTCGACCCCGTCGCGCTCGCCGAACGCCTCCTCGACGGGATCGACGACGCCGAGGTGGCGTTTCTCCCCGGCGCGGAGCGGGCGCTCGACGCCGCCCGCCGCGCCGGCCCGGTCGCGATCCTCACCAACGGCCCCGAGCACCGCCAGCGTCACAAGGTCGACGCGCTCGGGCTGGGGGACCGCGTCGACGTGATCACGTACGCCGGCGACCTCCCCCGCCGGAAGCCGCACGTCGACCCCTTCGAGACCACCCTGGCGGCGCTCGGCGTCGCAGCCGACCGGGCGCTCTACGTTGGCGACTCGCTGGGGTACGACGTCGCCGGCGCGCACAACGCCGGCCTCCGGGTCGCGTGGCTCCGCGGCGACGGCGGCGACGACGACCCGGGCGAGTACGCCCCGGAGTACGTGCTCGACTCGCTGGCCGACCTCGCCGGGCTGCTCGACGGATGACCGACAGGCGCGAACTCGTCGGCCGGATCGCCGACCGGGTCCGGTCGGGGAGCGGCGTCGAGCGCGTCGAGCCCGTCGACGCCGGGAGCCGCCGGCGGACCGCGGTGGGACACCTCGCGGGCGCGGACCCGGTGGTGGTCCGGGTCGCCGCCGACCCGGAGGCGACGCGGGTGGAGGCCCGGCTGCTCGAAGCCGTCGCCGAACGGACATCGGTGCCGGTACCGCCCGTGCTCGAACACGGCACGGCCGACGGCGAGGGGTGGCTCGCCACCGGGCTGGTCGAGGGCACCGACCTCCACGCGTCGTTCACCCGGGTCGACCCGGACGACCGGCGGCGGATCGCCCGGAGCTTCGGGCGGTACCTCGCGGAGCTCCACGACGCGTTCCGGTTCGACGCCTGCGGCCCGCTGACCGTGGCCGACGGGGACCTCGCCGTCGACGGCTCCGGGGACCCGGCGGCGGTCGCCGGCAGCGGCTCCGACGCGGGAACGACGGGCGGCAAGGGGGGAGACGCCGGCGGCACCGCCGAGGGGTGGCGGCCGTGGCTCGCGGCGTTCGGGCGGGCGGGTCTCGAACGGCTGCCCGCCGAGTTCGACGCGGTCCGGGGCGACGCCGTCGAGGCGCTGGCCGGGCTGGACGCCGACCGAGCACCGGTTCCGCGGTTGTTTCCGTGGGACCTCCGACCGGGCAACGCCCTGCTCGCGGACGGCCGCGTCGCCGCGGTGGTGGACTGGGAGGGGCCGCTCGCGGCCGCGCCGGCGCTGGCGGCCGCGAAGACCGAGTATCTGGTCGCCGACTGGTACGTCCCGAGCGAGGCGACGTCGCTCCGTGAGGCGTTCCGCGCGGGCTACGAGTCGATACGGGCGTGGCCGTGCGTGCGGCCGGCCCACCGGGTCGCCGCGGTCGTGAGTTCCGCCGTCGACTCCCGCGGGGCGGTCACCAACCCGGGGTACCCGCCGGTGGCCCGCGCGGAGGCCGTGCGGTTCCACCTCCGGACGCTGCGCACGCTCCTCTGATCCCCCGACTCCGAGGGTGGATCGGCGGCGAGGGCTCAGGCCGCGTCGGCCCGGACGCGGACCGCCCGGACGGCGAGCGCGACAGCGCCGGCCCAGACGGCGACCTCGACGAAAAAGGAGGGCGACCAGAGGTAGTAGACGAAGAACTCCCCCGGCGGGATCGCGAGCGGGTCCGGCGGGAGCGAGAGCGGCCACAGCAGAAACAGCGCGTCGCCGGCGCGCCCGTTGACGATCACGTGGCCTGCGTCGAGGAGAAGGTGTGAGACCCACCCGGCGGCCGCCGCGACTCCGGCCCTCCCGAGGAGTGCGGCCGGCAGGATCACCACCGCCAGAAGCGCGCTGTGGCCCACCGAGTGGAACAGGTCCACGACGCCGACGGCGGCGAGCGGCTTGTCCACCAGGTCCGGAAGCGCTGCGCCGACGACCGCCCACGCGACCGGAACCCCGGCTCGCCGCGCGAGGAGTCCGGCGACGAGGAGGTGGGTCACGAAGAGCACAGCCGACGTAGGGCCCGCGCGGTACTTGTGGGCTCCGGCGGCCGCGACGGCCGCAGCGGCCGGTCACTCCGCGTCCGGAAGCCGGGCGCGGAGCCGCGGGCCGACCGCCCGTCCGACCGCGAACGCCGCGATCCCGATCGCCACGCCGAACAGCGTGTCGCTGAGGTAGTGGGTGCCGAGGTACATCCGGGAGACCGCCACCGTCGCCGCCAGCGCCGTCGCGATCCGGAACGGCAGGTGCTCGGACCCGCGGGAGATCAACGCGAGGACGGTCACCGCCGCGGCGTGACCGGACGGAAACGAGTGGGGAGTCAGCCCGCTGCCGCCGGTCTGACACACCGGATTCGCGGGGAAGGGCCGCTGTGTGAGGTACATGAGCGCCGGCACCACCACGCCCGTGAGTCCGAGGGCGACGGCTCCGACCGCGAGCTCGCGCCGCCACCCCGCGAGGTAGAAGATCCCCAGGAACACCGCCGCCGCCGACGCCGACCCCAACCCGGTGACGGAGGTCATGAACTTGGTCAGGGTCGGGGTTCTGGCCGCGACGAACAGCTCCGCGACCGCGGCGTCGACCGAGAGCACCCACGCGACGAGGGTGGCCACCGGACCGTCGGCCGACCCGAGCTGGACCGCCGTCAGCCGGACGGGAGCGTGTGGGACGGCAGCCGCGGCCGTACTTCCGCCGGCAGTGGCGCCGCTCATCGTTCCGGGCGTCGCGTCGGCCGCGTCGACGGGCGCCGGTGCGACCGGACCGGTCCGGGAAGCTGTCGGTACATCGGAGTCGGACACAGCGACGGGCCCGTCGGTGTTTACCCTTTTGATCCCACGATCCGCCCGGCCGCCCGGACGCCGACCACGATCACGACCGCGAACCCGCCCGACGCCGCGGCGGTCACGGCGGCCGCCCGGCCGACCGTCGACAGCCACAGCGGCGCGACGAACCCCACGGAGTTCCGGACGACCGGAGGCAGGAGCGCGGCCGCGACCCGGTCTGCCGGGGTCGGGTCGCCGCCGGCCGGCCGCCGGGAGTCGATCCCGAGCCGGTCGGCGGGGGCCGTGTCGTTCCGGGGGGCGTCGAGCCCGATCCGCTCGACGTCGTAGACGCCGACGCCGTCGATCTGCCAGACCACGTCGCCGTCGGTGTCGACTTCGAGGACGCGGCCGCTGTTGGTGTCGCCGACGAGGGTGTGGCCGTCGGGGAGCCGGTCGGCGTCGCGGGGCCACGCCATCGCGTCGTCGGTCCAGACCCAGGTCCGGGTCCAGCCGCCGTCTTGCCGGCGGTACTCCGCGATCCGGTCGTTCTGGGAGTCGGCGACGAGCACCGCGGGGCGGCCGCCGACGGGGATGTAGTCGGGGTTGTGCTGCTCGTTCAGGATCCGGTCGTCGTCGTCGGCCCCGAGGGTCCACGCGGGATCGACGCCCGACCCCGGGTCGACGAACACCACCGAATCCTGGTTCCGGAGACTCACCATGTACCGGCCGTCGGGCAGGCGCTCGACGTCGTTGAGGTGGGTCCAGTCGAATGGGAACCGGCCGCCGGAGTCGAGGTCGTACGCCGACTGTGCGGACCACTCGTAGGTCCGTTCCCCGGTCCGGGTGTCGACCACGAACACCGCGTCGCGGTCGATGTCCGCGACCGCGAGCGTGTGCTGGCCGACCCTGTCGACGTCGTGCCACCGGTGGGGCCGGTCGGTCCGCGGCACCGAGTACCGGTAGCGTTCGGTAGTTGCGCCCGTGGTGAGGTTGACCCGGCGGACGACCTCGTGGGTCGTGTCGCCGTCGTAGATCGCGCCCACGAACTCAACGGTGTGGCTCCCGATCGGCGCAGGGTCGACATCGTGGTAGCGGTCCAGGGAGTCGTCGAAATACCGGACCCGACCGTCGGGGGCGAACGCCACGATGAAGTTATGCTGGAACTTCTGGGCGGTGACGACGGTGGTGCCGTTCGCCGGCGGCGCGATCGGGTCACGCTCGGCGTACGGGCGGTCGGCCTGGTTGGCCGCGGCGGCGCCGACCGAGGGGTCGAGTTCGCTGCCGACGAACTCGACGGCGACCACGCCGGTCGAGAGGGCCGCGATTACACAGAGCGCCGCGACCGCAGCGCGGAGTCGGGGCGAGAGTCCGGTCATGGGCGTCGGAGAGGGATACGAACATCCGGGGAAGCCGGGGTGAATACGCTGTCGGTTGCCGCGCCGGCCCCCGTCGTCGGTCGACTCCGGGGCCGTCCGGGCGTACCGGCGCGGGTCCGCTCGGGGGAGCTTTATGGTTCGTCGGCCCGTCGTGAACGGTATGAGTACTGCAACCGACTCCGGGTTGTTCGACCGGCAGACGCTCACGCCGCTGCACTACGTCGGGATCCTGTGTGCGGTCGTCACCGGGGTGATCCACCTCCGGTTGGGGGTGGGGTTCGCGCCGAGTCCACTGGGGCTCTCGTTCCTGTTCGCGGGCGTGGTGTTTCTCGTCGCCAGCGCCGCGATCCTGGCGAACTACCGCCGTCGGGTGCTCTACGGCCTGGGGATCCCGTTCACCGCCGGCCAGATCGTGCTGTGGTACGTGTTCAACTTCGCCGGCGGCGGGAAGTCGTTCCCCGGTGACGTCGGCACCCTCGGCGCCATCGACAAGATCGCACAGGTACTCCTGGTCGTCGTGTTGATCGCGCTGCTCCGCGGGGAGTGACCGGGTCCCGCGGCGTCGATCGCCGGGCGGGCGCCGTCCGATGGGGATCCCGGGCGCGTTTTTCAACGGACAGAAGACCCCACCCCTCGTACCGACGGTATATGAAACCGAACCAGATCAACTTCGCCGTGGATATCGCGTACGGCGTTCTGCTGTTTCTCGCGATCGTGCTGATTCTCACCGTCGGGACCGCCGTCGGGATCGCGTTCGGGTTGGGGGCGCTCGTCTCGTACGCGATCCACGTCGGGTGGAAGATGTCGCGGTTCGACCCCGAGTGGATGACGACGGAGGTCGCCGAACAGGTCGAGGAGACCATCGCCGAGGAGGTGACCGAGAGCGTCGGCGAGAAGGTCTCGCAGGACGTCACCGACAACGTCGAAGCGCAGATCACCGAGCAGGTCACCGAGGACGTCGGCGCGGAGGTCGCCGAGAAGGTCTCCGACGACGTCGAGAAGAAGGTGACCAAGGAGGTCACCGAGAACGTCGGCGCGGAGGTCGCCGAGAAGGTCTCCGACGATGTCGAGGAGAAGGTTGCAGAGAAGGTCACCGACGACGTCGAGGAGAAAGTCACCGAGAACGTCGGCGAGGAGGTCGCGAAGAAAGTCACCGACGACGTCGAGGAGAAGGTCACCGAGAAGGTCACCGAGAACGTCGGCGATGAGGTCGCCGAGAAGGTCACCGACGACGTCGAGGAGAAGGTGACCAAGGAGGTCACCGAGAACGTCGAGGCGACGATGTCGAAGGAGATCGCGGAGAACGTCGAGGGACTGCTCTCCGACGAGGTCCAGTCGATCATCGACCAACTGGAGGAGGTCAACGCCCGGATCGAGCGCCGGCCGAGCCGCGAGGAGCTCGAAACGGAGCTCGCGGAGTCGGCCGCCGCCGGCGACCGGACGGAGTCGGACGGCGAATGACACGGCCCCGCGCGCGCGTCACCGTGGCGGTCGGCGTCGGACGACGGCCGGGGAGGGGACGGAGATGGTGATTTTCGACGGACTCATCCTGATCGGGCTGGCGGTCGCGCTGTTCGTGGGGTTCAACATCGGCGGGTCGAACACCGGGCCGTCGTTCGGGCCGGCGGTCGGTGCGGGGGTGCTCTCGAAGACCCTCGCGGGCGTCCTGATGTCGGTGTTCTTCTTCGTCGGCGCGTGGACCATCGGCCGGCGGGTGGTGGACACCTTGGGGAGCGAGCTGGTGACGAGCCCGGGGGTGTTCACCATCGAGACCAGCATCGTCGTGCTGTTCTTCATCGGCGGCGCGCTCTTCCTCGGCAACTACGTGGGCGTGCCGGCGTCGACGTCAATGACGGCAGTCGGGGCGATCGCCGGGCTCGCGCTCGCCGCCGGGGAGCTGAACCTGGCGGTCATGGGCGAGATCGCGGTGTGGTGGATCGTGGCACCGCTGGTGGGGTTCTGGGTGTCGGTCATGATCGGGCGGTACGTCTATCCCACGATCAACCGGTGGATCGCGATCACGACCACCGAGGGGGCGCTCGTGGTTCTGGACCGGTCGGGGACGATCCCGGTGCCGCGGCCGGGGCCGAACACCACCCGTCGGGAGTTCGTCGGAACGACGACGCTGGTGTCGATCAGCTGTCTGATGGCGTTTTCCTCCGGGACGTCGAACATCGCCAACGCGGTGGCGCCGCTGTTCGGCGCGGGCGTCGACCTGAACTTCCTGATCCTCGTCGGGTCGGGCGCGGTCGCGGTCGGCGCGCTCACCATCGCCCGCCGGACCCTCGACACCCTCGGAAACGACCTCACGGACCTCCCGCTGACCGCGGCGATCGTGGTCGCCGTGGTCGCCTCCGGAATCGTGATCGGACTGTCGGCGATCGGAATTCCGGCGTCGTTCGTGATCATCGCGACGATGGCGATCGTCGGCCTGGGGTGGGGGCGGGCCACGCGGACCGCCACGATCTCGGAGGGGCTCCGAGGTGGCGACGACGCGACGGTGTCGGTCGGGGCGTTGGCCGCCGACGAACCCGGCGAGGCGGCGCCGGGGCTCGGCGAGGAGGAACCCGAGGACATCCCCAGCGCCTCCGACCTGTTCGATCCCGCGACCACGGGGCGGGTCATCCTGATGCAGAACCTCGTTCCCGTGGTGGCGACGGTCGGAGCGTACGTCACCTTCTGGGCGCTCTTCCGGTTTCTCTGGTGAGGGGTCGGCGCCCGGAGAACGACCGCCGCGGCGCCCCCCGGACGGCCGGGGACCGACACGGCGGCCCGCCGAAACGCCACGCTTACTCCGCCCGGCCGCGTTTGTCGGGTATGGCGGTGCCCTGCGTCCGTGTGCCGACCGACCGCGGCGAGGAGACCCGACAGGCGCTCGCGGCCCGCGACCTCCTCGACCGCCGCTACGAGATCACGGCGGCAGCGGGACGCCTCTACGTGCCCGTCACGGATCCGGACGCGGTCCCTGCCGGGTACGAGGTAGTCGACCACGACGTCCCGACGCGGGAGACCCAGACGACGCCGGCGGACGTGCTCGGGGCCGAGCCATCGTACGAACGCCTCGGTGATATCGTCGTCCTCGACGAGGACGACCCCGACCGCGCCGCGCGGATCGCCGAGGCGATCCGGGAGTCGGACCTCCGCGCGACGACGGTGGTGAACCGCGCCTCGAAGGTCTCCGGCGAGCTCCGGGTCCGGGAGTGGGACGTGTTGTGCGGGGCGTCCACGGAGACGGTCCACCGGGAGTACGGCCACGAGTTCGCGCTCGACATCGCCGAGGTGTACTTCTCGCCGCGGCTGGCCACCGAACGCCACCGCGTCGTCGAGCAGGTCCGGGACGGCGAGCGCGCGCTCGATATGTTCGCCGGCGTGGGGCCGTTCGCGGTCCCGATGGCCACCCGCGGCGCCGTGGTCGTCGCCTGCGACCTCAACCCGGTCGCCGTCGAGTATCTCCGGGAGAACGCCCGCCGCAACGGTGTCTCCGACCGCGTGACCGCGATCGAGGGCGACGTTCGCGACCTCGCCGCCGACTACGCGGGGTGGGCCGACCGGCTGGTGATGAACCTCCCGCACACCGCGGGGGAGTTCCTCGACACCGCGGTCGAACTCGCCGGCGCGGAGTGCGTGCTCCACTACTACGACATCCAACACGAGGACGACCCCTTCGGTCCGGGCACGCGGGCGATCCGCGCGGCCGCCGAACCCGCGTACGACGTCGCGGTCGAGACCGAACGCGTCGTCCGGTCGTACGCGCCACACGAACAGAACGTCTGCCTCGACGTCCGGCTCACGGCACGGTGATTCGGAAGCCTTTTTTAGCTCATCGGAGTATCTGGATTCGGCCACGGACGGTCGCGCCGGGGTAGCTCAGCTGGCAGAGCGATTCCTTCGTAAGGAATAGGCCGAGGGTTCAAATC
>CAZIQT010000047.1:0-15341 GCA_964541645.1 uncultured Halobellus sp. | reverse complement strand
GCCCGCGCCGCGTCTGTCATCGCGCGTCCGTTCCGCGGGCCGGCTTAAATCGGGCGCGGTTCGGAGCGGCCCGAGGGGCGCGGCGCTCCCGCGGGAACTCACTCGCAGATCGGAGATCTGCACCTTGGCACCCACGCTCGTAATCGCGTCGTCGACTTACGACGACAGACGCTGCCGGTCTCGCGGGAACGCTGTTGGACACACTACGTTCGCCCGACGTGTTCCACGCTCGGACGGCGGCTTCGTCTACGGACTCAGCCGCTGTCTGTCGCGTGGGAACAACACGGCCTCCCGGATGTTCTCCAGCCCGAGCATCGTCATCACCAGCCGCTCGACGCCGAGCCCCCACCCGGCGTGTGGCGGCATCCCGTACCGGAACATCTTGGTGTAGTACTCGAACTGGTCGGGGTCGAGCCCCTGCTGTTCGAACCCCGCGACCAGGTGGTCGTAGCGGTGTTCGCGCTGCCCGCCCGAGACCAGCTCCATGACGGGGTGCATCATGTCGAACCCGGTGGAGAGTTCCTCGTCGCCGTCGTGGTCCTTGATGTAGAACGGCTTGATCTCCGAGGGCCAGTCGGTGATGAAGTAATGCGAGCCGACGTCGTCGCCGAGCGCGCGCTCGCCCTCGGTGGGGAGGTCGTCGCCCCACACGAGCTGTTCGTCGAGTTCGCCGGTCGCGTTGATCCGCTGGATGGCCTCCTGGTAGGTGAGCCGGGGGAACTCCTCCGTCGGGGGGTCGAACGCGTCTTCGAGCCCGAGCAGTTCGAGTTCGGGCCCGCAGTTGGCCGCGACGCCCTCGTAGGCGCTTCGGACGACGTGTTCGCACGCGTCCATCGCCTCGGTGTGGTCGAAGAAGGCCGACTCGAAGTCGATCATCGTCGCCTCGTTGAGGTGCCGGGGGGTGTTGTGCTCCTCCGCCCGGAAGATGGGGCCGATCTCGAAGACGCGCTCAAGCCCGGAGCCGACCATCAGCTGCTTGAACAGCTGCGGCGACTGGTTCATGAACGCCTCCTCACCGAAGTACGTGATCGGGAACAGTTCGGTGCCGCCCTCGGTGCCAGTGGCGACGATTTTCGGCGTGTTGATCTCCGTACAGCCGAGATCGCGGAACGCCTCCCGGACCGACCGGAGGACCTCGGCGCGGATCTCGAAGATGGCCTGCACCTCGGGCTTTCGGAGGTCGAGAGTGCGGTTGTCGAGCCGCGTGGAGAGCTCGGCGTCGACCTTCCCAGAGGGGTCGAGTGGGAGTTCGGTGTCGGACTCCGCGAGCACCTCGACGGACTCGGGCGTGATCTCGACGCCGGTTGGGGCGTTCGAGTGTTCCTCCGCCGTCCCGGTGACGGCGATGACGCTCTCGCGGGCGACTCCCAATCCGGTCTCGACGAGGTCGTCGTCCATCTCGTCTTCCTTGAAGATGATCTGGATCTTCCCCGTCGTGTCGCGGAGGATCAGGAAGGCGATCCCGCCGAGATCGCGGATCTCGTGCACCCATCCGGCGACGGTGACGGTCTCGCCGGGGTCGACGTCTGCGGCGTAGGTTCTGCCGTTCATACGCCTCATTCCGACCGCCCGGGCATAAAAACGGGCGGTTCGGCTCCGAGGGTTCAAATACGGGGGCGGGACCACTCCGGCGCGATGCAGCCACGGACCGCAGCCGACGCCTTGGTCGACGCCGGACGGGCGGTTTTGACCGCCGACTCCGAACGCGGGCGGGCCGGATCGGGCGTCGACGCGCCGATCGAACCGCTCGCGGTCGGGACGCTCCTGGCGCTCGGCGCCACGGCGGCGCCGATCCTGATCGTCGCGCTCGTCGGATACGGCGTCACGACCGCTCGCGACCCCAACCCGACTGTCGCCGGCGTCGACGACTGGATCCGGATCGGTGCCGCCGGCGTGCACAGCACCGCGCTGCTCGTCGGCGCCGCGCTCCCGATCACGGCCGCGCTCGCGGCGTCGGGGGTGCTCGACGTCGGCGCCGCGTCGGTCACCCTCGGGGCCGCCCCGGGCCCGGCCCTCGCGGTCGGGATCGGGGCGCTCGCGGCCGCGACGTGGCACGCCGCCGCCGTCGGGGTCGTCACGGTCGCGGCCGGCGAGGGGTGGACGACGGCTCGAAGCCGTCGGTTCGGCCGGTCGACTGCCGGCCTCCGGCTCTCTGGGGCGCTCGCCGGGGTTGCGGGCGCGGTCGGCGCCGTCGGGTTCGGAGTGACCGCGATCCCGGTCGTCGGGTCGGTTCTGGCCGCCGTCGTCGTTGCCGTCGGCGTCGCCGTAGCCGGGCGCCTGGTTCGCCGGACGACCGCGGCGGCGGGCGGCGGATGCGGAGTGACGGGTGGGGTCGGCGGGGGACAACCGGAGCCGTCCGGGCGGGCGGCGGGGGGTCGGGACGTCCGCGCGGACGAAGTGGCGTGACTGGGTCGGGGGAAGACTCGGCCGACGGCTACTCCACGACGGTCTCGGCGTGGGCGTCCTTGACCCCCTCGACGGTCTCCCGGACGGCGTCGACGCCTTCGTCGTGGAGGAGGTCGCCGACGACGATCGTGTCGGCGTGGCGGCCCATCTCGTAGGCGGCGTCGTAGTCGCCGATCCCGCCGCCGTAGAACAGCGTCGACTCCCGGAGGGCGTCCTGGGCGGCGGCCACCTTTCGGGGGTCGCCGTACGTCCCCGAGTACTCGACGTAGACGATCTCCTGGCCGAACATCCGCTCGGCGACCGCGGCGAAGGAGGCGACGTCGTCGGCGGCCTGTTCGGTGTCGGCCTCGGTGAGTTCCGCCACCGAGGCGTCGGGGTTCAGCACGATGTACGCCTCGGTCGTCGTCCGGTCCCAGTCGAGCGGGCCGTCGATCCGGACCCACTCCTTGTGCGCGCCGGTGACCCAAAACGAGGAGTCGGCGTTGAACACCGTCGGCACGAGGTAGCCGTCGAGGTCGTCGGACTCGATCACGACGCCCGGGTTCGACGGCTCCTGGTACAGCGGCACGTCGTGCCGGGAACACGCGTCGACGACCCGCTGCATCTTGTCGGTGGTGATGTCGAGCGTCCCCCCGATCTCGATGGCGTCGGTCCCGGTTCGGCAGACGTCGCTGAACGTCTCGCCGTCGACGAGGTCTTTGTCGGGGTCCACCTTCAATACGTGGTCCCAGTCCGTCCAAGGCCCGGTCATTGCACGTACGTCTCCCGGGCAGCACCAAAAGTGACGCGGAAGGACGGAAGCGTCGCGTAGCCGGGGGTGAAGCGGCCGGACTCCGCGGAACGGGGCGCTCGGGGGGAACCCGTCGACGCCGGGGTCGAGGGTCGTGGGTGGGGGACCCGGTCGATCCGTCGGCCGCGATCAGGCCGTGGAGTCGTCGTCGGAATCCCCGGCGGACCCGTCGGCGTCGGGGTCGTCGTCGACGGTGATGCTGACCGGGCCGTCGTCGCGGTTCGCTCCGTCGTCCTCCGCCCCGCCGCCGAGCCGGTCGTCGAGGGTGAACACCGTGTTCAGTTCCGATTGGACCTGTCCGACGGCGCTTCTGACCAGGTCGCTGGGAGCGATCGCGGTGTATTCGTAGGGGTTGTTCCCGGCGCCGTCGTGTTCGCGCTTCCGGCGCGCGACAGTGCCGTCGTCGTGGAGGTCCGCGAGCGCCTCGCGGACGGTGCTCGGGTACAGCCCCGTTCCGTCGGCCACCTCCTCGCTGGTCGCGTGGGGCTGTTGTCGCAGGTAGACGTAGATCCGAGCGCGGGTCTCGGTGTCGAGCAGCCACGCCAGCAGATCCACCAGCCCCTCGTCGAACTCCGAGACCGCCCGGTCGGCCTCCCGTTCCAGCCGTTCGCGGGCGCCGACGCCCGAGCCGTTGCCGTCGTTCTCGACGCCGACGTCGATCTCGACGCCAGTGTCGTCCGTACGGTCCGCGTCGCCGCCGTTCGCCGGGTCGTCTGGGGACATCGTGTTCTATCGTGGAGGTCAAAACTTGCCGGACAAAAGGCTTTCTCGATGGGGTGAGCGTCAGTCGAGACAGAGCCGCTCACACAGCGCGTCGATCCCTTCATCCCGATGAATGCGGCGCTGTCGGGCGGCACCGCTCTCGGCGTCGAGCAGCCGGCGCAGCCCGTCGACGCCCAGCCGGTCGGTCTCGGCGGCGACGAACTCCGGGAGGGTCACGGTGTCCGCGGCGTCGGGGGTGGTGAACTCGGCGTCGCGACCGTACCGGATCGCGCGCCACTTGTTGGCGTCGAGGAACTCCCGCCGGAGGTCGGTTCCCGACTCGCCGTCCTCGTACCGGGCCGCGAGATCCGTCACCAGCGCGTGGACGTAGGTCACGAACGCGACGGTTCGCTCGGGGTCGGTCTGCGTGTCGGGGGTCCGGACCTCCACCGTCCCGTGGCCGGTGTGGGGTCTGACGTCGTACCAGAGCTCGCCGCGGTCCTCGATCGACCCCCGCTCCACCATCAGGCGCTCGAACCGCTCGTAGGACTCGTAGTCGTCGAACCGAGTGGGCATCCCGGTGTTGGGCAGCGCCTCGAAGATCTTCGCCCGCGCGGAGGCCAACCCGGTGTCGAACCCACACCAGAAGGGGGAGTTCGCCGACAGCGCGAGCATCGGCGGGAGGTACCACCGGAGCTCGTTCGCGATCCAGGTCGCTTTGTCGGGGTCGTCGACGCCGACGTGGACGTGGAGCCCCGAGGTGGTGTTCCGGTGTTGGGGATACTGAATCCGGTCGAGCTGGGACCGGTACCGCGGTTTCGTGGCGTGGTCGAGTTCGCGCCACTTCGCGGCCGGGTGCAGCCCCGCGGCCGCGATCCGGTAGCCGTGGTCGGCGGCGTGGTCGACGAGCGCCTCGCGGACCGACCGGATCACGTCGCCGACGCCGTCCACGTCCTCGATCGTCGGGGTCTGCGTCTCGATCGTACACTGGAACAGCTCGTGGTCGAGCCGGCCTTCGAGGACTCCCGACGGCGGGTCGTTGTAGACGAGTTCGTCGATCCCCGACGTCGGGCGGGCGTGTCGGTCGACGATGTAGAACTCCTCCTCGACGCCGAGGGTACCCATCCGGTCGAAGGCGGCCGCCGACCCTAGCTCCATCGCCCCGTGGTTTGGAGCGGCCGATTAAATATGTCGCGGGCCGCGGCGGAGCCGTCGTCGGGCCGGCGAGGGCGAGGTCCCCCCCGGACCGGGTGGGGCGTCACGGCCCGTCGCCGTCGGGGCGCGGTTCGGCGACGACCGCGAGGTGGTCGTCGTGGAACCGGTCCAGCCGCCGTGACTCCGAGATCGCGTACCCCTCCCGGAGGTCGTCGAGGACGTCGGAAAAGACATCGTCGGGCTCGGCGAGCACGTCCTCGCTCCGGGCCTTGATCGCGGCCACCAGCCGGCCGTCGGGCGCCAGAAACCGCCGGTTCCGGAGCGCGACGGTCGCCTGTCCGCGGGTCGCGACGTCCTGAACGACGTAGTCGAGCCCGGCTTCGACGACGTGGGCGTAGGTCTCGGGCGCCCGGGCGTCCTTCAGCAGCGGGAACAGGTTCGGGCGGGAGTCGGCGACCGACAGGAGGTCGCGGGTCGGCCGCGGCGCGAACTCGACCGCGTAGGTCGGGCCCGCGAAGTCGGCGACGTGGGAGACGGTGGTGCCCGACGCCGCCCCCAGGTAGAGCACCCCGTCGCCGCCGTCGAACCCGGGATCGATCCCGAGTTCGAGCATCGCGCCGAGCTTCGACCGGCTCGCGTCCCACGCCCGCCACCCCTCGTCGTCCCGAGGCTCCCCGTACGCCGGCTCCCCGCGGGTGGCGAACCGCTCGCGGCCGTCGAAGCGCCGCCGAGCGATCCCGGGCGGGAGATCGGGGGTCATTCCCCGGCCTCCCGGGCGCGGATGGTGGCCATCCGGTCGTCGAGGTCGTCGTGGACGGATTGTCTGAACTCGCCGCCGTAGTGGTCGATCCGCGCGGCGATCGCGAGTTTGCCCGCGAGCGCCCGGGCGGCCGATCCCCGGTCGTCGGGGCGGGTGCCGCGGACGTACTCGTGGGTGAAGATCACGCCGTGTTTCGGCGAGGGGCCGCGCCCCCGGAGGTGGGCGAACAGCGCCTCTTCGGCGCCGAGGACCTGGAGGGTCCCCGCGGGCTTCTTCGCCAGCGACTCCAGCCCGCCGGCGAGCGAGATCAGCCGCGCCGCGAGCACGGGCCCCGCCATCGCCGCGAGGTTCGGGGCGACCGTCGGCGCCTGCGACTCCACGAACGACCGCAGCTCGGCGCGCTCGGCGTCGAGGTCGACCACGCGCTGGGCCAACGACACCACCCGCTCCTCGGCGGGGGTCGTCGGCGCCCACCCGGCGACCGTGCGGGCGCCGTCGACGCCGCCGGCGAGGTCGGCGGCGCGGTCGTCGTCCGGGCGATCACCCGCCAGCGAACCGGCCCACTCGACCACGCGCTCGGCGAGTTCGTTGGCGAGGCGTTCGGCGTCGTGCATGGCCTCGATGCCGTGCTGGAGCTGCTGTTCGGTCGACGTCTCCCGTTCGGTGACCGCCGTCCGCGTGGCGCGGACGGTGGCGTCGTGGAGCGCGTCGTAGTACTCGTCCTCGTCGGCGGCGATACCCGCCCGGACCGCCTCGGCCGGCCAGTCCTGGGGTTGTTCGGCCGTCCGCTCGGTGATGGCTGTGGCCGCCGACTCGGCGTCGTGGAGATCCCCGTACCGGAACCACCCGGAGTCGCCGGGGTTCTGACCGCTCATACGGCCCGTTGCGCGCGGGCCGGTATATGTATTCGCGAAGGTGACGGCGACGGGGCGTCGGCTGGACCGGGCGAAAGAGACGTGTGTGTGGGCCGCGTACGGCAACGCTCCGGACGAACGGAGGCAACCCGACCGTGTACACGTACGACCTGAGCCCACTCGTGACCGTCGACTCCGAGGTCGAGCTGTCGCTCCTCGACACCCCCTCGCGGCCGTCGACGTCGGAGCCGGACGTCGTCGTTCGGCGACGGGAGGGGCACGCGCCCACAGTCGAGTGGACCGGCCGCAGCGCGGTGGTGACGGTGCCGCCGTCGCTCCCGGTCGGGAAGGACGCCTCGGGCGAGCCGGTGGAGTTCACCAGGCTGCTGCTGTCGACCGTCCAAGCGGTGCTCCTGCGACGGGGGGCGACGCTCGCGTTCGGCGCCGCGTTTCGAGCGCCGGACGGTGACGGCGTCGGGCTGTTCGGACCGAGCAACTGCGGGAAGTCCACGGCCGTGTTTCACCTGGCCCGGGCCGGGGGTGTCCAACTCCTCGCGGACGACCTGCTCGTCCTCCACGAGGGGTGGGTGTACCCGTTCCCGCGGCATCTGAACCTCCCGCGCGACGTCCCCGCGGTGGAGCGGTGGGTCGAGTCGGAGGGCACGCGGGTCGAGCGGGTCAGGCTGTGGCCCGACGAGGTGGACGTGCCGCGGTGGGCCGTCACCGGGAGCGTCCCCGACCGGATCCGGTTCGACGTCGTCCTGCTGGCCGCCCCGCGTTCGCCCCCGGCAAGGGATCCGGAGCCGGTGTCGACCGCGGCCGCCGTCGCGGCGCTGTCCGGGTTCCGCCGGGCCGCGCTGGCGGGGTGGATCTCGGATCCGCGGGCGCACGAGGCGATCGAGACTGGGGACGCCGACCACCGATCGGTCGCTCGGGAGGCGGTCGCCGACGCCGCCTGCTACCGGCTCGAAGCGCCGCGACCGGACCTCGCGCAGTCGATCGCGAGGGTCGTCCGGTGACCGTCGGGGAGGGACGTCGACGTTGCGGGCGGCCGGGTCGCGCCCGCCCCGCGCGCACGCGCGCGACGGCTTCAAGCCGCTCGGGCACCACCGATCGGTATGGAACGCAACGACGCGACCCGCGACACGGCACCGCCGACGTACGACACGATCGACGTGTCGGTGTTGGTCGTCGGGGCCGGCGCCGCCGGGGCGCGCGCGGCGATCGAACTCGCGGAGCGCGGGGTCGACGACGTCCTCGTGCTCGGGAAGCGCGGCCACGGCGACGCCCACACCACCTGGGCGCGCGGCGGGATCAACGGCGCGCTCGGTACCCACGACCCGGAGGACGACTGGACGATCCACGCCGCGGACACCCTGACGGAGGGCCACTTCCTCAACGATCCCGGGAAGGTCGAGACGGTGACCGAACAGATGCCCGAGCGCCTCCGCGAGCTCGACGCGTGGGGGATGGGCTACTCCCGGACCGACGACGGGGAAATCGACCAGCGCTACTTCGGCGCGCAGTCGTACCGCCGAACCGCCTTCGCCGGCGACCACACCGGCGAGTCGTTGCTCGACACCCTCGTCGAACGCGCGCAGGGTCTCGGCGTCCCCTACCGCGAGAACGTGATGATCACGAAGCTGGTCTCCGACGGCGACCGCGCGTACGGGGCCGTCGGGTTCGACATGGACTCCGGGGAGTTCGTGCTGTTCAACGCCGGCGCGGTGGTGCTCGCCGCCGGCGGATACGCCGCGGTCTACGACCGCCACACCTCCCGTGACGACGAGAACAACGGCGACGGCCCCGCGCTCGCGTACGACGCCGGCGCGTCGTTGATGGACATGGAGTTCGTCCAGTTCCACCCGACCGGGATGGCCGTCGACGAGTCCGACCCCGAGTGGGCGCCGTGGAGCGGCCGGCTGGTCACCGAGGCCGTCCGCGGCGAGGGCGGCCGGCTGTACAACGCCGACGGGGAGCGGTTCATGGAGCGGTACTCCCCGGACCAGATGGAGCTCGACGCCCGGGACGTGGTCGCCCGCGCCATCGCACGCGAGGTCGCGGAGGGCCGCGGCACCGAGACCGGTGGGGTGTACCTCGACATCTCCCACCGCGACGCCGACTTCATCCGGGAGCGGCTCCCGCGGATGTACGAGCGGTTCGCGGATCTCGGGGTCGACATGGCCGCAGCGCCCGTCGAGGTCGCGCCGACGGCCCACTACGGGATGGGCGGCGTCGCGGTCGACGACCACGGCGAGACCGAGGTCGGGGACCTGTTCGCGATCGGGGAGACGATGGCGGGGGTCCACGGCGCGAACCGGCTCGGCGGCAACTCCCTGGCGGAGACCGTCGCCTACGGCGTCGTCGCCGGCGCCCGAGTGGCCGACCGCGTCGACGGCCCCGGCGAGGTGCCCGACCGGCTGGTCGCGGAGCTGGTCGACCCGCACTTCGCGGGGCTGGCAGCGGTCGCCGACACCGACGGCGACCACGACGTCGAGGCGCTCGTCGCGGAGCTTCGGGAGCGCCTGTGGACCCACGCGGGGATCCGCCGCGACGACGCGGGGCTCGCAGCCGGCCTCGACGCCCTCGATCGGATCCGCGAGAAGGCGGCCGACGTCGCCGTCGGGCCGGTTACGAGCCGGTCGTTCGAGTACGCGCTCGACCTCGGGTTCATGCTGACCAGCGCGGAGGCCATCCTCCGCGGCGCCCGCGAGCGAACCGAGTCCCGCGGCGCCCACTTCCGGACCGACTTCCCCGACGTCGACGACGACTGGCGGCGGAACCTCTTCTTCGAGCAGAGCGACGTCGGCGGGATGCGGCTCCGGACCGAGCCCGTCGGCCGCCCGAGCGACGCGGTCCAGGCGGCGCTCGACGCGGGTCACGAGCTGGACTACCACCAGCTGGAGTGACCGCGCCGCGGGTCGCGTCGGCCCCCGGATCGGACGGAGTGCGACCCGGTCGCCCGACGGGTCCCAGCCGAACGGGTCGGGGGACGAGCCGTGCGGGGCGTTAACTACTATTGGATCTAGCGCGGTGTGACGGTATGGGAATCCTCGTTGCGGTGAGCGACGACGACCGGTTCGGGACGGTTCTCGACGTCGCGGTGCGGCTGGCCGAGGCGCTCGACCAGAAGCTGTACGTCACACACGTCACGCGGAACGAGGACGCCACCGGCGAGGAACGGGCGTTCCGCGACGAGGTGCGCTCGTACCTCTCGGAGGCGTCCGTGCCGGTGGACGTCAGCCTGGAGTATCTCGACCGGAGCGGGCTCCGGTCGGGGACGGCTGTCGGTCGCCAGCTCGGCGACCTCACGACCGACGTGGGCATCGACCACATCGTGATCGGGCACCGGTCGAAGGATCGGCTGACGTCGATCCGCGAGGGCCACACCGGCTTCGCCGTCGCCGAGCGCGCGGCGGTCCCGGTGACGATCGTGCCCGAGACGCTCGAGTCGTAGCCGGGGGCATCGGCGCGCTGGACCCGCCGGCTCCGGCGCGTCAGACCGACGCCGCGGCGCGGCCCGACTCCGCCATGCGCCAGACGATCAGCCCGCCCGTCGCACCGAGCCCGACCGCGAACCCGAACACCACGGTGTAGTTTCCGGCGGTCGTGACAAGTTCGCCAGCGACGACCGGCGCGACGAACGACCCCAGCCACCCGGCGACGCTCGCGAGCGAGACGGCCGTACCCGCGGTGCTCGCGTCGACGAACTCCTGGATCGCCTGGTAGAGCAGCCCGATCTGGAGCTGGATGAACACCCCGGCGAGCACCAGCATCGCCACCAGAACGGCGACCGTGGTGCTGTAGAACATCGCGACCGCCAACGCGATGGCGCCGACGAACGAGGCGGCGAAGACGGGGCGGCGCCGCCGGTCCAGCCACCGGTCGGAGAGCCACCCGCCGGCGGGGCGGGCGAGGATCCCGACCGCCGGAAACAGCGCGACGAACGTCCCGCTCTCGGCCAGCGAGACCCCGAAGCGCCGGGTGATGTACGTCGGCATCCACGAGTTGAACACCATGTACAGCGAGTAGCCGAGGACGGTGACGGCGACCATCGTCCACACGTTCCGGTTCCGGAACACCCGTTTGAACTCCGCCCGCGTCGGTGGCTCCGGCGCCCTGTCGTGTCGCGAGACCCGCCCGACGGCGACGAAGAACGCGACCGAAAACGCCAGCACCGCGCCGCCGAACACCGGGAACACCCCCGGCCACCCGACCACGGTCGCGACGCGGGGGGCGCCGAGCTGTCCGAGCGCGTAGCCCGCCGGATACCCCGAGATCATCACCGACGTCGCCGTCGCCCGCCGGGTCGGCCGGAACGTGCTCGACGCGACGTTGATGCACACCACCCAGAGCACGAACATCCCGACGCCGGCGAGGAGCCGCGAGGCGATCAGCGGCGTGATGCTCCCGCTTCCGGCAGCGAGCCAGTCGCCGACGCTCCCGGCGAACAGCACCGCCGCCGCCGCCGGCACGACCGCGCGGGTGTCGACCCGGTCGAGGTAGACGCCGACCGGGATGCCGATGACCGTGGCGGCGACCTGCGGCATCGAGACGAGCGCCGCGGCCGTGGCCTCGGTGACGCCGAGGTCGGACATCACCAGCGGGAGGATGCTGGCGGGCGTGATGAGGTACGCGCCCACGAACAGCAGCAACAGCCACCCGGTCGCGACGGCCGCGGCCTGCCCCGCCGAAACCGTTGCGTTCTTGCGGCTCTCGGCCGGTGGTCCCTCGCCCATACTGGCCCTGGACGGATCCCAAATTAAACCCTATCGGTCGCTGTAAAAACGACGGGAGAACGGGTGGGGAGGCCGCGGTCCGTCCGGCGACGGACGCCACCGTTGCGGTCCGGACCGGGCGTCGGCCGCGGCGGGAGGACGGTCCCCGGGCGGTCGTGGACTACGCGTCCGACGCCGAGTCCGACTCGACGGGGATAGCCACGCCCGCGCCGTCGGCGCGCCCCGGGCGCTCGTCGTCGACCGGGCGCCCGCCGTCGGGGATGGGCGTGACCGCCGAGACGTCCCCCGTCGCGGCGTCGACGGCGCTCCCCGCGAGGTAGCCCACGGCGCCGCCGAGCCCCGCCGACAGCCCGGTCGCGAACGGGCCGACTCGGGCGCCGGCGCCGGCACCGACCGCGGCGCCGGCTTTCGCGTACGTCTTGCGTTTCTTCGATCCGCGACACGGACAGAGGCGCGTCATACGTCCGGGGGTACGGGCCGGATTCACTTGTATGCGCTGGCGGGACCGACGGGCGGAGACGTGCAGTATCTTTTGTGAGATAATCAAGCGTTAACTGTCTCCACGACATTGCGTACCATAGGCCCATGTGCCACTTCACACGCGGTCCGACTGACCGGACCTACGAGACCATCGAAGGGACCGACGAGGAGGAGATCGAGGACGCCGACGACCCCGGCTTCGCCGAGATGGAGGAGGCCGAGGACGTCCGCATCGTCACCGACGGCGGCGACGAGTGAGTCCGGCGCCGACCCGGTCGCGGTCGCTTCAAACCCCGAGTTCTTTCGACGCGTTCGACCGACGCAGCCGACGGTAGCGACGATTATCAGCGGAACTCCAGCCGGTCCCGTCCGGCGCACGGCGGGCCGACCGCCGCGGTCGACGCCCACGAGCGGCGACGCGGGCGGCCGCCGGCTACCGGTCCCGCGTGACGACCGCACCCGGGGCCGTGGTCGCCCCCGCCGAGAGCGTCACGCCCGCGTTGAGCGCGGTGTTGATCCCGGTCTTCGCTCCGGGGCCGCAGACCACGCCGAACTTCCGGCGGCCCGTGTCGGTCCGGACGCCCTTCACCGTGACCCGCACGGTGTCGTCGTCGTGGCGGAGGTTGGCGACGTTGGTTCCCGCCCCGAAGTTCACCCCGCGACCGAGGACGCTGTCGCCGACGTACGAGAGGTGCCCGACCGAGGCGTCGGCCATCACGACGCTGTTTTTCACCTCGACGCCGTGGCCGACCTTCGCGCCGGGGCCGAGCATCGTCGCTCCCCGGACGTACGCGTTCGGCCCGACGGTGGCGTCGGCGCCGACGTACGCCGGCCCGTCGATCACTGCCCCCGGGCGGATCGTGGCTCCCGGCCCGACGACCACCGGCCCGTCGAGGTGGGCGTCGGCGCTGACGTCGCCGTCGAGCCGCCCGTCCAGGTCGGCGAGTTTCCACTCGTTGGCCGCGAGCAGCTCCCAGGGCCGGCCGACGTCGAGCCACTGCTCGAACCGCACCGTCGACACCGTAGTCTCCTCGCAGGCCCGCTGTAACGCATCGGTGAGCTCGATCTCGCCGCGCTCGCTCTCGCCGACGTCCAACCACCCCCGGGCGGCGGCCGGGAACACGTACGCCCCGGTATTGATCAGGTTCGAGGGGGGATCCGCCGGCTTCTCGGTCACGCCGGTCACGCGGTCACCATCCGTTCGGAGCACCCCGTACGCTCCCGGGTTCGGGACCCGGTAGGAGCCGACGGCCGGCCCGGCGCCGTAGAGCGCCCGGAGCGACGCGTGGTCGTAGAGCGCGTCGCCGTTCAGCACGACGAACGGGTCCGGGTCCAGGTGCGGGACCGCGCGCCGGACGGCGTCGCCGGTGCCGCGCTGTTCGGGCTGGTGGACGACCGTCACGGGCACGTCGGCGGGGTCGTCGTCGAGGTAGGCCTCGATGGCCTCGGACTCGTAGCCGACGACGAGGACGATCCGGGTCGCGCCGGCGGCCGCCGCCGCGTCGACGGTGTGCCCGACCAGCGGGCGTCCCGCGACGGGCAGCATCGGCTTCGGAAGCGACTCCGTCAACGGCCCCATGCGCGTGCCGCGCCCGGCCGCGAGGATGATCGTTTGCACGGACTGAACTCGCCGCGCCACCTGAAAGAACTTCCGCGCCCCGACGGCGGGGTCGGAGCGCCGACCCGCGCCGTCACTCGCCGGTGCGCTCGATCGCCGCCGTCACCAGCCCCTCCGCGGTCGCGAGGAGGTCGTCGGCCGCGGCGGGGTCCCGGGCCTCCGCGGTCACGCGGACCAGCGGCTGGGTGCCCGACGCCCGAACCAGGAACCAGCCGTCGTCGCGCGACACCCGGACGCCGTCGAGGGTCGACACCGACTCGCCGGACTCCACACACGCCTCGCGGACGGCATCCACGACGGCCGCCTTCCGGTCGGTCCGGCGGTTCGTCCGGCGGATCGGGGACGGGTCGAACCCCGCGACGCGCTCGGAGAGGGGGCGCTCGGCCGCCAGCGCCGAGAGCCGGACGGCCGCCAGCGGGCCGTCGGGGCAGAGCGTCTCCGCGGGGAAGATCCACGCTCCCGAGGGCTCGCCGCCGAACACGACACCCGCCTCGGTCGCCCGCTCGGCCACGTGCACGTCGCCGACGCGGGTCCGCACGAGCGACGCCCCCGCCGCCTCCAGGGCGTCGTCGACCACGAGGCTGGTGTCGACCGGGGCAGCGACCCGGTCGCCCGAACCCGCGACGTCGGTGGCGAAAATCGCGAGCAGGAGGTCGCCGGGGACGAACGATCCGGTGTCGTCGACCGCCATCGTTCGGTCGGCGTCGCCGTCGTGGGCGATGCCGAGGTCGGCGTCGGTCGCCGAGACGAACCGGCGGAGCGACCCACACGTGTCGGCGGTCGGCTCGCTCGGACGCGCCGGGAACCGCCCGTCGGGGCGGGCGTTCAGCGTCTCGACGTCGGCGCCGAGGTCGGACAGCGCGTCCGCGGTCACGCCGCCGGTGCCGGTGCCCACGTCGACGACGACCGAGAGGTCACTCGGGTCGGCGTCCCTCGCCGCGAACTCCCGCCGTCCGGCGTCGACGAGCGCCGCCCGGTGTGCCCGTTCGGCGCCGTCCCACGACCGGCGGTCGCCGTGTGCGTCCCACGCGGCGAGGTCGAACGACTCCGCCGTGATCCGGTCGGCGACCGTCTCGCGCCGCTCGGGGCCGAACGCCCGTCCGGAGGGCGACCAGAGCTTCAGCCCGTTGTCCGGCGGCGGGTTGTGCGAGGCGGTGACGACGACCCCAACGTCGGCGTTCCGGCGCCCGACCGCCCGAGCGGCGGTCGGCGTGGCGACGACCCCGAGGTCGACGACGTCGGTGCCGGACTCCACCAAGCCGGCGGCGAGCGCGTCGACGAGCGCGCGTCCGGAGTCGCGGACGTCCCGCGCGACCACGACAGCCCCGGCGTCGGCGCCGACCGCCCGGCCGACCGACAGCGCGAGCTCCGCCGTCACCGTCTCCCCGATCGGCCCGCGGATGCCGCTGGTTCCGAACACACGGGTGAGTTCCGGCGGGCCGACAAAACTGTTTGCCCCGGGAGCCGGACGCCCCGCGTCGGCGCCCGAGCGTCCCCCGGGCCGTGGCTCCGGCTATCGCTGCTCGGCGCACTCGCCGACCACCGCGACGCTCCCGTCGGCCACCGCGACAGTCCCGTCGAAGCGCCGGCAGACCCCGGCGTCCCACGCCAACTCGCCGCGGAAGTCGTCGCCCGAGACGGCCACCACGTGGCGACCGCTCGTCCCGACGGCGACCGCGAACGACCGGGCGACCCCGCCGTCGATCCGGTCGGACTCCTCCGCGTAGGTCGTTCCGTCGTCGGCAGTGACCGCGACCCGGACGGTGACGGGGTCCGAGCCGTCGTTCCGGACCGTGAGGTCGAGCCGGCCGTTCTCGGAGTCGCCGAACGGTCCCGC
>CAZIQT010000046.1:0-15480 GCA_964541645.1 uncultured Halobellus sp. | reverse complement strand
TAGGAGTCGAGTTGGGCGTTGGCGTCGGCGCCGAGGGCGGCCCGCACCGCCTCCACCGCGGCGTCGACCGGGCCGCTGCCGGTGCCGGAGGCGACCCGTTCCTCGTCGCCGACCCGGAGCCGGACCGACGCGGTGGGGGTGCCGCCGCCCGACGCGGCGGTGAGGTCCAGGAGCTCCACGTACCGGTCGCGGTCGCGGCCCTGGACGTCCTCCGTGATCGCCAGCAGGTCGGCGTCGGTGACGCGCTTGTCGCGGTCGCCGAGGCGCTTGACCCGCTCGACGATCGACTCGAGTTCGCCCTCCGACACCGACACGTCGTGCTCCTCCAGCGCCGCCCGGACGCCGGCGGCGCCGGCGTGTTTGCCGAGCACGAGCCGCCGCTCCCGACCCACGAGCTCCGGCGGGTACGGCTCGTACATGGCGTCGTCCTTCAGCGTCCCGTCGGTGTGGATGCCGCTCTCGTGGGTGAACGCGTTCTCGCCGACGACCGCCTTGTTCGGCGGCAGCGGGACGCCGGTGGCGTGGGAGACCTGTTTCGAGAGGTCGTAGACCGTCTCCAGGTTCAGGGTCTCGATGCCGTACCCGTGCGCCAGCGCGATCGCAACCTCCTCCAACGCGACGTTGCCGGCGCGCTCGCCGATCCCGTTGATCGTACCGTGGACCAGGTCCGCGCCCGCGTGCAGGCTGATCCACGCGTTCGTCAGCCCGAACCCCAGGTCGTCGTGGGTGTGGGTCGACACCGGGCCGAGGTCGGCGAGCCGGGAGACGTACTCGTAGGTGGTCTCCGGGGTGGCGTGGCCGACGGTGTCGGCGTAACACGACCGGTCGGCGCCCGCGTCGAGCGCCGCTTTCATCAGGCGTTCGAGGAAGTCCAGATCCGCACGGGAGCCGTCCTCGCCGATGACCTCGACCCAGAGGTCGTGGTCCTTGGCGTACGCCACCAGGTCACCGGTGGTCTCGACCACCTCGTCGTGGGTGGTTCCGACCTTCCGCTCGACGTGCTTGTCGCTCGCGGGCACCACGATGGTCACCCCGTCGACCCCGCAGTCGAGCGCGAGGTCGATGTCGCGCCGGATCCCGCGGGCGAAACTCGTCACCGTGGCGTCGAGGTCGAGATCCGTCACCCGCCGGATGGTCTCGCGCTCGCCCTCGCCGGTGCAGGCGCTGCCCGCCTCGATGAAGCCGATCCCGGCGCGGTCCAGCGACTTGGCGATGTCGGCCTTCTCCTCGGGCATCAACGAGACCCCGGGGGCCTGCTCGCCGTCGCGCAGCGTCGTATCTAACAGCTGTACCGTCTCGTCGGAATCCGCGATGGATGCGAGGGGGTTGTCGGGGTTACCCCCGAATAAATCGACCACGAGTCATGCGCTCACTCCGGGCGTCGTCGCGCAGCTACTTAAACAGACGCTTTTCGACGGGATCTGCCGGGTGCGTCGCGTCGTCGACCGCGCGACGGCGGCGGGGCTGGCTGTCACTCCACGACCCGGACCGCGTCGCCGACCGCGACGTCGGCCGCGGCCCCAGCGGGGAGTTCGATCACGGTGTCGGCGACCGCGGCGGCCAGCCCCCGCCACGCCCGGAGCCGCTCGGTGGCTTCGACCTCGCCGTCGACCACCCACACCGCGTCGAGGTCGAACGGGACGAAGACCATGTGCAGATCCCGCTCGTCGGCGTCGTCGAACTCGAAAACCAGGGCGTAGTCGTCGGGGACCGACCGCCGGAACATCAGTCCGCGGGCCCGCGAGAGGAACGTGTCCGCGACCTCGACGTCGGAGGCGAGCGTCCGCCACGTGCCGTCCGCGCGGTGTTCGAGTCGCACACCGGCCGGTCGCCGGGGGCGAACATAAACCGTCCGGACGCCGGCGGGACCGACACCGCGCCCGAGCCACCCGCCGGGGGATTCAACTCGGCGGCGACCCACGGGTCGGGTATGCGCGAGACGCCCACCGGGACCCCCGTCGGCGTCGACGACCCCTACGACCACGCCGGCGTCTGCGACCACCTCACCGACGACGGCCGGTGTCGGTTCGCGCTGACCCGCGCGGGCGACGACCCGGAGTTCGCCGCCGAGCGCCGCGCGGCCGACTACGACTGCGTCGCCGCCGACGGGGCGTTCCGCGAGTGTCCCCACTACCGGTCGACGTCCGACGGCCGGGCGTGCGTCCGGTGTGGGTTGGAGTCCGTCCGGATCGCCTTCGACGACTCCCGCCCCCTGCTGGAGGAACACCACCTCTCGTACGGGGAGAGCGGGAGCGGAAGCGGAAACGGACGCGGGAACGGGGGCGAAGCCGACGCCGACGCGTCCCACGAGATCACGGTCGCGCTCTGCCGGTGGTGTCACGCGAAGATCCACAACTCCTTCGCCCGGATCGACGACGACGCCGAACCCGATCCCGAGGCGTTCGCCGCCCGCGAGGAGCGGCGCTCGAAGGAGGCCGCCGAACTGGAGTTCACCACCGCCCGGGAGCGCCGGGACGACGGCGGCAAGTGAGCCTCGGGGATCTCGGTCACCCCCCGATCCCAGACCGGGCGCTTTTTGCCCTCCTTCGGTGTACGGACCCACAACTGATGACCCGAATCGCCGTCATCGACAACCACGGCCAGTTCACCCACCTGGAGCGCCGGACGCTCCGGGACCTGGGGGTCGACGTCGACATCGTCGACAACACCACGCCCCCGGCGGAGATCGACGCCGACGGGCTCGTGCTCTCCGGCGGCCCGGACATGGACCGGATCGGCAACTGCCCGGCGTACCTCGATCTCGACGTCCCGGTGTTCGGGATCTGTCTCGGGATGCAGATCCTCGCGGCCGAGCTCGACGGCACCGTCGGCGCGGGCGACTACGGCGGGTACGCCGACGTCGACGTGGAGATCCTCGACGACGCCGACCCGTTGATCGGGTCGCTCGCGCCCGAGACCCGGGTGTGGGCCAGCCACGCCGACGAGGTCAAACGGGTTCCCGAGGGGTTCGCTCGGACGGCCACCTCCGACGTCTGCGACGTCGAGGCGATGAGCGACCCCGCCCGCGACCTCTACGGGGTCCAGTGGCACCCCGAGGTCGCCCACACCGAGCGCGGCGAGGAGGTCTTCGAGAACTTCGTCGCGATCTGCGGGTGAGACGCCGGCGCCGACCCACCCCCGCCCTCCACCGATGACCTCCACACAGAGCAACCTCGCGGACCTCTCGCGGTTCATCTTCCGGGCGCCCAGCTGGTACACTAGCCTCGCGTTCGCGCTGCTTTTGGCGGCCGTCGCCGGCGTCGCCGCCTTCGACTCGGGGGCGTACGAGCGGACCTGGCGGGGGCTGTTCTTCATCGGCCGCGACGCGTGGGAGGGGATCTTTTTCATCGGCGTCCCCACCGTGATCGCCGCGTTCGGCACCGCCGGGGTCGACCGGCTGGTCGGCGGGCGGCTCACCCCCAACCGGTCGTCGCTGCTCGCGCTGGTCTCGGAGGTGATCGTCGTCGCGATCGTCACCGTCGCGGCGGTCGTGTCGGTGGTCACCGGGCTGGGCCAGCGGTTCGTCTTCGACGCCCTGGTGGTCGCCTTGGCGTCGATCTTCGCGTTCCGGCTGCTCGTGGTGATGGCGGTGTCGGGGTCGTCGGTTGTGGTGGCGTCGGTTCCGGCGAGCCTCCAGACCGTCGCCGCGGCCGTCCTGCTCCTCGTGTACGGCGGGACGCTCCGGTTCCTGTCGGTCGGCGGCCCGCTCGTCGACGCGTACGTCCGGGAGTACCTCGCCCGGCCCGAGACCGCCCCCCCGGAGTTCTCGGCCATCTCGGTGGACCACTTCGTCCTGCTCGGGATCTCGTGTGTGATCTACGCGCTGGCGGTCTACGCGTTCGTCGTCGCGGTCGACCGACCCTGGCGGCGGAGCATGGGCGTGTCGCTCTTGGACTTCCTCCGCGGGTTCGTGGGCCACGTCGCGGAGGGTACCCGCGAGTTGGAGGAGTTCTTCCATGACCTCGGCGAGGAGGCGATCGTGCCCGTCTCCGTGCTCTCGTTCCGTTCGGAGTCGGGCGCGGAGAAGGCCCGGTTCGTGCTTCCGATGATCCACCCCGGACCGATGGGGGAGATCGGCGGCGGCAACTTCCCCGAGCGGGTCGCCGCCGACGCCCCTGGCCTGGTCTTCCCGCCGCACGCCACCGCGGGCCACGACTTCAACCTCGTGACCGAACGGGAGGTCGACACCATTCTCGAGGCGGCGACGACGGCGGCCGACCGGATCTCGTACGACGGGGGAGCCACCCGGAGCGTCCGGGTCGACTCCGGGGAGGCGTCGATGCTCGGGCAGGCGTTCGACGACGACGGCCTGCTCGTGGCCACCTACGCCCCGGGGTTCGCCGACGACATCGAATACGGCGTCGGGCTGTCGGCGGCCGCCGAGGCCCGCACGAGCGACCTCGACGAAGTCATGCTGGTCGACGCCCACAACTCCAACGACGGGCTGAACGGGCCCGACCTGGGCCACGTCACCCCGGGATCGGAGCGCGCGTTCGACATGATCGAGGCCGCCGGCACCGCCGGCCGGCGGCTGTCCACCGTCGACCGGGGAGACCTCGCGCTCGGGGTCGCGTGGGACCCGACGCCGTGGACCGCCGAGGAGGGGCTCGGGCCGCTCGGGATCCGGGTCGCGGTCGTCGACGTCGACGGCCAGGAGACCGCGTACGTCCTCGTCGACGGCAACAACATGGAACCGGGGCTCCGCGGCGAGCTGCTCGACGCGCTGGTTGCAGCGGGGCCGGTCGACGCGGCGGAGATCCTGACCACCGACACCCACGTGGTCAACACCGTCGAGGCCGACAATCAGGTGGGCGCGGCGATCCCGTGGGACCGGCTGGCGGAACTCGTGTGTGACCTCGTCGACGAGGCCCGTGCCGACCGCGAGCCGGTCGAGGCGGGGGCAGCGACCGAGCGCGCGACGGTCACCATCTTCGGGAACGACCGCACGGAGACGCTGGCGAGCCACGCCAACGCGGTGGTCGCGATGGGCGGCGCGTTCGCGGTGTCGGTCGTCCTCGCGGCGGTCGCGGTCAGCGTCCTGATCTTCCTGTTCGCGTGACCCGCCGGTCGGGGGAGATCGAATCAGTCCGGGTGCGGGCGTGAGACGGGCGGCGGGGTCGGTTACGCGTCGCCGTCGTCGGCCGCAAACAGTTCGTCGACCGCGTCCCCGGCGGCGAGCGCCGCCTCGTCGGCGACGGCGTCGGGGTCGGGATCGGCGTCCTCGGGGGGGTTGACGTAGACGTCGACGTCGAGAACGCCGTCCTCGAACTCCACCGTCACGTCGAAGTCGGTCAGCTCCGACTGTTTGTAGGCGTCGAGGATCACGCCCTCGGCGGCCGCCGAGGCCGCGCGGACGACCTCCTCGTCGCTGGGCATCGGCTTACGCGCCGCCGGCGCCGGGGCCCATCGGGCCGCCGCCGCCCGGACCGCCCGCGCCGCCTTGGAGCATCTGCTGGAGCTCCTCCTGGAGGCTCTCGAACTGCTCTTGGACGCGCTCCTCCTGCTTCGTGAGCTGCTCGACGCGGATCTCCAGGCTGTCGACCGACTCCGACAGCTCCTCGTGGGCGTCGTCGTACTCGGTCTCGACGAGGAGTTCGCCGACCTCGCGGTACATCGTGGTGTCCTCGTCGATGTCGTCGAGGGCTTCCAGCGCGGTCTCGGACTCGGTGAGCGACGACTCGGCCTGCTCCTTCTGGGCGGCGACCTTCTGGGCGGTGTCTTGGAGGTCCTGCAGCTCTTCGAGTTTCTCCTGTGCTTCCGGCGGCAGATTACCCTGCATACCAACGGCGACGGGACGCGCACTGAAAAAGGCCCGTATTCGCCGGCCGGCGGGCGGTCACCCGCCGGAGCCGTCGACGTCGGCGTCAGCGGCCTCGGCGGCGTCCGCACCGGGATCCGTGCGCGCTGCACACGCGGCGGTCACCGCCTCCGCGACGCCGACGAGCCGGAGCCAGGTGTTTGTGCCGGCCCGGAGCGCCACCAGGTCGGCGGCGTCGATCCCGACGGTCACCACCGCGCCGTCGCGGCCGACGGTCGCCCGCGAGCGGCCGTCGGACATCTCGCCGACCTCGACGCGGACGCTCCGAGCGACCGTGCGTGCCCGCGACTCGTCGGGGTAGTGGAAGTCGGTTTCGAGACGGTGCTTGGGGTCGTCGGCGTCGAAGCCGGTCGCCCCCTCGGGGGGGTCGGCGGCGCCCAGCGGGTCCGACATCGGGCCGGCAGCGGTTACTCGACCGGGACGTCCTTGACGTCCGGGGCGCGCTCCTTCAGCAGGACGCGGTGGCCGCAGTACGGACACCGCACGCCGCCGTACTCGTCGAGCTCCACGTCGCGTTTACACCGGGAACATTTGTAGCTCATGTGGGATCAGCGGGAGCCTCGCGTCGGTCGTCGGCCGGACTCGGGCACGCTCACTCCTCGTCGCTCTCGCCGGCGAGCGCCGCGCGGATCGAACGGCGGACCTGGGTGCCGCCGGGGGTACGCGGTCGGTAGGTGCCGCCGGTGAAGACCTCGCCGGTCTCGTCGTTCCGCCAGATGCCGGGCTCGACCCGGGTGACGCTGTCGCCGTCGACGGTCGCGTCCCGCGTCGCCGCCTCGATCTCCTTCACGCGGCGCCGGGCGACGCGCCCGTACCGCGCTCCGAACCGACCGGCGCTGCCGGTCGAACGTGCTTTGTTGTCGGCCATAGTACCGCGTGGTATCCGCGGCGACGGCATAAACCCTGCGAGACGAGACGCGGGTGGCGAGGGAGCCGCCGAGGCGGCGGTCACCCGCGCCCCCGACGCCCCCATCGGCCCGTGGCCACCTCCTCCAGCAGGTAGTCGAACGCCCCCGACCCCGGGTGGAAGTGGGTGTAGGTCCCCAGGGTTCGATACTCCCGGAACCCGTCGTTGACCCCGTCGACGCCGGCGCCCCGGATCACCTCGAAGGCGTACCGCGCGTCCCGCGCCGGGGTCGCCGAGGAGAAGTGGCACTCGAACCCGCGGCGGGTGCCCCCGGCGGGCGAGAGCAGGCAGTCCTCGCGGGCGCGGACGCCGACGTGATCCGACGCCACCACCCGCTCGGACATCCGCGTCGACACCGGAAGCACGCCCGCCATCCCGTGTGTCCGGCCGTCGGTGGTCGTCACTGACTCCCCGAGCGCCATCAGCCCGCCGCCGGCGCCGAACACCGGCCGGCCCTCTGCGGCGACGGCCGCGAGGTCGTCGAGCGTGTCCGACGACGCCAGCGCCGCCGCGTGGCGCTCGGGGTAGCCACCCGGGAGGTAGACCACGTCGCAGTCCGGGACGGGGTCGCCGGCGACCGGCGAGAACGGCTCCACGGTCGCGCGGTCGGCCAACCGCTCGCGGGTGCTGGGGTAGACGAACCGGAACGCCTCGTCGGCGGCGAGCCCGACCCGCACCCCGGTCTCGTCGGCGGCGCGGAGCGAGGGCCGGGTGTCGAGGTCGGGCCGCCGGACCAGATCCAACAGCACCCCCGGCCTGATCTGCCGGGCCGCCGCCTCCAGGGCGTCCTCCGCGATCGGCGGCCCGTCGCCGAGGTCGGGGTCGACGTGGCTGTCGGGGATCGACAGGCCGTCGAGCGGCGGCGTCCGCCCGACGTACCGGACCCCGTCGACCGCGTCGCGGATCCCCGCCTCGTGGCGGCCGCCGCGGGCGCGGGCGGCGAGCAGCCCCACGACGTCGATGTCGTAGCCGCGGCGGGCGGCGTACTGCTTGAACCCGAGGGCGGTGGCGGCGACCCGCTCCATCCCGGTTTCGGCGTCGACCACGAGCACCACCGGGAGGTCAAGCGCCTCGGCGACCGCGGCGGTGTTGACGGTGCCCTCGTACACCCCCAACATCCCCTCGACCACGCAGACGTCGCCGTCGTCGACGCTCCGAGCGTAGGCGCGCCGGATCCCGTCGTCGCCCGCCACCCACGGGTCGAGCGTGCGGGCGGGGCGGCCGAGCACCGCGGCGTGGTGGCTGGGGTCGACGAAATCCGGTCCCGCCTTTGCGGCCACCGGGGTCCGGCCCACGCGTTCGAGCGCGCGACAGACCGCGAGCGTCGCGACGGTCTTGCCGACGTTCGACGCCGTCCCCGCGAGGACGACGCCCGGCAGGTCCGACGGCACCGCGTCGGTCGTCATCATCGAGTGACTGCGCGGTGCTCGGTGTTAAGCCGTTCCGTCCGGTATCAGTCCCGAGAACGGGAGCCCTCCCCGGCGGCCGCGGCCCGACGGCGTCACTCCTCACCCTGCCCGACGGGGCCCACCCGGGCGCGGGCGTCGCTCACGACCCCGTACGCCGCGTCGTCGACCGACGCCGGCGGCGACTCGTCGGCGTATCTGGCGGCCAGCGCGGCCGACACCGCGTCGCGGACGCAGACCCGCGCGGCAGACCCGACGGGCGTCGCGCTCCCGGAGAACGCCGCCGTCTCCCCGTCGGGGTCGCAGCCCGCCACGACGGCGTCGGAGGTGGTGCCGGGAACGCCGACCCGCGCGAGCAACGTCGCCGCCTTCGCCTCCGCGGCCACGCTGACGAGGTTGGGGAGCGCCCCCGGCGCCAGCGACCGGGTCGTCCCGACCACCACGTTGACCGTCCCGTCGTGCCGGCGGTCGGGGCGGACGTCGCCGCCGGCCCCCTCGGACCGCTCCGCCGCGTCGCCGACCCCGTCTTCACCGTCGACCGGCAGCGCCGCGGGGTTGTTCACCCCGACGGTGGCGACCACCTCGACGGGGTCGAGCCGGGCGCGGCGGGCGTGCCGCATCGACACGCCGGTCAGCAGCGCCGGTGCCGACGTCGGCGCCGCGGCCGCGAACCCGGCGTCGTCGAGCCGGCCGTCAACGTACGCCGCGATGTCGACGTCGCCCCACCCCTCGGGGACCGACAGGAGGTACGCCGCGTCGGCCCGCGACTCCCCGCCGGCGTGGCCGGTGGAGAGCCACCGGGTCCCGGGGCGTCGGAGCCGGCAGACTTCCCCGCGGACGGTCGGCTCGAAGACGCCCGACCGTCCCCCACCGCGCTCGGCCCCGCTCATCGGTCGAGCAGGGCGTCGAGCAGCAGGTCGTTCTCGTGTGGCCGGCGCACCGCCACCCTGACGTGGGAGTCGAGCCCCGCGAACGTCCGGGCGTCCCGGACCGCGACGCCGCGGTCCCGCGCCCGTTCGAGTGCCCGGTCGACGGGGTCGGTCGCGCCCGCCGGGTCGTCGACGGGGTCGTCACCGACGTCGACGAGAAGGAACGGCGCGTCCGACGGCGCCACGTCGTATTCGTCCGACAGCGCCGCCCGCATCCGGGCGCGCTCGGCGGCGACCCGCTCGCGGGTCCGCTCGACGAACGCCGTCGCGCGGAGGCAGTGGGTCCCGACCGCCGCCGCGGGCACCGACAGCGACCACGTCGGGCGCGCGGTCCGGAGCCGGTCGCCGAGGTCGCCGGTCGCGACCGCAAACCCCGCCCGGAGCCCGGGCAGCCCGAACATCTTGGTGAGCGACCGCGCGACGACCGTCCCCGGCTCGCCGGCGAGACTGGGTGCGTCTGCGAAATCCAGGAACGCCTCGTCGACGATCAGGGGGGTTCCCGCGGCCCGGCACGCCGCGCGGAACGCGTCGAGCGCCGCGGGGTCGGGCAGGTACCCCGTGGGGTTGTTGGGCGCACACACCACCACCGCGGCGTACGCCGCCGGGTCGATGTCGAGGAGGCGGCGGTCCGCGATCCCGACGGGCTCGCCGCCCTGGAGCCGGACCTCGCGGGCGTACTCCCCGAACCCCGGCTCCGGGAGCGCCACACGGTCCCCGGGGGCGACCGTCACGCCGAACGCCAGCCGGAGGGCCGCGACCCCGCCGGCGGTCGGGACCACCGCCCCCGGCTCGCACCCGACGTAGTCGGCGGCCGCCGCCCGGAACTCCGGGAACTCGTCGGCGTACCGGGTCGCGTCCGCGAGCGCGGCCTCGTAGGCGTCCGTGACGCCGTCGGGCCGCTCGGGGTTGGTGTTCGCGCTGAAATCCACCACGTCGGGGTCGTCGCTGCCGCCGTGGGGCACGCGCGCCGCGTCGGCGACCGCGTCAGGGTCCACGGCCGGCCCCCCGACCCCGGTCCCGGTCCCGGTCCGGGCCGTCGTCGGCCGCCGCCTCGCTGCCGTCGCCGTCGACGCGGTCGAGGACCGTCCGCGCCGCCGCCCGAACCTCGTCGAGCCGCCCCGCCTCGTCGGCGAGGGCGAGCGCGCCGCCCATCCCGGCGCCCTCCTTCGCGACGCCGTCCCCGTACGCCGACAGCGGCCCCGCGTCCGGCGCGTCGAACCCCGGATCCGTCACCGTCAGGTCGAGTTCCAGGGCGTCGGCGGCGGCCGCGAGGTCGGGCACGTCGGCGGCGAGGTACGGGGTCGTCGCGAGCGTCGCGGCTGCGGGCACGCCGGCGTGGCGCACCAGGGCGGCGACCGCGAGCAGCTGGGTGCCGCCGCCGAGCACCACCTCGGTTCCGGATTCGAGCGCGCCGGCGACGACCCCGGCGGCGACCGCCAACACCGGATCGCCCACGAACCGGACGGCGAGCTCCGGGGTGTGGGCGGCGCCCCCGGGGTCGAGGTCCGACGCCTCGAACGCCTCCGCGACGACCCGCCGTTTCAGCTCGATCGGGTTCTCGGGGAGCGACGACGACGTCGCCGGGAGCGTTTCCTCCCCGAGCGCCCGCAGGACCGCCATCGCGGTGGTGGTCCCGCCGGGGATGGTCTCGCCGACCACGATCCGGTCGTCCGGAAGCCCCCGGCCGAACGACCGCGCGGCCGCGAACGCCCCCGGCGCGGTCCGCACGGGGTCGGGCTCCCGGATGTCGTCGCCGGGGCGTGCCCCCACCGACACCGTCGGGGCGCCGGTTGGCTTCGCCAGCCCGGCGTCGACGACCGCGAGGTCGACCCCCAGGAGCTCCCGGACCGCACGGGTCACCACCGCCGGCGTCGGACACCCGCCGGGGCTCACGGGCGTGACGGGCGCCCGCACCGTGTCGCCGTACGCCAGGATCTCGCCGTCGGCGCTCGGGGTGTGGGCGAGCAGGTCCCGCGAGGCGCCTGCGGCGGTGATCCCCTCGACCGCGGCCGTACGGGTCGTCCCCGCGACGAGGATCAGCCGCACAGCGCCTCCGCGAGTTCCAGGTCCTCGGGTCTGTTCACGTTGACCGCCAGGCGGGCGTCGTACGTCAACGCCACGGTGTCGTCGGCGTCGGCGACGACGTTCAGCCCGGTGGGGGCGACCGCCCGCCCCTCGGCGTCGAACGCGGCGTCGACCGACGCGCCGAGCCGGCGTTTCAGTGCCGCCGGAACGCAGACCGTGAGCGACGTCGGGTCGTCGCCGTCGCCCCGCCGGCGTGCCCGCGCGACCGCGTCGTCGACGTGCGCCGCGGCCACGAGCGGCAGGTCCGCGGGGACTGTCACCGCCGGCCGCCCGACGGCGTCGAGTGCGGTCCGCAGGTCGGGGACGTAGCCGTCGCCGTCGGTCTCGATCGTCGGCACCGACAGCCGCCGGGCGCGGTCGGCCGTGTCGGGGGCCTGCGGCGACACGACCGCGTGGACGGTCCCGACGCCGCTGGCCCGGAGCGCGTCGACGACGCGGGACAGCATCGACGCGCCGCCGACCTCGACCAGCGGCTTCTCCGGGGCGCCGGGGTCGCCGCTGCCGTCCCCGCTCCCGCCGGCGCCCCGAAGCCGGGTTCCGCGGCCGCCGCACATCACAAGAGCGTCCACGCGACCACCCCCGCGTGGACGCCGGCGACCCGCCCGAGTTCGTTGGCCGCGCCGAGCACGTCGCCGGAGACGCCGCCCAGCGCGCCGCGGGCCCACGCCCCCACCAGCAGCGCCGCGCCGACCGGCGCCAGAAGCGCCGCCGGCACCCCGACCCCGCCGACCGCCGGGACCGTCGCGAGCGTCAAAAGCGGGGCGACGACGGCGGCGACCGGGAGCAGCGCGGTCGGGGTCGCGTGCTCGGTCAGCGCCGACCCGAGCCCCTCGTGGGCCGCCCGCCCCGTACAGACCAGGACCGCGATCCCGACTTTCGCGCCGACCTCGGCCGCGAGCGCCAGCCCGAACGCGACGCGGGGCCGCGTCCCGGCGAGCCCCAGCGCGCCCAGTCCGAGGGTGACGAACGCGAGCGTCACCGCGAGCGCGCCGCCGACCCCGGTCGCGGAGTCTTTCAGCACCTCGCGGCGGCGGTCGCGGTCGACGCCGCCGTGGACCGCCGCCGCGTCGCCGAGGTCCGCGAGGCCGTCGGCGTGGGTGACCCCGGTGAGGAGCACGAGCGTCACCAGATACACCGCGGCGGCGGTCGGAACCGGGAGCGGCAACAGCAGCGACAGGCCTGCGACCCCGCCGACGACGTAGCCGACGAGCGGAACGGAGACGGGCGTCCGTCGGAACGCCTCCCACGACCGCTCGTCGCCGCCGACCGGCAGCCGGGTGAGGAAGCCGACCGCCCCCCGGAGCGCGGTCAGAACCACGCGACCGCCCCCGTGGCGACCGCCGCGAGCAGCCCCGCACGCCGGGTGAACTCGACCGCCCGGGTCGCCGTCGCGGCGTCCGGAAACGCCACGGGGTCGTCGGCTCCGGTCGCCGCACCGCCGTCGGTCCCGGCGGCGCCCGGCTCGAGGTCGTAAGCCCCCGGCTTCACGAGCCGCGCCGGCAGCGCCGCAGCCATCGTCGCCATCGGCCACCCGGAGTTCGGCGACGACGGCCGGGCGGCGAGCGCGCGGACGCGCCCCCGGAGCGGGAGTCCGGGCGCGCCCGCGACGACCCCGAGCAGCACCGCCGAGAGCCGCGCGGGGAGCCACATCACGGCGTCGTCCAGCCGGGCCGGCGCCCACCCGACCGGCTTCGAGCGGTAGCCCAGCATCGAATCCAGGGTGTTGACCGCCTTCACCCACGCCGCCGCGCCCGCAGCGAGCGCGAGGGTAACGTCGACGCCGGCGACGGCCGCGCCGCCGACCGCGCCCGCGACGGCGACGACCGCGGCGAAGGCCGCGAGCGGAGCGACCAGCCCGTCGGCGAGGTTCTCCGCGAGGCTCTCGACGGCCGCCGACCGGACGTGCGCCGCGTCGAGCGCGGCGGCGTCCCGGCCCGCGAGCGCCCGGAGGTCGCGCCGCGCGGCGTCGAGGTCGGCGTCGCTCGCTTCGATCACCGCCCGGGCGCGGTCGAGGAGCCGGCGCAGACTCGTCGTCGAGAAGAGCACGAGGCCGGCGGCCGCCGCCCCCGCCCACGGATCGGCCGCCGACCCGACGGCGACGGCTCCGGCCACGACCCCGGCGGCGAGGGCCGGCAGGAGGACTGCGGCGACGACGCCGACGACCCGGGGGCGTGCCCACCCGTCGGACTCCTGCGCTCGCCCACCCCGGTCGACCCCCGCGACGAGGCGTCCGAACAGCGCCACCGGGTGGAACCGGGTCGGCGGCTCCGCGACCGCGGCATCGAGTGCGATCGCGAGCGCGACGGCGGCGGCCGCGGTCGCCGGCACGGTCACTCGCCTCCCGGCGACGTCCCCGCGCGGAGCCGCTCCGCGACCGTCGTCAACCCCGACTCGCCGACGTCGACGAACCGCCCGCCGAGTTCCGTGATCCCCCCGTCGGTGGCGGGGTCGTCGCCGACGTGGGTGATCGCGTCGGCGTCGACGCCGAGCCCCTCGGCGACCGCGCCGAACGCCTTCGGGTGGGGTTTCCGCCAGCCGCACCCGACGCTCGTCACGACCGCGTCGAAAGCCGTACGGTCGAGATCGGCCCTGATCAGCGTCCGGGCGACGAGTTCGGGGACCGAACAGTTCGAGAGCAGTCCGACCGCTCCCCGGTCGGCCGCGGCGGCGACGGCGTCGGCGGCGCCAGGCCGGGTTCGGACGTCGGGGTCGAACGCGGCGACGACCGCGCGGCGGGCGGCGTTCCCCGGGGCGTCGACCCCGCGGGAGCGCAACGCCGCAGCGACGTGCGCCGGGAGGGGAACCTCCGCGCCCGCGGGAGCGTCGACGTGTGCCTCCCGGAACGCCGACGCCCAGTCGTCGGGGACGGGGGCCCCGCGGGATCGAAGCGCCCGCGCGACCGCCGCCCCCGGACGGTCCGGCCGGTCGGCGTCGACGAGCGTTCCGAAGAGGTCGAACGTGACTGCCACGACGAGTGGGTCGGCGAACGCGGACTTGAGGCTGTCGGCTGTGTGCGACCCCCGCCCGTCGGCCGCCCCGGCTGACGTGCGTCAGACGCGTGGGAAGTTTGAAATGCTCCGTCGCGTATGTGTAGTCGATGAGCAAGATCACGTTCCGTGCGGACGACGACCTCGTCGAGCGGCTCGAGGGTCTCGACACCTCCAAGAGCGAGGCGATGCGCGAGGCGCTCCGGGCGTACCTCGACGGCGCGGGGCGTGACGGAGGCGGGGCGACCGACGACCCCGACGGCGGCTCGGTCGACGGTGTCATACGCGACCGCGTCGACGAGCTGGTCGAACGGCGGCTCGATTCGCTCGTCGAGGAGCGGGCCGCTCCCATGGGGCGAGCCCGGGACCTCACCCTCAACCTCTCGCTCGACGGCGTAAACGCGCCGCGCGCCGAGGAACGCCCCAGATCCCGGGCGTCGTCGGGGGCGGTCGAGGGCCGTAAGACACCTGCCGGCGCGTCGGCGTCGGACGCGGGCGGCGACCCCGCCGCGAACGCGTGTGACAAGTGCGGGGAGACGGTCGAGCCCGATCACGTCTACTGCCCTAACTGCGGCGAAAAGGCCACGCACCGGGTCTTCTGCGAGTGTGGCGACGAGCTCCGGTCCGACTGGGCGTTCTGTCCGGGGTGCGGTCGTCGGACGTCAGCGGCCGACGTGTTGGACAGCGTGTAAACGAGCCGCGGCAGTCGCGCGGGACGGACTCCGGGATCCGTCTTACGACCGGCGTTAAATTTATAAGCTGTCAGTTTATGTTGTCAGATGCGTAAGACGGTCGTCTTACAGACCCGGCGAACGGGGGGAGAGGAGATCTCCGCCCGGAGTTCGGGACTGTGCGACGCTCGCACGCGAGCCGCGTGCCGTCTTACCGGGGGAATGCAACAATGGAACGTGTGACACTACGAATCCCGAAGCAGCAGATCGAGGAGGTCGAACAGATGGTCGAGACCGGCCAGTACCCGAACCGTTCGGAGGCGATCCGCTCGGCCGTCCGTGACATGCTCGACGAACAGGACCCCGAGGGTCGCGAGTCCCCGACGAAACGAACCTGGGCCAAGGTGTAATCCCGATGCAAGACATCGTCAGGGAGGCCATGAAGCGCGACGAGGAGGAGCAGGACACGGCCACCGAGGTCGCCGACGGCGACGACGAGTTCGGGAGTCCCCGGATCGTCATCGTCGGGGCGGGTGGCGCCGGCAACAACACGGTCAACCGGCTGTACAACATCGGCGTCGACGGCGCCGAGACCGTGGCGATCAACACCGACAAACAGCATCTGAAGATGATCGAAGCCGACACCAAGATCCTGGTGGGCAAGTCGCTCACCCAGG
>CAZIQT010000045.1:0-15895 GCA_964541645.1 uncultured Halobellus sp. | reverse complement strand
GGAGCTCGAAGTCGACGTACTCCTCCTGGAGGGTCTCGCGGATCGCGTCGGCGCCCCACTCGTCGACCAGGAACTTGATCCGGGCGTTGTACCGGTCCTCGCGGTCGCCGTGGTCGCGGAACAGCGCCGAGAGCCCGCCGGCGACGTCGGAGACGTTGTCCGGACGGACCCACACGTCGATGTCGCGGGCCAGCCGGGGCTCGTTCCGGGAGAGCCCGCCGCCGACGCGGACGTTGAACCCGACGACGTCCTCGCCAGCGATCTGCTTGTACGCCGGCTCGAACCCGAGGTCGTTGATGTCGCCCTGGCCGGAGCCGTCCGCCGACCCCGTGACCGACACCTTCCACTTCCGGGGGAGGTTCGAGTGGTCGTCGTTGCCCTTGAACTCCTCGTTGAGGCTACGGATGACGGGCCACGCGTCGATGACCTCCTGGGCGTCTTTCCCGGCGACGGGGTTGCCGACGATGTTCCGCCACGAGTCGCCGCAGGCCTGCTGGGTCGAGAGCCCGTTCGCCTCCAGCTTCTCGAAGATCGCCGGCACGTCCGAGAGCTCGATCCAGTGGAGTTGGATCGACTGCCGGGTGGTGAAGTCGGCGTACGACTCGCCGAAGACGGGGTTGACCCCCGGGCCGCGGGCGTACTCGTCGGCGATCTCGCCCACGACGCGGAGCTGTCCGGGTTCGAGCACGCCGTTCGGCGTGCCGATCCGCATCATGAAGTACCCCTCCTGGCCGTTCCGCTGGTGGTACAACCCCCACCACTTGAACCGCTCGAACCACGCGTCGTGTTCGTCCTCGGGGATGGAGTCGTACCCCTGCTCGGCGAACTCGAAGAGGTGCTCGCGGATCTCGTTGCCGTAGACCTCGGACTTCCAGTTTTCCACGTCGGTTGGCATCGTTGTTCCGTCCACACGCCCCACCCACAAAGGAGGGCGTATGGCGTCAACCATGCCCGCTGCTCCAGTTAACCGGCCGTCCTTTCCGGTTCGTCGCCGGCCGGTTCGTCGGGGCCGTTCCGGCGCACGCTGAGGACGCCCTCGCGGTCGATGTCGACGAACTCCCCGTCGACGATCCGGCCGACCGGCACCCACTCGACCGTCGATTTCGTGCCGCAGACGATGCACTGGCCGTAGACGCGGGCCGTGACCGTCCGGCCGTCGACCCCCGCCGCGACGAAGTTCTCGACGACCAGGTCCACGAGGTCGCACTCGCAGAACCCCGGCGCGTCGAGCCGCCACAGCTCGCTCACGCTCACCCGGCGCGTATCGTCCACAGAGAGCCACGCACCGTCGTCGAGCACGCGGAGTCGAGTGGTCATACCCCCTGGTACGAACCCGAGCCCCTCGGCTCTGACGGCGTCCGCAAACCGCGACGGCGTCGGCGACGCCCGGGAGCGGGTCGAACCGCCCGCAGTAGTGCGGTTTTCGCGGCTCGGCCCCGTCGCAGGTCTCGGAGATCCGTTCCGGTATCCGGGAGTAGTGGTCCCATTTACTCCGGTGGCGGGGCTTATGCGGGACGGGGGCCTGTACCGGTGTGATGACAGACTCGGTTTCGACACACGACGCGCCCGCCGAGCGGTCGGCGGCACGGCGGCAGCACGCCCCGGCCGACGTGGCGCCGGAGCTGTACGGCGCGACGGACGACCCGACCGCGGACCCGCGATGACCGCCGGAACGGACGCCGACCCGGCCGACTCGACCGGCGGCGACGCCGATACCGACGACGACGAGTTCGCCCACCTCGACAGCCTCTCGGACGGCGCGGGGTGTACGGAGATCTGGGAGCACCTCTCGGAGACCCGCGAGGAGTAGGGGTCGTCGTGGCCGCTGTCGCTGCTGTCGCAGCGGTCGCCGCGGCTCGTGGGTGACGCACACGTGGGGGAGGTTTTTAATCGACGCCCGGCTACGTACGGTCGGAATGGCCGACGACGACGCCGTCGACTATCCGGACCGGTTTCCGGTGGACCGCGAGCAGCCCGTGGGCGAGCCCGTGGTCCGCTCGGATCCCGCGGTCACCGGCGACCGCGCGGAACGCGCCGTCGGCTTCGACCCCGACGACCCCGACAGCGTGGCCGAGGCTGCCGACACCGTCCGGGCGTTCTCCGAGAACACCGTCGGCGGCGCCGACAACGTGTACATGCTCCGCGGGGCGGCCGCCTGCGCCGCCTTGGTCCGCGGCGTCGGCTCGTACAAACAGGCGGTCGAACGCGCCGGCGGCGACGTGTCGGTCTCGTTCGTCCGGAAGTGGGCGCGGGTCCACGACCTCCCGCAGGCGATCCGGCGCCACGTCGCCCGCGGCGACATCGCCCCCACCGCGGCGAAGCACGTCGCGCGGGTCTCCGGCGTCGACCGCTACGACCTGGCGTGGGCGGTGATCGACGCCGACCTCACGGTGCGGCAGGTGCGGCGGATCGCCGGCGAGGTCGACGGCACCACCTCCGCGACCGACGCGCTGGCCGCCAGCGGGATCGACCCCGGGGGGATCGAACTCGGACTCCCGACCGAGGTCTACCGCGAGCTCCGGCGGCGCGCCGCGGTGGCGGACCGGGAGCCGAGCGAGATGGTGGCGGAGGCGCTGGAGGCGTACCTCGTCGAGTGACGCCGTCGACGTCGCCCCGAGCGTAAACGCTTATCCCCGACGCAAGATAACGGTTGAATAGGGCCGGTAGCTCAGTTCGGGAGAGCGTCTGGCTTTTAACCAGACGGTCGGGGGTTCAAGTCCCTCCCGGCCCGTGAGACCCCGACGAGCGGAGCGAATCGTGGGTCGTTGACCGCCGGAGGACTTGAACCAGGGAGCGAGCGGAGCGAGCGACCGTGGTTCACGTCCCTCCCGGCCCGTGAGACCCCGACGAGCGGAGCGAATCGTGGGTCGTCGGCCGTCGCCCCTGTCCACGTGTCACTCCGTCGTCGCGTCCCCGCGCATCGACGGGTGGATCGTACAGACGTAGTAGTCCAGGTCCGCGGCGAGGTCGGTGGTCACCGTGAACGCGAGCGTATCGCCGTCGTCACGCCACCCGACGGCCGGACTGTCCTCGAACTCGCCGTCGGCGTCCTGCGACAGCAGCGGGGTGTCGTCCGCGCGACGGAGCGCGAACGGGTGGGCGCTCCACCCGTCGTTCTCGACCACGTACCGGCGGCCAACCTCGAAGGTCATCGTCGGGTTCCGCTCGTCGGTCGGCGCGACCGACCCGCTACTGTCGGCCGCAACGACCCAGGCGCTGATCCCCTCGTTGTCGACGGTCACCGACGCCGGGTCCGGGGTAGGGGTCGGTGTGGGCGTCTCCGTTGGCGTCGGTGTTGCGGTCTCGGTTGGCGTGGGCGTCTCGGTGGGGGTGGCCGTCTCCGTCGGTGTCGCCGTCTCGGTGGGGGTGGCCGTCTCCGTCGGTGTCGCCGTCTCGGTCGGCGTCGGCGTAGCCCCTGCGTCCCCCCCGGAACAGCCGGCCAGCCCGGTCACGAGCGCCGCGGCGGCAGCCCGCAGCGCGGTGCGTCGTTCACAGTCCATCGGCTGCGTCCCCGTGGTCGATCCTGGCGTCACGAGTTTTCATACGTGACCAACTACGGTTCCGGACGTATGATCGTCACGGCCGGAGCTTCGACGGCGTCACCCCAGCGACCCGGTTAGCACCTTCGCCGCGACGAGCACCGGATCCCACACCGGGCTGAACGGCGGGGCGTAGCCGAGGTCCTGGCGCTCCAACTCCGCGACCGTCATCTCCCCGCCGAGTGCGGTCGCAACGGTGTCGATCCGGACCGCCGCCCGGTCGGTGCCGGCGATGGTCCCGCCGAGGAGCCGTCCGGAGTCGCGGTCGGCGGTCAGCGTGACCGTGGTGTCGGCCGCGCCGGGGTAGTAGCCCGACCGCGACCCCGCGGTGACGGTCTTCGAGACGGGGTCGAACCCCGCTTCACGGGCGCGGTCGTGGTCGACGAGTCCGGCCCGGCCGCACTCCAGATCGAACACCTTCACCATCGCGGTGCCGGAGACGCACCCGACCGGCGTCGGGTCGCCGCCGACCGTCGCGCCGATGGCCCGGCCGGCGCGGTTCGCCGGAAGTCCGAGGGGGTTCCAAGTGGGGTCGTCTGTCACGGTGTGGCGCATCTCCGCGACGTCGCCCGCGGCGTAGACGTCGGCGACGGAGGTTCGACCGTACTCGTCGGTTGCGACCGCACCCGACGCGCCGAGTTCGACCGGCGTGTCGTCGAGGAGGTCGGTGTTGGGCCGGATCCCGATCCCCACGAGGGCGGCGTCGACCGACAGTTCCGCGCCGCTCCCGCAGACGACCCGGTCGACGTGTCCCCCCGCGCCGTCGAGTCGGCGGACCGCCTCGCCGAAGTGGAGCGTCACGCCGGATTCCCGGAGGTGGTCGGTCACCGCATCGCCGACCGCGTCGCCGAACCCCGGCACCGGGCGGTCCGACCGCTGGAACAGGTGGACGTCGACCCCCCACGCGTCGAACGCCTCCGCCATCTCGACCCCGACGTACCCTGCGCCGACGATCGCGACGGTCTCCGGGGGGTCCATCCCGCCGTACCGCTCCGCGGCGGACTCGTCGAGGGCGTCGCCGCCGCCCAGGTCGGCCACCGCGAACTCCGCCGGCGGCGTCAGATACGACCGGATCGCGGCCGCGTCGTCCAGCCCGTGGAGGGTGAAGACGCCGTCGAGCGACGACCCGTCGATCGGCGCGGAGACGGCCCGGGCGCCGGTCGCGACGAGGAGATCGCCGTAGGACACCTCGGTCGGTTCCCCGTCGTCGACGACGGTGACGGTCCGCGCGTCGGTGTCGACGCCGACGACCTCGTGTTCCCGGCGGAGGTCGATCCCCCGGTCGGCTGCCGCCGCCGGCGACAGCGACAGGAGGTCGGTGAGGTGCTCGACCTCGCCTTTCACGAAGTACGGCGTGCCGCAGTGGGCGTACGAGACCCACGACCCCTTCTCGAAGACGATCACGTCGCGATCGGGGTGGGTACGGAGGCATTTGCTCGCCGCCGAGAGGCCGGCGGCGTCGCCCCCGACGACCACGAACGGGTCTGACATACCCGTTTCTCCGACCGCTGGAGGTAGATAGCTTTCGACGGGGGCGGACCCCACCGCCGCGGTCGCCCGGTGCGAGGGTTTATGACCGGTGCCGGGACCACGCCCGGCGTGCTCTGAGCGTCGCCTCACGCCGGTCAGCGGGAGTCCGGGACCCCGGCGTGGGGGAAGTCACCCCGGCTGTTCGCCCCGAACGGAACCGCGAGTCGCGACACTCCCCGACTGCAACCGGCCCCGATCACCGCCGAACGTTCTCCCCGACCGCGTCGCCGACGAACTCGCCGTCCTCGTAGACGACCGTCCCCCGGACCACCGTCATCGACGGGAAAACGCCGCGCATCCCCTCGAACGGCGTCCACCCACACTTCGAGAAGAGGTCGGCGCCGCGGATCTCCCGCGAGCGCTCCGGGTCCACCACGATCAGGTCGGCGTCGTACCCCGCCGCGACTCGCCCCTTCCGCGGCAGACCGAACACTCTGGCGACGTTCGCGGCCGTCGCGTCGCGGACGCGTTCGTACGTGATCTCGTCGCGGCGGGCACGTTCAAGCAGGAGCGGCAGCATCGTCTCCACGCCCGGGACGCCGCTCGGCGCGTCCCACAGGTCGGTTTCCTTCTCGGCGGTCGTGTGCGGCGCGTGGTCGGTCGCCACGACATCGATCGTGCCGTCGACGAGCCGACTCCACAGCGCCTCACGGCGGGCTTCGCTCCGGAGCGGCGGGTTCATCCGACCGTACGTTCCCAGCTCGGTCGCGTCCGCGCGGGAGAGGAACAGGTGATGCGGCGTCGCCTCGCAGGTCGCTCCCCCCGCGACAGCGGCGTCGACGCCCTCCGGCGTGCTGGTGTGGGCGATGTGGATCGCTGCCCCGGCGTCAGTGCCGATCTCGACCGCCTCCTCGACGGCCGCCACCTCGGCGTCCGCGGAGCGGTACTGGCTCCAGCAGTCGGCGTCGGCGTCGCGGCCGGTCCCGCCGGCGTCGCGGTCGCGTGCGGCCTCGTCGAACCGGGTCGCGTCCTCCGCGTGGACAGTCACCACCACGTCGGCGTCGGCCGCGCGTTCGACCGCCGCCGCGAACCGATCGGTGTCGATCCCCATCCCGCCGGTCGAGTCCGCGAGGAACACCTCCCCCAGCGCGAGCAGCGGGCGGCCGAACAGCGACGCGGGCTCCCACGCCGCCGTGACCCCGCCGTTGATCCCGTAGTCGACCCGGGATGCGGTCGCCAGGTTGGCCTTCCGGTCGAACGCCGCGCCCGTGACCGTCGGCGGCGCGGTGTTGGGCTGGTCGACGACGGTTGTGACCCCGCCGGCAGCGGCGCTTCGGGACCCGGTCGTCCAGGTCTCCTTGTGTGCGTCCCCCGGCTCCCGGAAATGGACGTGGGCGTCGATCGCCCCCGGCAACAGCAGCCGGCCGTCGGCGTCGACGATCCGGTCGGCCGGGTCGGCGTCGACGGCGTCGGCCACCACGGCGACCGACCCCGACTCGGTCCGAACGTCACACCGCCGGCCGTCGGCCAGCCGCGCGTCGCGGAAGAGAATCGACATACCCCCGCGTCTCCACGGACCGACCTAAGCGCGGCGGTTCCGCCCGGCGTGCTACCCGTCGGACGACGACGCTGCCACGTCGATGGGGTCGCGATCGGACCCCTCACAGAACGAATCGAGCAGCGCGTCGACGACCGGGTCGGGAGCCGCGGGCCCGCCGCTGCGATCGACGCTGGCGACCGAATCCGGATCGAACGGCAGCCCGAGCGGGTCGAGAGCCGACGCGATCGCGCCGGACGCGCTGTGCGATCCCCACGATCTTGCCGTTGGCTCGGGCAGAGTGGTCGCCGGGACAGAACGCCGCGTCGGGTTCGCCGCGACGGGCCGGGACGCCGAGGGTTCGGAGCGCCCGGATCACGCCGGCGGTGGCGGCGTCGTACCGCCCGCCGATCTCACTCGGGGGGCGGGCGTCGGAACCACACCGGCGAACGCCACCGTGGTCCCGGCGTACGCGACCGCCCGTCCGCCCACGCTCCGCTCGATCGCCGGATAGCCGTTCGCGTCCGCGATCGACCGCGCACGGTCACACCCGTCGCGTCGGGCGTCGCGACGACCGAACGCGACCTGGCGGTGCGGCGTCCACGCGCGAACGATCGAGGTGTCCGTCTCGGTCGCTCGGTCCACGCCCGCGTCGACCGCCGCACGGTCGGCGCTCGGATCGGCGGCGCGCCCGCGGACGACGCGGACCCGATCGGTTCCGGGGCGGATGCGCTGGAGCACATTGTGTGCCGTACGGGCCGACGCATCTAAGCGCTCCCGGTCCACAGCCCCGGTATGACCGGTGATGGGGAGTGACGGCCGGCGGCCCGGAGTCGGAACGGCGCCGCTCCCGGAACGCCCCGGGCGACGAGCCGATCCGACTTCCGGCGTCGGTGTGCCGTGAGTACCGGCGGTTCTCGCTGTACAACTCGCCGTACCCCGCCCACGACCGCGGGTGCGCGATCGACCTCTACCCCGCGAGTAACCGCGGGCTCTCACCAGTCGCCGGCGAGGTGCTGGAGACGCGGACCGTCCGCGCTCCGCCGAAGCCCTACGCCGCCGCCGAGGAGTTCCTGATCCTCGTCGACGTCGATGCGGAGGCAACCGGGCTCCGGACGGGTCGCCGGGTCGGCGAGGGGCTCGTGGCACGGATCCTCCACGTCCGGCCGCGCGTGTCCCCGGGGGACGTCGTCGACGTCGGCGACCCCCTCGGGCCGATGGTCCGGTCGGGCTTCTTCGCTCCGTGGGTCGGAAACCACGTCCACGTCGGGTTCCGGGAGGCCGACCGGAACCTCCTCCGGGCGGGCGGGTCGCTGCCGGCGGACGTAGCCGTCGACGTCGACCCGCTGGTGTGGGACGGCGTCGGAACCGTGGTCGAGACCGGCGACACCGACGCGCTCCTCGACGCCCCGGCGCACCCGGCGCCCGGCGACCGGTTCGCCGCGGTCGGCGGACGGGTCGGCGGCGAGCCCGCCGCGCTCGACGGCGGACTGACCCACTACACCGGGGGCGGGATCCCGGGCGCGGCGGGGGCCGCGGGACCCGACCGCCCGGTCACGTTCCTCGGGCATCACGTGGGCGACGCCGCCGGCCGCGACGTGACGTGGCGCGACGTCGACGTCCTCGCGAACGGCGACCGGATCACCGGGCTGTCGCTGTTTTCGGCGCTCGACGCCGGGTTCGGCGCGAAACTCGTCTGCCCCGACCGCGGGTTCGCCGTCGGCGACGAGGTGCGGGTGACGCTCCGCGACAGCGACGACCCCATCCGGCTGGGGTGACCCGGGTCGAGCCGTAGAGTCGAGCGCCCCCGACCGTCACTCGAAGGTGATGGCCTCGCTCGCCGCGACCTCGCCGAACAGCCACTCTGCGTGGTCCAGGGCGTACGCCCGGTGGTCGGGTTCGATCGCGCCGATGGCGTCCTCGACGAGCACCGGCCGATAGTCCCGGACCCCGGCGCTGCCGGCGGTGTGGAGGACGCAGACGTTCGCGAGCGTGCCGCAGACGAGCAGGTCGTCGATCCCCCGCGCGGAGAGCCACCCGTCGAGTTCGGTCTCGTGGAACGCGTCGTAGGTGTGCTTCTCGACGACGTGATCCGACGGCTCGACCGCGAGTTCGTCGAGTATCTCCGCCTCCCAGCCGCCTTCGACCACGTGCTCGCCCCACCGGTCGAACTCGTCGTAGTAGTGGGCGTCGTCGAACTGCTCCGGCGGGTGGACGTCGCGGGTGAACACCACCGTCGCACCCGCGTCGCGTGCGTCGCCGACGAGCGCGGCCACGTCGTCGATCACCGCCTCGCTGCCGGGGGCGTAGAGGCTGCCGTCCGGGTGACAGAACCCGTTCTGCATGTCCACGACGATCACCGCGGTCCGGTCGGGATCGAACGGATCGAGGGGCATACCCGATCGTGGGGCGTGTGTCGGCAAATGGGTTTCTCCCCCGGAGCGGAAAGCTACTTGCCCGTGTGGCACTTCACCCGAACAATGACGCAGCGACGCGGGTTCGTCGCCGTCGCCGTGGTCGCCCTCCTGGTGGTCGCCGGGTGTAGCGCCCCCGTGCTCGAACCGCCGACCGCGTCGGCCCCCGGCGGCGGCGACGCGGTCGCGATCCCCAACGCCGACTTCGACGACCCCGAGACCGACGTGCTCGGGTGGGAGGACGGCTACTGGTACAACGAGTCGATCGCGGTCGACCAGTCCGACGGCCTCTCCGACGACGAACTCCGGGCGTACGTCGGGCGTGCGATGGCGCGCGTCGAGTACATCCGGGGGGAGGAGTTCGACCGGCGGGTTCCCGTGTCGGTGCTCTCCCGATCGGAGTACCGGAACCGATCCGGCGGGGGCGGCGGGAGCGAAGGCCCCAGCGACTACCAGCGGTGGAACGACCAGGTGTGGGAGGCGCTGTTCGTGACCGGGGAGTCACAGGACAGCGGGTCTGCGATCAGCGACACCAGATCCGCCGCGGTCGCGGGCTTCTACTCCGCCCGCGACGACGAGATCAAGGTGATCACCGACTCGCCGGAGTCGCCGACGATCGACAACGCCACGCTGGTCCACGAACTGGTCCACGCGGTCCAGGACCAGCGGTACGACCTCACGCGGGCGAAGTACGGCGGCGACACCCAGGACGAACAGCTCGCGATCGACGGGCTGATCGAAGGCGACGCGAACTACGTCGAAGCCCGATACGAAAAGCGGTGCGGCGCGGCGTGGGACTGCGTCGCAACCCCCGGGACCGCGGGCGGCGGTGGCGGCGGCGGTGACGGCCCCAACTTCGGGATCCTGCTGACCATCTTCCAGCCGTACTCCGACGGGCCGGTCTACGTCGGCGACCTCGTCGACCTCGGCGGGTGGAACGCGATCGACGAGGAGTTCGAGAACCCGCCGGTCTCGACCGAGCAGGTCATCCACCGCACCGACGACGAACCCGTGCCGATCGACTACCGCGACCGCGCCCGCAACGGGTGGGAGACGTTCCCCGAACAGGGCGAGGACGGCTCCGACACCGTCGGCGAGGCGTCGATGTACGTGATGTTCTGGAACCAGGCCCGGACCGCCGGCGCCGACACCGTCGACGTCCGGTCGATCGGCGACACCCGCGGCCCCTACGACGTCTACAACTACGAGGCCGAGCCCTCCGCGGGGTGGGGGAACGACCGACTGGTCCCGTATCGGAAGGGAACCGGGTCGAACGCGGAGTACGGCTACGTGTGGGTGACCGAGTGGGACTCCGAGGCCGACGCCCGGGAGTTCCGGCGGGCCTACCGCGCGATCCTCGACGCCCAGGACGCTGAACGCCGGGCGGAGAACGTCTACGTGATCCCCGACGGCGGGTTCGAGGACGCGTTCAGGGTCACGCGATCGGGCACGCGGGTGACGATCGTAAACGGCCCCGCAGTCGACGACCTCGGCGACATCCGGCCGCGGCGCGCCTGACCGGCGGCGGACCCGCCCGGTTGAAGACGAATCCCCTTCGGAGCGCCGTGACGGACGAACGCGCTTTTCAATTGGCCCCGCGAACGCGGGGTATGGAGTTCGACATCGTCGGGGGCGACGCCATCCGCGATGGGTCGGCGACCGACGCGTACTTCGACCGGACGGAGGCGACGCTCCGTCACGCGGGGCGGAACCCCAGAGTGGTCGCGGAGGTGACCGCCGACCAGTTCCCCGACGGGGACTACGAACTGCTCTCCGGGGTGCGCGACGCCGCGGCGCTGCTCGAAGGTCGGGCCCTCGACGTCGACGCGGTGCCCCCCGGTCGGCTGTTCGACGGCGGCCCCGTGCTGCGGGTCGCGGGCGATTACCTGGAGTTCGCGCGGTTGGAAACCTCACTCTTGGGCTTTCTCTCCCACGCCTCCGGCATCGCGACCGCCGCGCTCGACGTGCGACGGGCGGCGCCGGCGTCGCTCGTGCTCTCGTTCGGCGCGCGGCACGTCCACCCCTCGATCGCGGCGGTGGTGGAACGCGGCGCCCTGATCGCGGGGCTCGACGGCTTCTCGCACGTCGCCGGCGGCGAGGTGCTCGGCCGGGAGGCCGGCGGGACGATGCCGCACGCGCTCGTCATCTGCTTCGGCCGCGGGAACCAGGAGGCGGCGTGGCGGGCGTTCGACGAGGCGGTCGGACCCGCTGTCCCCCGGGTGGCGCTGTGTGACACCTTCGACGACGAGGCCGACGAGGCGCTCCGGGCCGCGGAGGCGCTCGGCGGCCGGCTCGACAGCGTACGGCTCGACACCACCGGCTCCCGGCGCGGCGACTTCCGACACATCATCCGGGAGGTCAGGTGGACGCTCGACGCCCACGGCCGCGACGACGTCGACGTCTTCGTGTCGGGCGGGCTCGGCCCCGCGGACCTCCACGAGCTTCGGGACGTCGCCGAGGGGTTCGGGGTCGGCGGCTACGTCTCCAACGCCGATCCGGTGGACTTCGCGCTCGACATCGTCGCGGTCGACGGCGAGCCGACGGCCAAACGCGGGAAACTCCCCGGGGTTAAGCAGGTCTACCGGACGCCCGACGGGAACCACCACGTCGGGCTCGAACGCGAAGCCGGCCCCGAGGACGGCGAGGCGCTCCTCCGCCCGCTGCTCCGCGACGGCGAGATGGTCGACGGGGTCGACCTCGGAATCGACGCGGCGGCCGAGCGAGCGGCTCGCGACGCGGAACTGTGCGGGTACGGGGTCGAGTGAGGTCGAGACCGGTCCTTACAGCTCTTCGACGCTGCCGCCGTCGGCGCGCTCCCGGAAGACCTGCCCCTCGAACAGGGTGACGGTCGCGTCGTCGTCCTGCCACGCCAGCGGGGAGAGCCCCGCCTTCCGGCAGGCGTGCGTGAGGAACTGCTGTTCGTTCCACCCGTTCTCCGTCGGGATCGTTGGGTAGAGCCACCCGTGGCTGCCGTCCTTGTCGATCACGACCCCGTGTGTCCCCAGGTCGATGTCGCCGGCCGGGTCGTCGGTCTCGGCGTAGTCACAGACGATACAGACCGAGACGGTGAGGTTCGAGAGTTCGGGCTGTTCGATCTCCGAGCCGCAGGAGTCGCCGGACGCGGCCTGGATCGCGGCGTCGACGACGGCGTGTCCGAGCTGGTCGTTGCCGCGGTAGGCACCGGCACACCCCCGGAGCCGCCCCCGTCCGCGGGTAGACCGGATTCGGACGAACGCGCCGGTGCGAGCGTAGAACGCGTCCCGCATGCTGCCGGGCTGTTCGCGCTGGCCGTGTAAGACGTACGATTCGACGGACTCACGCGCTAACTCGACCGCCCTCGCCCCATCGTCGTAGGTGAGACGAACGGTCTGCGCCTCGGACATACTCGCAACCAGACGCTCACACGACTTGAACGCTTCCCTTCCATTCGCGGGGTAGACGGCCGGAGCGGTGGATTCGGGCGAGATACGGTCAGCCGACGGTAACGGGGGCGTACGCCCGGTATGCGCCGCGTACGCACACCAGAACCCCGCCGGCACCGGAGCCGGCGGTCGGCGCTACGTCGGTGACCGAAGGCTTATCCGGCCGTCCCGCCTCCCCCCGACCGGCAGAGAGAGCTCGGCTCCCGTCGGTCCCCACGGACCGATGAGGAAAGTCCCCCCACCGTCCGGACGGGCGACCCGGCGCAAGCCGGGAGTCGGAGACGGCTGGCTCTGGAACAGAAACGAAACCCCTCGGCCCGACCGATGAGACGCGAGCGGCTCCGGCCGCTCGGCGCGAGCGGGGTCCCCCGCGAGCGCGCGACCCGACCCGCAAGGGAAGGAAGCTGACCCGTCGAGGGCAGCGCGGTCGCCCCGCGACCGCGGACCGCGAGCGGGCGCTCGCCCGTTCGCCGACGGCCGAGAACGGATGGAACGGCGAACCCTCGCCGGTGCAAGGCCGCGCCGCAAAGGTAGTCCGGACAGGGCGCGGCCGCTCAGCCGAATGCCGAGCCGAACAGAAGGGGGCTTACTCCTCTCAGCCGCCGACGCCGCGAGCGACGGCGCCGCGGGCGAACGTTCTTAGGCGTCTCCCCCACACACCAGCCATGTCGCGCCGATCACGACGGGCGGTCGTCGTCCCCATCGTCGTCCTGCTCGTCTGTGCGGGGTGTGTCGGGCCCGCCCTCGACGCCCCCGGGGACGGACCGCCGGAGTCGACGCCGACCGGCCCCGACGCGTCGACCCGGGCGCCGGACGCGACCGCGACGCCCCTGCCGTCGACCCCGACGCCGACCGCGGTCGGTGGGCGGGCGAGCCCGTGGGGGGCGGAGCCCATCGTCGTCGCGGTCGAAGATGCCGCGGGGACCGGCCGGGAGTGGGCCCCGCTGGTCCGGGAGGCGACCGCGTTCTGGGCGGCCGACGCCGAGCGGTTCGCCGGCTACCCCGTCGACTACGAAGTCCGACCCGACGCCGCCGACCCCGACCTCGTGATCGAGTTCGTCGAGGCCGTCCCCGAGTGCGACGGCGCGAGCGACGCCGCGGGGTGTGCGCCGCTTGTCACCGACGGTCGGCAGATCGACCGGCCGGAGACGGTGTCGGTCCGGACGGGGTTTTCCGACGACTCCACCGTGACCGTGATCAAGCACGAACTCGGCCACACGCTGGGGCTCACCCACGACGACCCCCCGGCCGACGTGATGGCGAGCCGGATGGTGCTCGACACCGAGCCGCTGCCGAACGCGACCGAGCGCGAGTTCGCGTGGGACGACGCCGACTTCACCGTCCACGTCGACGCCGACGGCGCCAGCGACCCCGCAGGCACCCGCGAGCAGGTCCGACAGGCGCTGGCGTACTACGAGGACGACCCACCGGGGATGCCGACGAACCTCACGTTCACCTTCGTCGACGACCCCGACGACGCCGAGATCGTGATCCGGCCGGTCGACACCTCGCCGTGCGGCGCCGAGGCGGCGTCCTGCGGCGCCACGAGCGGGTGGGATCCGGACGGCGACGGCGCGATCGAGACCTACTCCGGGCTCCGGATCTCGCTCGTCGCCCTCGACACCGACGCGGTCGGGTGGCACGTCGGCTACTGGCTGGCGTTCGGGTTCGGCGCCGAACCCGACGCCGAGAAGCCGCCGCCGTTCCGCGACGCCTCCTACGAGGAGCGCCGGAGCGCGTGGTGGGAGTGACGGACCCGACGGAAACGCGCCGGTGCCGCGCCGACGGGGCGTCTCGGGCGTGGCGAGCGGGTCGGCGGCGGCGGCGCACGCCGCCGGCGGACTCTTGACGATGGACCGCAAAAGAGAGGGTATGAACGGAACGGGTGACGGCGACACGCCGCTTGAAACCGCCGCGTTCGGGGCCGAGGAGCTGGTGGAAGCGCTCCGCGCCGCGTTCGACGGCGACGACGCGGAGTACCGGGTCGTCGCGCGGCAGGCGCGGGACCTCGCCGACGCCGGGATCGTGACCGAGGACCGCGGGGCGCCGCTCACCGTCGCGGAGGTCGTGCGCAACCTCGACGACGCCCCCGAGGGGTCGACCGTCGCCGACCGGTGGAACTGGTGGCTGGGGGCGCTGGACGCCGCCTACGGCGGCTACCGGGAGTTCGAGGTCCGCGCCGTCCCGGGCGGGGAGTGACCGGCGCCGGGGTCCCGGACGCCGCGGCGCGTCACCCCACCGTGACCGTCTCGCCGACCTCCGGCGCCGTGGCGTCGATCCCGTCGGCCGCGAGGTCAGCCGCGAACGCCGCACACCGATCGCCGTGGTTCACCAGGATCTCGCACCCCGCGTAGTCGTCGACGAACGACCGGAGGCCCTCGCGGTCGGCGTGGGCGGAGAAGTCGTACTGTTCGACCCGCGCAGCCACCGGCATCACCCGGCCGTCGATCTCGGCGCTGCCGGTCTCCACCAGGTCCCGTCCCGGCGTGCCCTGGACCTGGTAGCCGGTCAGCGTGATCTTGTTCGTCGGGTTCGACCGGATCAGCGGGACGTAGGTCATCGCCGGGCCGCCCGAGAGCATCCCGCTCGTGGTCACGATCGCCGCCCGCTGGTCGGTGATGCGCTCGCGCTGGCCGTCGCGGCCGGTCACGAACCGGGCGTGTGAGGTCGCCCGCCGGAGGGCGTCGGCGTCGCGGACGTACTCGGGGTACTGCCGGAGCATCCGGGTGACCCGCTTGCCCATCCCGTCGACGTAACACGGGACGTCGTGGGCGTCACACACCAACAGCAGTTCCTGCGTCCGGCCGATCGCGAACGCCGGGACCACCACGGTGCCGCCCTCCCAGAGCGTCTCCTCGACGCTCCGGGCGAACCGCGCTTCGACCGCCGACCGGGGGTCGTGATCGACGTCGGAGTAGGTGCTCTCGCAGATCACCACGTCGGCGTCGGGCCGGGCGGTCGTCCCCGAAACCAGCCGTTGGGTTGCAGTGTGGAAGTCGCCGGAGTAGAGCAGCCGGGTGTCGCCGTCGTCCACCAGCACGTGGGCGCTGCCGGGGATGTGGCCGGCGTTGAACAACGTGACCTCGTGGCCGGCGGCCGTGAACGGCTCCCGGTAGCCGCGGGGCTCCGACGCCCCCCGGACCCGCCGGAGGTCGGTCTCGGTGAACGGACACGCGAGCGTCCCCCCGTGGAGCTTCAGGGTGTCCTCCGCGAGGGTGACCGCGAGCTCGCGGGTCGGCGGGGTCCAGAAGATCGGCGGTCGGGACGCCCCCGACAGCAGCGCGGGGACCGCGCCGGCGTGATCCAGGTGACCGTGGCTCACGACCACCGCCTCGGGGTCGGGGTCGGAGACCGGAAACCGCGGCGGCGTCCCCGCGAGCATGCCGTAATCCAAGAGCAGGGAGTCGTTGACGAGGATCGCGCTCCGGCCGACCTCGCGGGCACCCCCGAGGAACTGAACGTCCATCGTCGGTTGTAGCGCCTCGGGACGTTTCGGTTCGTCGGTTCCGGGCG
>CAZIQT010000044.1:1687-15968 GCA_964541645.1 uncultured Halobellus sp. | reverse complement strand
GTGTTCGGGTTCGCGCGGTCGCTGAAGGAGGCCGGGATCACCATCCTCCTCACCTCGGAGGCCGACCGCGACCACGCCTACGCCTCCCGGTTCGGGATCGTGGAGTATCTGGCCGACGCGGTGTTCGTGCTCCAGTACGTCCGCCCCAGCGACTTCCGGGAGACCCGGCTGGCAGTCGAGATCCAGAAGATCAGGGACGCCAACCACTCCCGGGAGACGAAACCCTACGACCTCACCACCGAGGGGATCAGCGTCTACCGCCAAGCGAACATCTTCTGAGCGTCGGACGGCGGGACCACGCCCGTTCTAAATAGAAATATATATTCAAATATATTCTCAATAACGGACTGGCGCACGGGCCACAGCCGTGCGGCCTCGGGCGGCGCTGACCGGGGTCGGCCGCAACCGACGCGTGACGGCGCGGTCGGGCCGTTCGACACGATTTGCCGCACGAGCGCGGGCTCGTCGTCGTCGAGATCTCGGGGATCGGAGCGGCCGGCGACCGTCGGCCGCGTCCCGCCGAGCGGCGGTTCGGCCACACCAGTTCTATATATCTATAGGCAAATTTATGTTGTGCCGTCGGAAACGGCCGGTATGGTCGAAACGCGGAAGGTTCAGGTGACCGGCGGATCGACGTTCACCGTCTCGATTCCGAAGGAGTGGGCGACCGCCAACGACGTGTCGGCCGGCAGTACAGTCGAGTTCTATCCCGAGGGCGACTCGCTGTTCCTCGCGCCGACCGACGGGGAGGAGGAGCGGACCGAGGGCACGCTCGACATCACCGACCTCGAGGGAGACGAACTGACCCGAGCGGTGATGACGATGTACGTCAGCGGCTTCGACATCATCCGATTGGAGAGCGCTCGGATCACGACCGACCAGCGGCGCACGGTCCGGGAGGCCACACAGAGCCTCGTCGGGCTCGAAGTCCTCGAAGAGACCAGGGACGAGGTGGTGATCCGCGACCTGCTCGACTCCGCGGAGCTGTCGATCCACACCGCGGTCAGGCGGATGCGCCTGATCTCGCTGTCGATGCTGCGGGACGCGGTCACCGCGGTGACCGACCGCGACGCCGACATGGCCCGGGACGTGATCCAGCGCGACGACGACGTCGACCGGCTGTGGATGGTGGTCTCACGGATCTTCCGGGCGACCCTCCGGACCCCGAAAGCCGCCGAGGAACTGGGGCTCCCCCGGGAGGCGTGTTTCGACTACCAGTCCGCGGCGCGCCAACTCGAACGCGTGGCCGACCACGCCACCAAGATCGCGCACCTCTCGCTGGAGTTCGAGGAACCGGTGCCCGAGGAGGTGCTCGACGCGCTCTCGGAGCTCCACGAGGAGGCCCAGCGCATCATCGACGACGGCATGGACGCCCTCCTGGCGGAGGACACCGACGAGGCCACCCGGCTGGCCAACGACGCCAGGGAGTCGGTGTACGCGCTCGACGAGCGGGCGCGGCGGATCGACGAACTCCTCCGCGGCCTTGACCCCGCGCGGGCGCACCTGCTGGGGCTCATCGTGGATTCGGTGTCGCGGAGCGCGGACTACGGCGGCAACGTCGCCGAGACCGCGCTGCAGAAGGCGGCGCCGACGCCGTGAGGGTTACTCGTCGAGGAGAACTGCGCTGACCTGGCCGGTCTGCCCGGGGCGGGAGGTCACTCGGGCCCGGCCGTCCGAGGTCTCGATGACGGCGCCCTTTGTGATGATGTTCCGACGGGCGTAGTTGACGTTCGCGGGGTTCTCGACGACGTCCTCGATCGTCGCGGTCGTCACGTCGCCGCCGTCGGCGACCTGAGCGGAGTCCGTCGAGAGCGCGCGAACCTTCGTCCCGGTGCCGCGGGAGTCGACCACCTGGAACCGCGGGTCCCCGACGGTCGTCTCCGAGGGTTCGCGGCCGAGCTGGTGGCGAGTCTTCTTGTGCGACCGGCGGCGTCGACCCCCGGTGCGTTTCCGCTTCGAGCGTCCCTGATCCTTCATACGCCACATCTGTCGCGGTGAGTACTTGAATGGCTCGAAGCCGGAGCGGCAACGGAGCCGGAGCTCGGAGCGTAACGTGCAAAAGGGAGCAGCCGTCCGGGAACAGCCCGGACGGCCGCTGCCGCCCTGAGTTGGTCCCCGCTGACGCTTCGGCCCTCCAGACGAAGCGTCACCTGACACAAACGGCGGGATTCACTTAACTGTGCCGCACCCGGAAACGAATGTGAACGGCCGAACCGTTGAAACCGAGCGCGCGGACGCGGGGCGCTTTTGTCGCCGCGGCCCCCACCCCGGAGTGATGAGCGAGTCCGATGCCGTCGAACGCGCCCGGCGCGCCGCGAGGACGAACGGATCGATCGAGTCACGGGACGACGGCTACGCGGCGGCGACGACGGCGTTCGAGGGCCGGATCGACGTCGGCGCCGACGGCGGCGCCGCGGTCCTCACCGTCACGGTCGCCGTGCCGATGCTCGACGCCGTGACCGTCGAGGAGGTCGCCCCGGTCGTCGAGGAGGGGTGGTTCGAGACGTTCGAGCTCCGGATCGGCGACGTCGACGGCGCGATCCGCGGCGACGACGCGACCGCCGTGGTCCGGCAGGCGAACGACGAAGCGGTCGTGGAGGTCGAGCTCCGAGACCTCGACGCGACCCGCGCGGCCGCCGACGCGGTCGCGGTCGTCGAGTACGTCGAGGGCACCTACGTCGAGGGGATCATCCCCGGCTACGAGTACACGAGCCCGGTGACCCGGCTGATCCAGCAGGCCACCGACGCCGCGGGCGGCGGGAAGGGCGGCACGCCGCTGTGACGCCCGGGGGTCAGTCCATCGCGATGTAGGTCCGTGTGTCCTCGATCCCGGCCATCTCGTGGATCGACGCCGCGACCGCCTTCACGTCGCTCGGCCCGTCGACCCGGAGCGTCACGATATAGTCGACGTCGCCGGCGACGACGTTGACGCGCTCGACGGCGTCGTCGACCGCGGCCATCTCGGCTTTCAGCCGGTCGACGTCGCCGGTGGACGCTTTGACCATCACGTACGCCGTCCCCATCAGGCCGCACCCCCCTCGGGAGCCAGCGTCTCGCCGACGATCAGCTGTCGGGCCTCCTCCAGCACGTCGAAGTCGGCGAGCACCGCCAGCCGGTCGCCGACCTCCAGGGTGTCGTCCGACAGCGGGAGCCCCATCGGTTCTTCGGCCTTGCCGAAGGCGATGACCCGGGCGTTGGCGGGCAGTTGCGTCTCTTCGATGGTGTACCCCTTGATCGGCGACGCTTCGGTGACGGTCATGAGCACCACCTGGAGGTTCTGTGCGACGTCGGCGATCGCGCGGATCGACCCGCCGAGGAGGGCGTTCTTCGCGCCGATCGCGCCGAGGCGCTCGGGGTAGACCACCTCGTCGACCTCGTCGGCGTACTCCTGGTAGACCCCCTCGCGGTAGTCCTCGTCGACCCGGAGCACGGTCCACGTTCGGTTGTGTTTCGCGATCGAACACGCCGCGAAGTTGACGTTCAGGTCGCCGGTGAGCGCTCCCAACCCGTCGGCCTCGGCGATGCCGGCCTCGCGGAGGACGTCCTCCCGGGAGCCGTCGCCGTGGAGCACCTCGAACCCGTCGTCGCGGGCGTACTCCACCCGGTCGCGGTCGCGGTCGACCAGCGTGACCTGGTGTCCCTCCTCGCGCAGGACGCGAGCAGTCCGGAGCCCCACACGACCTGCACCAATGATAACGAACCGCATGCGTCGGGCTACGCCGCCGGGTGTCAATAACCTTTCTCCGACCGGCGGGACCGGTCTGCGGCGTCGGGAGCGCCGGAACCGGACGACGGCGCAAAGTCTATGTGATGGAGTAACGTACCGAACGGCATGGTTCACGCGTTCGTGATGATCGAGACCGGGCCGGGCGAGTCCGAGGGGCTCGTCGAGGCCATCCGGGACCTCGACACCGTCGTGGAGGCGCACGTCGTCGCCGGCGGCTACGACGTCATCGCCGAGGCCGACGCCCCCGAGGTCTACGAGGTGCTCGGCGCGGTCTCCACGCGGATCCAGGGGCTGGAGTCTGTGATCGACACGAAGACCTACATCGCGATGGACGAGTAAGCGAGCCGAACGCGTAAAGTCACCCCCACGCGTACCGTCGGTATGGCTTCGGTCGTCGGACTCGTCCTCCTCGCGGTCGTCCTCCTGATCCACACCCTGATCGCGGCGGTCACGACCCGGTTCTTCCGGCTCCGGCTGAAGACGCAGTGGGGGTACGTGGTCTACACGTTCCTCATCACGCCCGTGGTGCTGCTCGCGACCTCACTTGTCTTCTTCGGCGTGTTGCGGATCGACGGCGGACTCGACCTCGGCCCTCCGGCGTTCCTCGGTATCGCCATCGGCCTCCCGCTGGCGCTGGGGTTCACCATCGACACGCTGTACGTCCCCGCCCCCGAGGAGTACGACCTGCCCGAAAAGACGTGAGGCCCGTCGCTACGCGTCGTCGACCAGCCGCTCGACGTGCCGTTCGACCGCCTCGACGACGGCCGACTCGGGCCGCGTGGCGTCGACGCGCACGAACCGGTCGGGGTCGGCGTCGATGAGCCGCTCGTAGTTCTCCCGGACGTCTTCGAGGTAGCCGGCGCGCTCGAATTTGTTCGTCGCCCCCGCCCGCGCGGCGGCGGTTTCGGGGTCGACATCCAAGTAGATCGTCCGGTCGGGCGTCGGGGAGAACGCGTCGTGGATCCCGCGAACGTACGTCAGGGGGTCGCGACCGTCGGCGAGCGCTTCCGGCGGAAGCGACGCGGCCTGGTAGGCCAGCCGGGAGTCGGAGTACCGGTCCGAGACGACGAGCGACCCCGCCGAGAGCGCCGGGCGGATCACCCGCGAGAGGTGGGCGGCGTGGTCGGCGGTGAACAGGAACAGCTCCGCCAGCGGGTCGGCGTCGTCGTCGTTGAGAGAGCGTGCGACCGCGTCGCCGTACCACGAGTCGGTGGGCTCCCGGGTGAAGGTCGCGTCGGGATACGCCGCCGAGAGCGCCTCCCACGCGGTGGTCTTTCCGCTGCCGTCCAGCCCTTCCAGCGTGAGGAGCATACGCGCACATCGCCGGTGTGGGGGTAAAACCCCACGGACCCCGCCGCCGCCCCAGGCAGTTACCTTTACGTCGCCGCGGGGCGGCCTCCAACGTATGAGAGTACTCGTCGTCGGCGGGACCGGATTCATCGGAACGGCCCTCTGTGCGGAGTTGAAGCGCCGCGGCCACGACGTGACCGCGCTGTCGCGGAACCCCGGCGGGGGCGACCTGCCGGGCGGGGTGAACAAGGCGATGGGCGACGTGACCCGGTACGGCTCCATCAGCGGCGCCTTCGAGGGGATGGACGCGGTGTACAACCTCGTGGCGCTGTCGCCGCTCTTCAAACCCAGCGGCGGCGACCGGATGCACGACCGGATCCACCGGCAGGGTACCGAGCACGTGGTCCGCGCCGCCGCGGAACACGGCGTCGACCGGCTGGTCCAGATGAGCGCGCTGGGGGCCGACCCCGACGGGACGACGGCGTACATCCGCTCGAAGGGCCGAGCCGAGGGGATCGTCACCGACTCCGATCTTGCGTATACGATCTTCCGCCCCTCCGTGGTCTTCGGCGACGGCGGGGAGTTCGTCTCGTTCACCAAGCTGCTCGCGCCGCCGTACGTCAGCGCGCTGCCCGGCGGCGGCAAGACCCGGTTCCAGCCGATCTGGGTCGGCGACCTCGTGCCGATGCTCGCCGACGCGATCGACGCCGAGGACCACGCCGGCGAGACCTACGAGATCGGCGGCCCCGACAAGCTCACGCTCGCGGAGATCGCCCGGCTGATCCACCGCTCGGACGGCCGGTCGACCACCGTGGTGCCGGTACCGATGGCGCTCGCGAGGATCGGGCTGAGCGTCGGCGACCTGATCCCGGGGTTCCCGATGGGAACGGACCAGTACCGGTCGCTGCAGTTCGACAACGTCACCGACGACAACGACGTCGGTGCCTTCGACGTCGGGGTCGGCGAACTCACCACGCTGAAGGCGTACCTCGGCGGCCACGCCGGGGGCGAGGCGGCCGACGCCGCCGCGACGTCGTAGCCGGGGCCGTCCGACGGCGGACCGCCGAGCGAGTCCGTCGATCCACGCCCGTCGCGACGGTCGTCGGGCGGGGAGCGCGGTCGGCGCCGAGTATATCGATTGATAAACGGCGTCTGACGCGGGGCTGACTCGAACGTAATGGGTGATTAATACCCCGTCGCCGTACCGCGGTTTCCCGGTCGAGACGCCGAGCGAGCGCGTTTCACACCATCACAAGGTTTATGTCCGCGTTTCCACTGGCATACACCCAATGGAGAGGGGACCCGACACATGAAACTCGCAATGATCGGTTTCGGGCAGGCCGGGGGAAAGATCGTCGACAAGTTCCTCGAGTACGACCAGAAGCACAACTCGGGGCTGGTCCGCGCCGCGATCGCTGTCAACACCGCGAAGGCCGATCTCATGGGGCTGGAACACGTCCCCGAGGAGAAGCGGGTCCTCATCGGCCAATCACGGGTGAAGGGCCACGGGGTCGGCGCGGACAACGAGCTCGGCGCGGAGGTCGCCGAGGAGGACATCGACGAGATCCAAGGCGCGATCGACTCCGTCCCGGTTCACGAGGTCGACGCGTTCCTCATCGTCGCCGGCCTGGGGGGCGGGACCGGCAGCGGCGGGTCGCCCGTGCTCGCGAAGCACCTCCAGCGGATCTACACCGAGCCGGTGTACGGGCTGGGCGTGCTTCCCGGCAGTGACGAGGGCGGGATCTACACGCTGAACGCCGCGCGGTCGTTCCAGACGTTCGTCCGCGAGGTCGACAACCTGCTGGTCTTCGACAACGACGCCTGGCGGAAGACCGGCGAGTCGGTCCAGGGCGGCTACGACGAGATCAACGAGGAGATCGTCACGCGCTTCGGCGTGCTGTTCGGGGCCGGCGAGGTCGGCCAGGGCGGCGAGGTCGCCGAGAGCGTCGTCGACTCCTCGGAGATCATCAACACGCTGAAAGGCGGCGGGGTCTCCACCATCGGCTACGCCTCCGAGACCGTCGAGACGAGTTCCTCCGACGGCGGGCTCCTCTCGCGGATCACCGGCGGCGACGACGACGACGACCTCGACAGCGCCCACACCACCAACCGGATCACCTCACTCGTTCGGAAGGCCGCTCTGGGTCGGTTGACGCTCCCGTGTGAGATCGAGGGCACCGAGCGCGCCCTCCTCGTTCTCGCCGGGCCGCCGCGGCATCTCAACCGGAAGGGGATCGAGCGCGGCCGGAAGTGGATCGAAGAGCAGACCGGGAGTATGGAGGTCCGTGGCGGCGACTACCCCATCACCGACTCCGGGAAGGTCGCGTCGGTCGTCCTGCTGTCGGGCGTCACCAACGTGCCGCGGATCAAGGAGCTACAGCAGGTCGCGATCGAGGCACAAGACAACATCGACGACATCAGACAGGAGAGCGAAGACAATCTTGACGATCTCATCAACGATGACGAAGACGAGCTGGAGTCGCTTTTCTAAACTCGCGGTGGTCTGTCTCCTGGCCCTCTCCGTGGCTTCGGTCCCCGCTGCCGGCGTTTCGGTCGGCGACTCGACGGTCACGAGCGACGCCGAGGTCGGAACCCAGATCACGGCGACCGTCACGCTGACCGAACTGTACCAGAACCCTCAACTGGAGTCGTGGACCCTCGCCGGCGAGACCGAACTCACTGCGGTGACCTGGACGGTCGAGTACTACGACCAGACCGGCGCGCGAGTGAACCAGCAGTCGTTCGACGGCCAGTCGTTCTCCGGCGCGCAGGTCTCCGCCGAGGAGGGAACCAGCGAGGTGCGGGTCCGGATCACCGGGACCGTCCCCGAGGTGACGGAGTACTCCTACGACCCCGCGCAGTCGTTCACCGTGCTCGATCTGACGCAGACCCGCGAGGGCGGATCGAGTACCGACATCGAGTCGTGGTCCGCGACCCACTACACCGAGGAGAGCCGCGAGGCGCGGACCGCGATCGACGACGCCGCCGCGGCCGCCGGTAGCGTCGACTCCCAGGAGGCCGACCGGCTGCTCGAGAACGCCATCGAGGCGTACAACGGCGGCGGCGACGAGTTCTCGCTCGCGACCGACCTCGCGAACCAGGCGCAGACCGAGGCCGAACAGACCCGGCAGTCCAACCGGCTGACCCGCTTTGCGCTCTACGGCGTCGGCGGGCTGGTCGTGGTCGGGGTGCTCGTCGGCGGCGTCTTCTACTGGCGCTCCAAGCAGGGCGGCCCCGACAAGCTGGGCTGACCCGCGGGATGCGCGTTCTCGTTCCGTACTCCGAGCGCGACCCCAAGAGCCGGCTGGCGCCGGTGCTGTCGGCGCCGGAGCGGCGGTCGTTCGCGCGAGCCATGCTCGAAGACGTCGTCGACGCCGTCCGGGGCGCGGGCCACGACCCCGAACTCCTGGTCCCGGAGCCGCCGGACGTCGCCCTCCCCGACGTGCCCGCCACCGTCGACGACCGGCGGCTGACCCCCGCCGTCGACGCCGTCCTCGACCGGATCGGGGGGCGCGCCGCCGCGCTGGCCGTCGTGATGGCGGACCTGCCGCTCGCGACCCCGACGGCGCTCCGGCGACTCGTCGGCGTCGGCGGCGACGTCGCGGTCGCGCCGGGGCGCGGCGGCGGCACCAACGCCCTCGTGGTCCGCGACCCGTCGTTCTCCGTCGACTACCACGGCGCGTCGTACCGGGACCACCGCGAGGCCGCGGCGGCGGCGGGGCTGTCTGTCGGCGTCGTCGACTCGATGCGGCTCGCAACCGACGTCGACGAGCCCGCGGATCTCGCGGAGGTGCTGCTCCACGGCGGCGGCCGGGCCCGCGAGTGGCTGGTCGACGCCGGGGTCGAACTCGATCCCACGGGGGACCGCGTCGGGGTGCGCCGCGGGTAGCGCAGAGAGTTCCGGGATCACGACGGTTTTTGTGCGTCGGCGCCCCAGTCACGAGTAGATGTTTCCCGCGGCCGAGGAGTACGGCGTCGAGATCGACCTCGACGAGTCCAACGTCGAGGCGGTGCGTGCGGTCACGCCGTCGGACGTCGACCCGGCCGGGGAGCTCACGTTCGCGCGGAACGTCTTCGTTCCCCTGACCACGGCGTGTCGGTACACCTGCACGTACTGCACCTACTACGACGTGCCCGGGGAGGCGACGCTGTTGTCCCCCGCGGAGGTCCGCGAGCGGGTGCGGGTCGGCGCCGACGCGGGGTGTACGGAGGCGCTGTTCACCTTCGGCGACGAGCCCGACGCCCGCTACGAGGCGATCCACGACCAGTTGGCCGAGTGGGGGTACGACGACGTCCTCGGCTACCTCCGGCGGTGCTGCGAGATCGCCCTGGAGGAGGGATTGTTGCCCCACTCCAACCCCGGGGACCTGACCGAGGCCGGCTTCGAGCGGGTGGCGCCGGTCAACGCGAGCATGGGCGCGATGCTCGAAACCACCGCCGACGTGGCCGCCCACGCCGGATCCCGCCGGAAGACGCCGGGCCAGCGGCTGAACACCATCCGGGCGGCCGGGGAGGTCGGGGTGCCGTTCACCACCGGAGTCCTGGTCGGGATCGGCGAGACCGAACGGGACCGCGCCGAGAGCCTGCTTGCGATCGCCGAGCTCCACGACCGGTACGACCACGTCCAGGAGGTGATCGTCCAGAACGTCGTGCCCAACGAGCGCTCGGACTTCGAGCGGCCCGACGTGGCGACGATGCGCCGGACCGTCGCCATGGCCCGGGCCGCGCTCCCGCCGGAGGTGTCGGTGCAGGTGCCGCCGAACCTCTCGCCGACCCGGGAGCTGCTGGACTGCGGCGTCGACGACCTCGGGGGCGTGTCGCCGGTCACGAAGGACTACATCAACCCCGAGTACGAGTGGCCGGCGCTCCGGGAGCTCCGGGCGATCGCCGACGGCGCGGGCGTGCCGCTCCACGAGCGGCTCCCGGTCTACGACCGGTATCTCCCCGCGGCGATCCGTCGGGACGGGTTCGTCGGGCGGCCGGCGCCCGGCGAGTGGCTCCCCGATCGGATCCGCGGCGCGATCGCCGCCGACGACGTCGACGGCAAACGGTACCGCGGGGTGGCCCGACGCGACGGGCCGCTCGCGGTGCCGCCGCCCGCGAGCGGCGACTGAGCGGGTCGGCGGAGCGTCGACCGCTCAGAACAGCGGGTCGATGCCGTCGCCGCTCCAGACCAGATCCCGGAGCCGCTCCGGGCGGTCGGCGGCCCGATCCCGGAGGTTCCGCTGGGTGTCGCGCCCGAGTTGCTGGAGCTCCTTGATCCGCGGCACGTCCGTCACGCCGGCGAGGACGACCAGCGCCGAGACGAACTCCGAGTCGGGGACGGGGTAGTCGCCGCCCCGGACCTCCATCGTGCCGGTCTCGTCTTCGAGCCACCGGCGCGCGTCCTCGATTCCCTTCCGGTTGAGGAACTCCGGTGGGCCGCTGACGACGACCAGCGCGCGTTCGGTGCTCGCGACGTTCGCCGGCAGCGTCAGGTTCCCCAACACCGCGCGCCGGACGGTGGTGGTGATCCTGGTCACCACCTCGGTCTCGTCGGGCGCGGTCTTCCGGCGGCCGAACAGCCCCCGCGGCGGTCGTTCGAGCCGGGAGTTGGCGTAGCCGACCGTGGTGATACCGCCGCCTTTCAGCGTGTTGATGATCTCGGAGGCGTCGACGACCGACTCCGGGACCGGCGGCTTCGACACCTCGCCCGCGCTGAGCAGGACGCCGAGCCGGCGGGCGATCTCGTCGTTGATCGCGGCGTAGCCGCCTTCGAGGCTCTCACCCGAGCGGCGCCAGGCGTCGTTGTCGAAGACCAGCAGGTTGTCGACCTCGCGGACGAACGTCTGAAACGACCGCGCGGCATTCAGCGTGTAGATCCCGCCCTCGTCGCTGCCGGGCAACGCTCCCAGCCCGTACACCGGCTCGGTGTAGACGGTGGAGAGTTCGCGGGCGATGACCGGGGCCGCACCCGACCCGGTGCCGCCGCCGAGCCCCGCCGTGACCACGAAGGCGTCGACCTCGTGGACCGGAACGGAGTCGATCGCCCCCCGGATCTCGTCGATGTCCTCCTCGGCGACCCGGACCCCGAGTTCGTTGTCGGCGCCGCAGCCGTGTCCCTTCACCCGGGATTGGCCGATCAGGAGCCGGTTGTCCGCCGGGATCCGGCGGAGCCCGAGCAGGTCGGCCGTCGCGGAGTTGATCGCGACCGCGTCGGTCACGAAGTCCGCGCGGGTCGACGCCTCGTACGCCAGAACCGACTCGGCGATCTTCCCCCCGGCCTGTCCGACCCCGATGAGTGCGATCTTCATTCGACCCCACGTTCGGGCCTCCGTGGCAATAATTCACGGGTCGATCCGATCCCGGGTTCAGTCGTCCGCGCTGGCGGGGTCGCGGCCGGCGGCGGGCCGGTCGGCCAGCATCGGCGTCCCGTCGGCCCGGGGGCCGAGTTCGGGGCCGTGCGGGCCGTCGTCGGGGTCGATCCGGCGCCGGGTCCGGTAGTCGGTGGAGCGTTCGACCGCCGGGCGGCCGATCGCGCCGATCATGTCGACGTAGTCGTCGAACGACCGGAACTCGCCGTGGTCGCCGCCGGCGCGGGTGGTGATTTCCTCCGAGAGGATCGTCCCCATCAGGTCGTTGGCGCCGCAGTTGAGCAGTTTCAGCGCCTTCGCGTCGCCGAACTTCACCCACGACGACTGGACGTTGTCGACGTTGTCGAGGAACAGCCGCGAGACCGCGACCACGAGTTCGTCCTCCGCGTCGGTGGCGCCCCCGGAGACGACGCCGCGCTCGTACAGCGGGGTGTTCCGGTGGACGAAGGAGAGGGGGACGAACTCCGTGATCCCGCCGGTCCGATCCTGGAGGTCGCGGACGGTTTCGAGGTGGTGGATCCGGTGGGCGGCGTTCTCGACGTGGCCGTACATCATCGTAGCGGTGACGTCGAGGCCGGCGGCGATCGCGCCCTCCATCGCCGCGACCCACTCCGCACTCGATATCTTCCCGGGGCAGATCACGTCGCGGACCTCCTCGACGAGGATCTCCGCGGCGGTGCCGGGCGCGGAATCGAGGCCGGCGTCGCGGAGGTCGCGGTAGACCGACTCGTAGGACCAGTCGGTGCCGCGGCGGGCGTGGGCGGCCTCCTCGGGGGTCATCGAGTGGAGGTGGACGTCGCCGACCGACATCGCGCGCAACTGTTCGAGATACGTCCCGGGGTCGGTGTCGTAGACCGCCGGCGGCTTGTAGTCGACCGCGGAGGCGGGGTCGTCGTGGCCGGCCAGGATCTCGTGGTGCTCGTCGTTCAACGCGAACGCGGGGTGGAGCCCCGACACCGAGGTGACCTCGTAGATCCCCATGTCGAGGGCGTCGACCACGGCCGCACGCGACTCCGCGGGCGTCTTGGTGAACCCCGCGTGATCGGCGTCGGAGTCGGCCTCGAAGCGGTGGGCCGAGTCCTTGAAGTTGCAGAACAGACAGCCGGTGTTGCACGCGGTGGTGACGTTGTTGTTGAGGTTGGCCACGAAGGTCACGTCGTCGCCGACGACCTCGGCGCGCCGCCTGTCGGCGGCTTCGAGCACCCGCTCCTTCCGGACCGGGTCGATCCCCGCGACGTCGGTGCCGGTGGTGATGAGTTCGATCCCGTCGCCGATCGAGAGCCGGTCGCCGTCGCGGGCGGCCGCGAGGGCGTTCTCGAACGACTGGTCCGTCTCGGGGACGATAGAAAACTCGATGTCGTCCGCCGGGACGGGTGACTCGCGCATACTCCGTGCAGGGGGTCGGGCAACAAAAACGCCGGCGGTACCGGAAGGGACCGCCACCTGCGGAGGTGAACCCTTATGCCCCCGCCGCCGGGAGTTCGGCGCATGACGAGCGTCAAGGAGTTCCGGGTGGCGCGGGAGCCGACCGGGTCCGACCTCGGACGCGGGCGGTTCGTCTTCACCGATCGGTACTCCGTCTTCGACTGGGGTGAGATGCCGGATCACGTGCCACGGAAGGGCGCCTCGCTGTGTACGATGGGAGCGTACAACTTCGAGACCCTCGAATCCGAGGGGATCCCCACCCACTACCGCGGGGTGTACGGCCCGGCGGTGCGCGGCGGCGACCGCCCGGTCGACCTCGGGGCGTGTGCCGACCCGCCGACGGCGATGGCGATCGAACTCACGCAGGTCCCGGAGCTCCCGTATCTGGGCGACGACGAGTACGACTACGACGCCTACCACGACGCCGCGGGCGACAACTACCTGATCCCGCTCGAGATCGTCTTCCGGAACACCGTCCCCGTCGGGTCGAGCCTCCGGTCGCGGGGGTCGCCCGCCGACTACGGCCTCGACGCCGACACCTGGCCCGAGGGGGGCGTGGCGCTCCCGGACCCCGTGGTGGAGTTCTCCACGAAGTACGAGGAGCAGGACCGGTATCTCGACCGTTCGGAAGCCGACCGGATCGCCGGCGCGGCCGACCTCGCGGCCCTGGAGTCGGTCGCGCGCGACGTCAACGCGGTGCTGAACCGCCAGGCCGACGAGCGGGGGTTCCGCCACGAGGACGGCAAGATCGAGTGTCTCTACCACGACGGGACGGTCGCGGTCGCGGACGTGGTGGGAACGTTCGACGAGAACCGCTTCGCGTACGACGGTCAGGAGGTCTCGAAGGAGGTGATCCGGCAGTACTACCGGCGGACCGACCCCGAGTGGGTCGAGGCGGTGTCGGCCGCGAAATCCGAGGCGCGAGCCGAGGGCGTCGCCGACTGGCGCACGCTGTGCGACCGGGCACCGGGGCCGCTGCCGGCGTCGGTGCTCGACGCCGTCTCCGAGCTCTACGCGGCGGGCGCAAACGCCTACACCGGGACGGAGTGGTTCGACGCCCCCGGGATGGACGACGCGGTCGAGCGGGTGCGGAACCTGTGAGCCGAAGGCGGGCCGGTCACCGCCGCCCGGTCCAAAACGACTTTGCCACGCCACCGCGGAGGTGGAGTCGATGACGACGTACACCGCGACGGTGACGGTCCGGCTGAAGCGGGGCGTGTTGGACCCCGAGGCCGAGACCACGAAGCGGGCGCTCGAACGCCTGGGGTTCGAGCTCGACGCCCTCCGGTCGGCGGACCGCTTCGAGGTCGACCTCGACGCCGACTCCGCGGCGGCCGCGGCCGACCGCGCCGAGGAGATGGCCGAGCGGCTGCTCGCGAACCCGACGATCCACGACTACGACGTCGAGGTGGCCGAGCCGGAATGATGGTCGTTTCATCGACAGCAACCGTCGTGTCGCACCACAGGAGGTGCGTGCCGTGACGGT
>CAZIQT010000044.1:0-1587 GCA_964541645.1 uncultured Halobellus sp. | reverse complement strand
CGACAGCAACCGTCGTGTCGCACCACAGGAGGTGCGTGCCGTGACGGTTGCTGTCGTCCAGTTCGGCGGGTCGAACTGCGACCGCGACGCCGTCCGCGCGCTCTCGCATCTCGGCGTCGACGCCGAGCGGGTGTGGCACGAGGACGGTCTGCCCGCCGACGCCGACGGGATCGTGGTCCCGGGCGGGTTCTCCTACGGCGACTACCTCCGGGCGGGAGCGATGGCGGCGCACTCCCCGATCATGGGGGCGGTCCGCGACGCCGCCGCCGACGGCGTCCCCGTGCTCGGGGTCTGCAACGGTGCTCAGATCGGGTGCGAGGCACGGTTGACGCCCGGCGCGTTCACCACCAACGCAAGCGCCCGGTTCCAGTGTGAGTACGTCTACCTCCGGGTTGAGAACGCCGACACCCCTTGGACCGCCGCCTACGACGAGGGCGCGGTGCTTTCGGTTCCGATCGCCCACGGCGAGGGTCGCTTCGAGATCGACGACGACCGCTACGACGACCTGGTCGCCGACGACCGCGTGCTGTTCCGGTACTGCGACGCCGACGGCGCCGTCACCGACGCCGCGAACCCCAACGGCTCGAAGGGCAACGTCGCCGGGATCCTCGGCGAGCGCGATTCCGTCGCGGTGCTGATGCCCCACCCCGAGCGGGCGGCGCTGCCCGACCTGAACCGGAGCGTCGACGGCCGGGGGATCCTCCGGGCGTTCGCGGAGTAGGCGGCTCCGACCGGTCGTCTCCGGGCGGACGGGCGAGCAGTTGTCGGACCGCGTCGCCGGCCGCCGTCGACGGACCCGGAGCCAAAGCTTCAATCCGGTCGGGTCGAACGACGCGTATGGAACGGAGCCACCACCCCGGACCGCCGCGGCCGGAGGGTCGCGGACGGCCGTGAGCGACGACAGCGCTGCCGGCGGCCGTGGCGTCGGATCGTCGCTCGACGTCGAGTTCTGGCCCGCCGTCGTCGGGGGGTTGGTGGGGCTCGGCGGGGTGTTGTTCCTGCTCGAACCGGTGGTCGGCCCGATCCCGATCGGCCCGGTCCGGGCTCGGCCCGTCGCGCTCTCGACGGTCGTGCTCGCGGCGGGGTTCTGTCTCGGTGCGCCCGTGTTCCTCCGGCGGGGCCGACGGCTGTTCGGGATCGCACACGGCGTGTTCGGCCTCGCGTGGGGCGGGGTCGCGGTCGGGACCGCCACCCGGAGCGGGGCGGTCGTGATCGGGGCGGTGCTCTTAGTCGTCGCCGGGTCGGGGTTCCTGATCGCGCGGGCTCGAAACTGGTGACGCCGGCGCGGTCGGACGCGGCCTATCGCACCAGCGGCATCCCGTAGCTCGTCTCCGCGTCGACGACGTACTCCCAGGTGGACTCGCATTCACAGCCGACCTGCTCGAACACCGACGGATCCTGCCGGCGGTCGAAGTCCTTGATCGCCGTCTGGACGCGGTCGTCGCACTCCCCACAGTTGTGCGGGCCGCGGTCGGAGCCGTGGCCGACGGGGTCGGAGACCACGATGGCGTCGACGTCGGCCGTGGCGTCGAGCACCTCGGCGACCGACCACAGCCACGGCGGGCGGTACCCGCCCTGGAAGAACAG
>CAZIQT010000043.1:0-16019 GCA_964541645.1 uncultured Halobellus sp. | reverse complement strand
CTGAAGATGATCGAAGCCGACACCAAGATCCTGGTGGGCAAGTCGCTCACCCAGGGGCTGGGTGCCGGCGGCGACCCCTCGATGGGAGAGCGCGCGACCGAGATGGCTCAGGGGACCATCAAGGACGTGCTCGGTGAGGCGGACCTCGTCTTCGTCACCGCTGGGATGGGCGGCGGCACCGGGACCGGCGCCGCGCCGGTCGTCTCAAAGATCGCGAAAGAACAGGGCGCCATCGTGGTGGGGATGGTCTCGACCCCGTTCAACGTCGAGCGCGCCCGGACGGTGAAGGCCGAGGAGGGGCTGGAGAAGCTCCGGAACGAGGCCGACTCCATCATCGTCCTCGACAACAACCGGCTGCTCGACTACGTCCCCAACCTCCCGATCGGGAAGGCGTTCTCGGTCATGGACCAGATCATCGCCGAGACGGTGAAGGGGATCTCCGAGACCATCACCCAGCCCTCGCTGATCAACCTGGACTACGCGGACATGTCCACGATCATGGATCAGGGCGGCGTCGCGGTGATGCTCGTCGGCGAGACCCAGGACAAGAACAAGACCGAAGAGGTGGTCAACGACGCCATGAACCACCCCCTACTCGACGTGGACTACCGCGGAGCGTCCGGCGGTCTCGTCCACATCACGGGCGGTCCCGACCTCACGCTGAAGGAGGCCCAGGGGATCGCCGAGAACATCACCGAACGTCTGGAGGCGCGCGCGAACGTCATCTGGGGCGCCCGCATCCAGGACGAGTACAAGGGGAAGGTCCGGGTCATGGCGATCATGACCGGCGTCCAGTCCGCCCAGGTCCTCGGACCGTCGACCCAGAAGCAGGCCGACAGGTCCCGCCAGAGCATCGAGTCCTCCGAGTTCGACGCCGCCGAGAACGTCGACTTCGGCGACTCCGGGTCGCCCTCGACGTCGACGTCGACCTCGACCGCAAGCGGCGGCTCCTGGGAGTCCGACGGCGGCGAACAGCGGCGCGAGACGAAGAACGGCCTCGACGTCATCCGGTAGTCCGCGACGCGGCACTCCGATCGGCCGCGCGGCCGCCCACCGCCGCGACCGATCCGTCGTCTCCAGCCGTCCGCCGCCTCCGTTCGGTCCGGATTGTTCGATCTTTCGGTGCCGTGCGTCGTCTCACACCGCCCGGATCGATTCCAGCAGCCGACATTTCCGGCAGACCTCGCGGGTGGTCTGTGACCCACACTCCGCACACGCCCGGAGGTCGGGGGTCGACTCCCCGCGGTACCGGTCGGCCGCCATCGACGCGACCTCCTCGTAGCCCGACACGATCGAGTGTCTGGTGCCGGGGTGGTCCTCCTCGAGTTTCAACAGGAGCTCCCGGATCTCCCCGCGGAACGCCTCCGACGCGTGCGGACACTCGGTGACGTGCGCCGGGAGGTCACGGAGGTGGGCGTACAGCGCCACCTCCTTCTCGGGGACGTCCCGGAGCGGCTTCGCCCGCGGCACGAACGCCGTTCGGTCGGTGCGCTCGTCGATGGGCCCGAGGCTAGCGTCGAAATGTTTCGCCATCTGTTCGACGTTGCCTTCCAGAACGTTCATCAGCGCGGTCTGGGCCTCGTCGTCGAGGTTGTGGCCGGTCAGGAGCAGGTCGGCGTCGAGCGCCTCGGCGTAGGTTTCGAGCAGGTCGCGCCGGAAGACGCCACAGTACGCACACGGCGCCATCCCCTCGGGGTCGTCGTCGACCACGTCGTCCATCCGGACGCCGAACTCCTCCTCGTAGGAGACGAGTTCGTGGCGGAGGTCGAGGTCGGCGGCGAGCTCGACGCAGGCGTCGACGCTCTCGTCACGGTAGCCTTCGATCCCCTCGTGGATGGTCAACGCGACGATCTCGATCCGGGGATCCGGGCCGAAGGTGTCGTCGAGGATCGACGCGAGCACGACGCTGTCCTTCCCGCCGGAGAGCCCGACCACCCACTGCTCGGGGTCCTCCGGGGTGGCGTCCCGCGGCACGAGTCCGTCGGTGCGGATCCGGCGACGGACCCGCTTTTCCACCGACGCACGGAAGTGGTCGTCGCAGAGGTGTGCCCCGGAGTACCCGGCGTGCATCACGGCGTCACACCCGCACTTGTCGCACTCCATCGGTCCGGCGTTGTCGGGCCGGGCGCATACCGGTTTCGTCCGCAAAAGGGTGGGGAGAGGGGTTGGGGGGAGGCACCCCAGGGCTGCAGTGCCCGGAGTGGTCACCGCCACGGCGACCGGCCGATCGACACCCCCGAGGTGCCATCTACATGTATGGCGTCCGTAATCAAAACTCCTCCGGACGAGCGGGTCGAAAGGCATTCACTCCGCCGGGCCCGACGCGGGGTATGGATCGTTCGAGCGCGCTGGACCGGGTCGACGCACTTCTCGAAGCCGTCGAGGCCGGCCCGCTTCCGGTGCCGGTCCGGGAGGTCTGGGTGTACGGCGACGTCGCGCTCGGGCTCGACCCCGTCGACCGGCTGGACGTCTACGTCACGAAGGACCTCCTCCTCCGCGGCGACGACGCGGCGGGAGCGGCGTTCGAGGCCGAACACGGGGTGCAGGGCGTGGGCAAGACCGTGTCGGCGGAGTGGGCCGAGGCGAACCCCGAACTGGTGCGGACGAACGCGAGCGGCCACGCCGCCCCGGAGAAATGTCTCGCCGCCACCCTCCTGCCGGGCGACGAACCAACCCACCTCGAAGTGTGTAACGCCCCCTTCGAGCGGAACGTCCGACGGCGGCTGGAGGTCGCGCTCGACCGGGGGGCGTACGCCCAGATCGTCGACCCCCGCGGCGTCTGTCTCTACGCCGAGGGACGCCGCTCGACCGACGCCATGACCAAGCTCCGCGGGGGCGAACTCGCCTTCCCCACGCTTCCGGAGGCGCTGTCGATGCTCGGCGCCGACGAGGCGGCCGCCGCGGAGGCCGCAGACGCGCTCGCCGCGGCCCGCACGTCGCAGTCGGGCCGGAGCGTCCGCGGCGACGTCGTCTGACCCGCGTGGGCGGCCCACGGCGCGACTCTCTTTCGGGGCCACACGCCGGGTAGGGTGCCGAGAAAGCCGGCTATAACGTCCGAACGGCCGGTCTGAACTATCGTGCACACTTTTGAGGGCCGGAGCCGTGGGCGTGGCGTATGGGCTATCCACCCGCGCCGTCGCTCATCGTCGAGACGGGCGACGTGTCCGCGGAGACGTCCCCGGTGGCCGACGACTTCGACCGCGACTGCGTTCTGGTACCGCTTCTGACGCCGGCGGAGCCCGTGGTCACCGGCCAGCTTCGGGTCGCGACCGCGCTGTCTCGGGCGTCGGGCGCGCCCCTCTACGTCGTCGACCCTACCGAAGCGACGCCGACGGAGTACGACCCCGGGCTTCCGGACGACACGGAGCGGGAACTCGCGGCCCGGGCGGCGCGGACCGTCTCCCGGGCCGGCCCGCCGGGGCTGCTCCGGACGCGTACGCTCCTGAACCGGATCCTCACCGAGATCCGTGCGACCGACGACGCGGCGCTCGTGGTACCGAGCGGCGCCGAAACCGGGTTCCTTCGGCGGAACCTGACCGAGCGCCTCGGGATCCGGGCGAACTGCGAGGTCGTCACCGTGAACCGCTGTCAGCCCGACGACGCCCGGTCGATCCTGGTCGCGGTCACCGGCGGCCCCCACTCCGCCGCCGCGGCCGACGTCGCCGGACGGATCGCCGCCGACACCGACGCCTGGGTCGACGTACTCCACGTGGTCCCGCCCGACGCCACGGACCGACGGCGGGCCGAGGCCGACGCCTACGTCGAGGCGGCGTGCGGCCGCATCGGCCGGCCGGATCGGACCACGGCGTGGGTTCTCGACGCCCCCGACGCGGCCGAGGCGATCGTCGAGCAGTCGGAGTATTACGGCCTGACCGTCATCGGGGCGCCGACGAAGGGCCGGCTCCGCGAACTCATCGCCGGATCGACCCGCCGAACCGTCCGGAACGGCGCCCGGTGCCCCGTGATCTCGGTCCGGTGTGACGACTGAGTCGATCCGTCGGACCCCGCACGCCCGGTCGTCTCAGACGTCCGGAACGCGTCCGACGACGACGTCGAAGGGGACGACCTCGACCCGCCGGTAGGTCCCCGCCCGCATCGCGTCGACGACCGCCCGACCCATCTCCCGCCACGCCGCGCGGAGCGCGTCGTACTCGTCGGGCGACAACACCCGCCGGAGTTCCGTCTCGTGGTCGGCCAGTCCCGCGCCGCTGGCCTTCCGAGCGGCCGCCGACAGCGACGGCCGGTCGTAGGGCGGCTCCACCACCTTCCGGTGGTAGTGGCGCCGGGTCCGGACCGACTCGAACCCCGCGTCGCGGAACAGCGCCGGTAGCCGGGCGCCCATTGCGACGTCGGTTCCGACGCCCTCGATGTACGCCGTCCGCGCCCGCCGTTCGAGTTCGGCCTCCGCGTCGACGGTCGAGTCGACGCTCACGTCGGCGTTGTCGGGTTCAACCGCGGCCACGAGTTCCGAGGAGACGGCGGCGAAGGCGTCGAGCGCGGCCGCCGGGTCGGGGAGGTTCACCAACAGCGCCTGACACGCCACCAGGTCGAACGCCCCCGCCGCGAACGGTGGCCGGGTCGCGTCGCCGGCGACGACGTCGAGGCCGGTCCGCTCGCGGGCGACGTCGAGGAGGTCGGGGTCGGCGTCGAGACAGACCACTGTCGCCGGGGTGTCGGCGGCGAGCACGCGGGCGAACGCCCCGGTTCCGGCGCCGGCGTCGAGGACGCGCTCGCGGTCCGGAAGCGACAGCGGGGCTAACGCCGCCGTGGAGCGGTCCCACAGCCCCTCGCGGGTCCGCCGCAGATACTCGGGTGAGAAGCGCCGCACGGGAGGGACTACCCGCGGGCCGAGTGAAAAGCGGGTCGGTCACGGCTCGTCGGGGCCGCTCCGGCGGAGCGCGGCCGCGGCCGCACACAGCGCGGCGAGACCGGCCGGGACCCCGAACCCCGGCGTCGTGGTCGGCGTCTCCGCGCCCCCGACTGTCGTCGTCGCGGTCGGCTCCGGCGTCGTCGTCGCGGCCGCTTCGGTGTCGGTCGTCGTTCCCGTCGCCGGCGGGGTCAACCCGACCAGCACGCCGGCGTGGTCCGACGGCCACACCGCCCGGTCGGAGCCGTCCACCGACGCCGGATCGACGCCGAGCCGGCGCGACCCCGACGCCCGCAACCCGGCCACGAGCACGTGGTCGATCCGGCGGGACAGCCCGTCGGCGTCCGGCGGTCGGAGCGACGCCGGACGGCAGCACGTGCCGGATCCCGACGCCGACGCCCCGGGCCACCCGCCGGGGTCGACGGGGTCGCTGAGTCCGGCGGTCACGACCTCGTACGCGCCCAGCGAGGGGTCGTCGTCCGGCGTCGTCGTCCCGTTCGCGGCGGCGCCCGCAGCCTCCGGACCGGGGCCGTCGTTCAGGTCGCCGAGGAGGACTGTCGGCGGCGACAGCGACGCGACGACGGACGCCAGCTCGCCGGCCTGCGCCCGCCTGACGCCCGACAGCGCGGCTTCGAGGTGTGTGGTCACCGCGGCCACCCGCTCCCCGCGGACGTCGATGTCGGCGGCCGCGTACCCACGGGGGATCGCCACCGTGCGCCCGTCGCCGACCGGCAGCGTCAGCGACGCGTCGTACGCCCCGGTCCGGGCTTCGGTGACGGCGGCGTCGGCGTCCGCCCGGACCAGGAGGACGTCGCGGTCGGTCACGCGCACGTCGGCCGCCCCGTCGTCGACCCGGGCGGGAAACTCCAGATCGGCGTTCGTCGCGGCCGCCGCAACGCGGTACGGGACGCCCCGATCCTCGAGCGCCCCGCGGAGGGCCGCGAGGTGATCCACCACGACGGTCTCCGCGTCCGGTTCGGCGGGTGCTCCGCCGGAGCGCGGGCCCCGACGCACGACGGCGGCCTCCTGGAGGCCGACGACATCGGGGCGACGCTCCGCGAGCGCCGCCGCGACCGCGCCCATCCGACCCCGCGGGCGGCTGTCGAGCACCTGTCGGTAGAGGGCGCCGACGCGCTCGGCGACCGGCGCGTCGCCGCCGCGTGCCACGGAGAGGAAATCCGCACCCAACCCCAGGTTCCACGTCGCGACCGACGCCTCCCACCCGTCGTCCCGGCGGTTCGCCGCCGCCGACCCGGTTGCGGTGCCGGCGACGGATGCCGACCCGGCGACGCCGACCGCCGACCGGAGCAGCCGGCGCCGCGACCACTGAAGTTCGCTCACGCCGGCGGGTTACGGGGCGTCTGTCAAAGCCTTCCCGGCTACGCCCGGAGGTCGCGCACCCGCTGGATGTTCCACGCGAACCCCTTGCCGTCCTCCGTGGGGGTCTCGACGACCAGCGGCACGTCCGCGACCGCGGGGTGGTTGACGAACGCGCGCATCCCGGCCTCGCCGATCTTGCCTTCGCCGACGTGGGCGTGTTCGTCCTTGTTGGTACCGCAGCCGTGTTTGGAGTCGTTGAGGTGGACGTACGCCAGGTTCTCCGCGCCGACCGCCGAATCCAGCTCCTCGAAGGTCTCTTCGACCCCCGCCGGCGTCGAGAGGTCGTAGCCCGCCGCGAAGGCGTGTGCGGTGTCGAGACAGACGTCGAGGTCCTGGGCGCTCTCGCGCAGCACGTACCCCAGGTGGGCGAAGTCGTCGCCGAGCTTCGTGCCCGAGCCGGCGTCGGACTCCACGAGGACGGTGACGCCGTCGGGCACGTCGAGTTCGTCGAGCGCCGACACCGCGTTGTCGAGCCCCTGCTGCTCCCCGGCGCCGGTGTGTGCCCCCAAGTGGACGTTCACGTACGGGACCCCGAGTTCGGCCGCGGCGTCGACCTCCTGCTGCATCGACTCCACCGACTTCGCCCGGAGATCGTCCTTCGGGGTACACAGGTTCACGAGGTACGACGAGTGGATGACCCACGGTCCGACGTCGTGTTCCGCTGACTGCTCGCGGAACGCCGCGGCGTCGTCGGGGTCGATGTTCGGAGCCTGCCACACCTGCGGGGAGTGGGTGAAGATCTGGCCGCAGTTCCCGCCGTCGTCGACCTGTCGATCGACGGCGTTCGCGACGCCGCCGGCGATCGACTCGTGTGCGCCAACTCGCATACCTGGGGTTGCGACCCGGGGAGTAAAGCGACTTCGGAGTCCCCTCGCGTCTCAGGACCGCTCGGCGGGACGCCGGCGAACCCACTCGTCGGCGGCGTATTTGCGCTCGACCTTCTCGCGGGCCCGGTCGAGTTCGGCGTTGGTCCACGACCCCGCCGAGGCGTCGGCCCACGCCGCGAGCGACTCCTCGACGGCCTCGACCGCCTCCGACCGGGAGACGTCGGCGAGGTCGTCGATCCCGACGACGTGGTCACGGAACTCCGCGGCCGCGACGCCGTGGCCGGAGAGGGCCCCGAGGTGGGCGTCCGCGCGGACCGAGTAGGTCAGCGACCCGTGTTGGACCACCGACTCCCGCCGGCGGTACTGCGCGTTCCCGCTCAGCTTCCGACCGTCGGCGACGACGTCGTGGGCGGGGTCGAGCGCCCGGAGGTAGCAGGCGGGCGACCACACCGCCGGCGTCGACTCGGCGGCGTAGTCGGCGTCGACGCCGAGCCGCTCGAACGCGTCGAGCACCGGCTCACACAGCAGGTGGTAGGCGTCGAGCAGGTCGCCCGGGAGCTCCGACCGGGGGGCGACGATCGAGTACGAGATGTCGCCGTCGACGTCGTGGTAGATCCCTCCGCCGCCCGTCTGCCGGCGGGTGACCGAAACCCCGCTGTCGGCGCAGGCCGCCCAGTCGACGGTGTCGGGGTCCTGTCCGTACCCCAGCGAGAGGCAACTCGGGCGCCACCGGTAGACCCTGACGGTTCGGGGTCCCCCGTCGGCGGCGGTTTCGGCGGCCACCTCGTCGAGCGCCATCTGCATCGGCCCCTCGCGGACGTCCTCGCGGATCAGCCGCCACTCCCGATCCGCGAGCGGCCCAGGTTCGTCGAGCATAGTCGAGGCTACGCCCGGGCAGGGAAACCGATTTCGACCCCGGAACGGGAATTTCATATCGCGATATACGATGTACGAATTTCACCCCGACCCGGCTCGAAGCGTGAGTCGCCGACTCGCGAGTCTTTTAGGCGTCGCCGTCCTCCCGCCGGTATGGTTCGGAACGTCGCCGGCGCGATGGCAGAACTCGAACCCGAAGACTTCTACCTCCTCTCCGGCGTCGAACAGGGGATGCGGTTCTCCGAGTGGGTCAACCGGGGGAAGCTCCCGGACCTCTCGAACCTCACGAGCGAGGAGGTCGGCTACCGGCTCGACCGGTGTGCCACGCGCGGGTTGATCGATCGGAAGACGATCCAGTACGAGGGGTACACCCTTACCGCGGAGGGGTACGACGCGCTCGCGCTCCGAACCTTCTCCGAGCGCGATACGATCGAGGGTGTCGGTGCGCCGCTCGGCGTCGGAAAGGAGAGCGACGTCCTGGAGGTCCAGTCGTACACGCCGCTGGCGCTGAAGTTCCACCGGGAGGGGTACACGGAGTTCCGTGAAGTGACCCGCGAGCGGGACTACACCGCGGACAACCAGCACGTGTCGTGGCTCTACACCGCCCGAAAGGCGGCCGAACGGGAGTACGACGCCTTGGAAGCGCTGTATCCAGACGTGTCGGTCCCCCGGCCGATCGACCAGAACCGTCACGCGATCGTGATGGGGAAGTTCGACGGCGTCGAGCTCGACCGGACCAGGCTCGCCGACGACCAAGCGGTCGGGGTTCTGGACCTGATCCTCCGGGAGGTCGCGGCCGCGTACGCCGCGGGATACGTCCACGCGGATATGAGCGAGTACAACGTTGCCGTCAGCGAGTCCGGGGTGACGGTCTTCGATTGGCCGCAGTCGGTGGCGACTGACCACGAGAACGCCCGCGAGTTCCTGGAGCGCGACGTCGACAACCTGCTCTCGTACTTCCGGCGGAAACATCCCGGGTCGATTCCCGACCTCGACGCCGACGCAGTGAGCGAGAGCGTCGCTGCCGACGACTTCGAGACGGTTCGGTCTCACGCCGTGTAGCCGCCGCACGTCGGCGCCAATGGAGAGATATATCATATGCTGCTATATCGAATCGACACTCAGCGGGTCGACGACCCTGACCCGGCGTTCGAGCGTGATTCGGCTCCGCCGGCCCCGTCGTTCGCCCGTCGGACGCGGGCGTTACGTTCATACCTGATGGCATCCAAGTATCGCGCACGGAATGAGGCGGGACTACTTCGAGCTAGATGTCGACAACGTCACGTGGGTCGACGGGGGCGGCGACCCCGAGAAGCCGCTCGTCCGGATCGACTTCCGTGGCCCCAGAGAGGAACTCGAGCGGCGACTTTCGGACCCATCCGGTGCGTATCTCGACGCGGAGGAGACGGACGTGGCGTTCCGACTGCAGGACTCGCTCGAGGCGTCGGACGCCCAAGGCGTCGTGAGCGTCACCAACCGAGTCACCGGTGACTTCGTTCTGGAGCTCAACCAGACCGCCGACGACGTACTGACGTTCATCCGGGCGGCACGCGAATTCGGCCGCACCGCCGCCGACGCCGACGACGGCCGGTATCGCGTCGAGGTCAGCATCGACGACGACGAGGTCGTCGCCTACGAGAAACAGACGTTTCTGGTCTACGACGCCGAGGGGAACCTCCTGCGTTCCCACAGCCTGATTCCCTCCGGCGTCGAACTGTAACCCACCGGGATTCCCGTTCGGGAGGCGACGAAGGCAGTCCCGACGTCGCGCGTAACCCGACCCCGAATCGGGCGGTTTTAATCGGTTCCTCCTGCATCCTCCGGTGTGGAGAACGTCACCGACAGAACCAGTAACCCGTTCGGCATGCGCCCGCCGTGTGACCGGTTCGTTCCCGGCTACGGCGACGCCAACGCGGCGTTCCACGTCGTCGGCGACCACCCTGGGATCCACGGTGGCCTCGACTCCGGGGTCCCGTTCACCAACGCCGCCGGCCGTCGGCTCCAGGCGGCGCTGGCCGACGCCGGGCTCCTGACCGCGACGGGCGATGTGCCCACCGTTTCGCGGACGTTCTTCTCGTATCTCCACCTGTGTGCGCCCGCCGAGACCCCGCCGCCGCAGTCGTCGTACGACGAGCTAGAACCCTTCTTCGACGCCGAACTCCGCGCGATCGCGGCCCACGTCCTCCTCCCCGTCGGCTCACGGGCGACCGCCCACGTCCTCCGGACGTACACCGCCCACCCCGTGGACGACGAACCGGACATGGAGTCGCTCCACGCGACCGAGCGGGTCGGGAGCGGCTTCCTCGTCGTTCCCGTCGCGGAGCCCGCGGAGTGGGGACCGACCCACCACGACCGGCTGGCCAAGGGGCTCTCGGAACTCCAGTCGACGGACTTCCGGCGCGAGGCGGACCTCGGCCGGTTCCTCCCCGGGGACGACTCGTATCTGGTCCGGTGAGCTCCGGCGCCGCGGGACCACCCCCGCCGACCCGGCGACGGCGCGACCCGGGCCGTTCGGCCGGACGAAAACAAAATAGAACGTCTACGAAGCGACGAAAGACAATACTGAACGTGTGATAGGATCTTGAACCATATATTGGTACCATCATAGCGTTTTTCAATACATACGTTGGAATACGAGTCGACGCGAACGGCATCCCAACGCCGAGCGCGTCAGACAAGAACCTGCGAGACTGGTGCTCTCCGCAGTGGCTTGGTCGAATCCGGGACCCGCGGGGGTCCCACCTCCTTCGCTTCCGCCGCCGGCGGGTCACCGGTCGGTCAGCAGTTCCCGTCCCACGTCGACCAGGAACAGCCCCACGGTCGCGACCGGACCAACGACGACGAGCGCGAGGATCACGCCGTCCGGGGCGGCGACCGCCGGCCCGATCGCGAGCGCCGCGACGGGCGTGAGCCCGCCCACCGCGTAGAGGTACGCGGCGCCGCGGCCGAACGACGCGACCACGGCGACGAACCCCACCGCGATCCCGGCCGCGCCGGCGGCGAGAGCGAGCGGGAGGACCGCGCCGGCGGAGACGGCGTCGAGCACGAACGTTCCGGGAGCGACGAGTGTCCGGGTCCGGACCAGCACCGACGGAAGCGTCGCCGGGGACGCCGCGGCGAACGTCGACAGCGCCTCGGCGTTCGCGTCGAGATACGCCCACACCCCGAGGAGGTAGCCCAGGCCCACGGTCGCGATGCCCGCCCAGGCGGACGCCAGCGGTCGTCGCGACCGGCCTCGGCGCCCGGCCGTCGATGTCGCGGTCCGCGCGCCCGCCCGGTCGTTCGATCCGCCCGCCCCGCTTGCGGCCCCCGCGGCCGCGGTCCGCCCTCGGGCGTCGGCGCCGCGACCCCGCCCGGCTCCGCCCTCGGCTCCGCGGCTCCCCGCGGTCCGGTCGGTCCGGTCGGTTCGACCCCCGCCGGCGGCCCCGCTCGGCCCCGAGGCATCCGTGTCGTCCTCGGTCCCGTCCCCGCTCGATGCGTCGGGCTCCGCGTCCGCGGCCCGGCCGGCGGTGGGGAGCCCGTCCAACCGGTCCCGGACGTACGTCTCGTGACCGAGCCGATCGTAGGCGGCCCGCTCGGACTCGTCGGTCAGGACCTCGTGGGCGGTCTGGAGCGTCTTGAACTGGGCGGTCGCCCGGGTGTCGTCGTTCACGTCCGGGTGGTACCGGCGGACGCGCTCGCGCCACGCCCGGTCGATCTCGTCGGCCCCGGCGTTCGCGGACACCCCCAGGAGCTCGTAGAAGTCCTCCATCCCCTCGTCGCGGCTTCGTGACCGCCCGAATTGAATCTACCGACGGCGGCGCCGACGCCGGCACCGCGGCCGGGGTACGGCAACGCTCATACCCGCTCGCTCGTGTGTCCGGGTATGGAGCTCACGCGGATCCGGCTGGGCAACACGGTGTTCGAGGGGCGGAACGACGCGTACGTGGTCCACGGCGACACGACGACGCTGATCGACACCGGCGTCTCGACGCCTGCGGTGCGGACCGACCTCGTCGACGGGCTCTCCGAAGCGGGCGTCCCGCTCGCGGAGCTCGACCGGATCCTGCTCACGCACTGGCACGCCGACCACAGCGGGCTCGCGGGGGAACTCGCCGCGGAGTCGGGGGCGACGGTGTTCGCCCACGAGGCCGATGTGCCGCTCGTCGCGGGCGACGACGACGCCTTCGCGGCGCTGTGGGCCCGCCGGGACGACCGGTTCGAGGAGTGGGGGATCCCCCCGGGCAAACGCGAGGCGCTCAGGGAGTTCCGCACCGAGTTCGCCGGCGCGACGGGGGCGTCGGTTGCGGTCGAACCCCTGACCGACGGCGACCGGGTGGCGGCCGGCGACGGCCACCTCTCGGTGGTCCATCTTCCGGGCCACGCCGCCGGGTTGGTCGCGTACGAGACCGTCGCCCCCGCAGACCCCGCCGAGGCGTTCGTCGGCGACGCCATCCTCCCGGAGTACACCCCGAACGTCGGCGGCGCGGACCTCCGGGTCGACCGCCCGCTGGCGCAGTACGTCGACAGCTTGGACCGGCTCGCGGCCCGCGACCTCGACCGGGCGTGGCCCGGCCACCGCGACCCGATCGATGACCCCGCCGGGCGGGCCGGGGAGATCAGAACCCACCACGTCGAGCGGACGCGCCGGGTGATCGAGGCGCTCGACGACCGCGGCCCGGCCGACACCTGGACCGTGAGCGCCCGGCTGTTCGGCGACCTCGACGGGATCCACATCCTCCACGGCCCCGGCGAGGCGTTCGCGCACCTGGATCACCTCGAACGCCACGGCGTAATCGAGCGCGACGGCAGGGAGTACCGGCTGATCGAGCCCGGGACCGACGTTCAGGCGCTGTTCCCGAATACGAAATACTGAAACGCCGGCGTCGGGTACCACGGGTATGGAACTGCGGGTCATCGACAAGACCGACGAGGAGCTCCGTATCGAGGTCGCCGGCGAGGACCACACCTTCATGAACGTTATCAAGGGGGCGCTGCTCGAAACCGACGGCGTCGCCGCCGCCACCTACGACGTGAACCCCGAGCAGTCGGGCGGCCAGACCGAACCCATCCTCTCGATCAAGACCGAGGCCGGCGTCGACCCCCTCGACGCGCTCGCGACGGCCTCCCGGAACGTCCAGACGACCGTCGAGGACTTCTCGGCGGCGTTCGAGGCCGCCGCGCAGTAGCGTCTCCCGAGACGCGTCTCACCGTTCGACCGTCGGCCTCGAACGACGGCTCCGCCACGGTCACGCGGTCGACGTCGGGGACGTGCGGGAGTCGGTCCATCTACCAGGTCACCTCGTAGACGCACTCGTCGCCGCCGTCCGCCCGACACCGGGTGTTTCGCTCCGTGAGGTCGACGTACGCCGTCGGCGGGCTGAACCGTTCGCCCGTCCCGCGGATCACCCCGCGGTCGAGCGCGCAGGGGTAGGGGTTCTTACACCGCAGCCGGAGCCGGTCGTCGCCCACCGACTCGACGCGGTAGTAGCCCACGTCGCCCCCGCGGTGGACGGTCTCGTAGGCGCCGCTGATCGACTCCATCCCCTCGACAACCGTCCCGACGCCGCTCGGCCACTCGGTCAACTCGGGGAGCTTCTTTCCGATGTAGAAGACCGCTCGCTCGCCGACCTGCCGGTCGACCGTCCGGATCGCGTCGCGGTACGACTGGAGCGCGTACCACGAATCGGGCCGGACGGACGCGAGCCCGTTTGCGGCGCAGATCTCCTCCATCCGTTCTCCGAACACCGTCGAGAGGCGGTCCGCCGCCTGCACGATCGACGTCACCTCGATGCCCTTGACCTCGGCGCTGTGGGCGAACGACTCGTACGCGGTCATCGTTGGGTCACCGTCGGCCGACCGGATACAAATTGGTTACCTGCCGGTATCGCTGGTGATAGTCGGACCGCCGTCGGCTGGTCACAGCCGGATCGGGACCCCGCGCTCGTCGAGGTACGCTTTGGTCTCCTCGATGCTGTACTCGCCGAAGTGGAAGATCGACGCCGCGAGTCCGGCGTCGGCGCCGGCCTCGGTGAACACCTCGCACATGTCCTCGGGACCGCCGCACCCCGAGGAGGCGATCACGGGGGTCGACACCGAGTCGCAGACCGCCTTCGTCAGCGGGATGTCGTACCCCTCCTTCGTGCCGTCGGCGTCGATGGAGTTGACGAACAGTTCGCCCGCGCCGCGGGCGGCGGCCTCCCGTGCCCACTCGACCACGTCGAAGCCGGTGCCCTCGCGGCCGCCCTTCACCGTACACTCGAACCAGCAGGACTCGCCGTCGACCGCGACGTAGTGTTCGCCCGCCTCGTCGAACCGGCGCCGGGCGTCGACCGAGATCACGATGCACTGGGAGCCGAACGCGCGGGCCCCCTCGTCGATCACCTCCGGGTTCTCCAGCGCCGCGGTGTTGATCGATACCTTGTCTGCTCCCGCTCGGAGCGTCTCCTTGACGTCCTCGCGGGTCCGGATGCCGCCGCCGACCGTGAGCGGAATAAACACCTCGTCGGCCACCCGCGAGACCGTGTCCAGCATCGTCGCCCGCCCGGCCGCCGACGCGGTGATGTCGAGGAAGACGAACTCGTCGGCGCCCGCCTCGTTGTACCGCTTGGCCATCTCCACAGGGTCGCCGGTGTACTGCAGGTCCTCGAAGTTGACGCCGGTGTAGACCGCGGGGTTGCCGTCGTCGTCGAGGTCGACGTCGATGCAGGGGATGATCCGTTTCGTGAGCGTCATCTGATACCCGAGGTAGGACGCGCCGGGTCAAAAGGTGTCTGATGGGCCGTCGGCGTCCCGTGTCCCGGCTCCGCACCGAACGTTTATGTGCGGATCCGCGACCAGACGCCGCGTGACCTGAGATCGGCCGCGACACACGGGCGGGTGTGCGACACGGTGTGTCGCGGAGACCGAAACGGCTCCGAGCGGCGTGTCGCCTGTTCGCCCCCGCTCCCCGGAGCGACCGATCCGGGAGCGTTTTATCACCGGCGGGTGACCCACCGCGTATGAGCGATCACGACGCGGACGAGGGGGCACACGCCGACGACCACGGCCACGAGGCGTCCTCCGAGCATCACGAGGAACACGCCGACGAGGGCCGGGTCACCTCGCCGATGCAGCCGTTCGGGTCGAGCCAGGTCACGACCGGGTTTGTGGTGCTCGTGGTCGGTCTCGTCGTCGTGTTCGGGCTTCCGCTGCTGCTGTAAGACCGCGTCAGTCCAGCGCTTCGTCGAGTACCCCGCGGAGCGCCGCGACCCGCTCGGCGTCGACCCTCAACTCCGTTCCGTCGACGTCGACCGACAACACGCCGTCGTCGGTCGCCGTCCCGACCCGCGTCACGGGCGCGACGCCGTCGAACGCCGCCCGCACGCCCTCGGGGTCGGTCGTCTCGACGACAGCGCGGCCGGGGGTCTCCTCGAAGAGCGCGACCGAGTCGTCGACCGCGACGTCTGCGCCCGCCTCGGGGGTGACGAGCTCCGCGAGCGTGACGGCGAGTCCGCCGTTGCTCACGTCGTGGACCGCGAGCGTGCCGTCGGCGTCGGCCACCGCCGCGAGCGCCTCGACGACCGCCGCCGGATCGTCGGGCAGCGTCGGGAACCGGTCGGTTCCGCCCGACTGCGCCAGCAGCTCCGACCCGCCGAGGGCGCCGCTGCCGGATCCGACGAGCAGCAGCGCCCCGTCGCCGTCGAGCGCGGCGGTCGGGGCGTCGTAGCCCGGCTTCGCGCCGACCATCGCGAGCGTCGGCGTCGGCGGAATCGGTCCCGCCGCGGAGTCGTTGTACAGCGACACGTTCCCGCCGACGACCGGCACCGACAGGTCGCCGCACATGTCCGCGAGGCCGTCGACGACCGCGGAAAAGCCGCCGTACACCGCCGGCGTCTCGGGGTTGCCGCCGTTCAGACAGTCGACCGCTGCGAGCGGCGTCGCCCCCTTCGCTGCGAGGTTGGTCGCGTTCTCCAGAGCGACCGCACGCGCGCCGTCGTATGGCGCACAGCCGGTCCAGGCGGGCACGGCACCCGCGGAGATCGCAAGCCCCGTGCCCGCCTCCCGGAGGGCGACGATCGCGGCGTCGTCGCCGGGGCGTAGCGTCGTCC
>CAZIQT010000042.1:0-16043 GCA_964541645.1 uncultured Halobellus sp. | reverse complement strand
CCGTGTTCCGCGCTGTTCCGGAACAGGTTCTCGAGGACGCTCCGGAGCCGATCGGGGTCGGCCCGGATCGTCCGGTCGTCGACGACGTCGAGGCGGGCGCTGCCGGTGTCGGCGTTCCGCCAGCTCTCCTCGGCGACGTGCCGGAGCGAGACCGGTTCGGTCTCGTCGACGACCCGGCCCTGTCTAGCGAGGGTGAGCGTGTCGGTGATGATGTCGTTCATGCGCTCGAGCGCGTCGCGGACGGTTCGGACGTGGTCGGCGTCGCCGTCGGACGCCGGATCGAGCAGGTCGAGGTGGCCCTGCGCGACGTTGAGCGGGTTCCGGAGGTCGTGGGAGACGATGCTCGCGAACTCGTCGAGCCGGTCGACCTCCCGCTGGAGCTGCCGTTCGCGGGCCTTCCGCTCCGTGATGTCGTTGATCGTCCCGATGTGGTACGGCGTGTCGTCGATCCGGACGCTGGTGGTCGTCGTCTCCACCGGGATCCGCTCGCCGGAGTCGAGCCGCTCGTGGACCGTCTCGTAGACGCGGGTCTCCCCCGGGTCGTAGGAGTTCCAGTACGCCCCGAAGCGGTCGGACTCGAACTCGGGGTTGACCTCCCAGATCGGGCGGCCGACCAGCTCCGCGCGGGTCGAACCCAGCATCGTCGCGTACTGTTCGTTCGCGTACCGGATCCGGCCCTCGTCGTCGTAGCTCGCCACGCCGACGCCGACGTGTTCGATCCCGTGTTCCAGCGCCGCGCGCTCCCGCTCGCGCTCCTTCCGTTCGGTGACGTCCTCTTGGAACCCGACCCAGTTCTGGACGGTGCCGTCGTCGTCGAACAGCGGCGCGATGGTGACGCGGTTCCAGAACTCCGAGCCGTCCTTCCGGTAGTTCCGGAGTTCCACGGTCACGGGCTCGGCGTTCCCGATCGCCTCGCGCATCGCCGCCACCGGCTCCTCGCGGGTACGCTCGCCCTGGAGGAACCGGTAGTTCCGCCCCACCACCTCCTCGGCGTCGTAGCCGGTGAGCGCCTCGAAGTGGTCGTTGACGTAGACGAGGGGGTTGTCCTCGGCGGCGGGTTCCGCGATCGTGATCCCGATCGGAGCCTCCTCCAGCACCCTGTTCTTCAGCCGGAGTTCCGCCCGGTGGTCCCGCGGCTCGGAGCGGTCGCGCACCGTGCACACGAGATCGCCGCGGTCGGTCCGGGAGACCACGTGGTCCTCGGGGAAGGTGGTGCCGTCGGCCCGGACCCCGGTGGTCTCGCCGTGCCAGTAGCCGTCGGCCTCGACGGCCGGCAGGATCTCCGTGCGGACGGTCTCGGCGCCGTCGTCGGGGTAGACGAGCTCCCAGTGCTCGCCGACCATCGCTTCGGGGTCGTAGCCGTACAGGTCGGCGTACGCCTCGTTGACGTAGATGAACTCCCCGTCGGCGTCGAGGATGCTGATCCCCTCGCGGGCGGTCTCGATGGCTTCGAGGTGACGGGTCCGGGCTCGTTCGGCCCGCGTGCGTTCGACGGCGTTCCGGATCCGGTTCGCGAGCAGCCGGTACTGCTCGGCGTCTGGCCCCTTCCGGAGGTAGTCGGTGACGCCCGCGGAGATGGCGTCGCTCGCGACCCCCTCGGACCCCTGGCCGGTGAACAGGATGAACGGAAGGTCCGGCCGCTCCGCACGGACGGCTTCGAGGAGCTCGATGCCGTCGGTCCCCGGCAGCTCGTAGTCGGAGACCACGCAGTCGAACGCCCCAGTTCGGATCCGGTCGAGCGCCTCCTCGGCGCCGGTCGTCGTCTCGACCGCGAGCCCGTCGGCCGCCCGATCGAGCCCGGTCGACGCCGGCGCCGCGGCGTCGGCCTCGACGTGGAGCACCCGGATCGGGGCTGTCATACGGTTCTAGTTCTCCCCTTCGGATCAAATGTGTTGTGATGGGCGGGCACGCGCGGCGTCGGCCGTGATAGCCCGTCTCGCACAAAGGTTATGCCTCCGGGCGGAGGAGAACAGGTGCAATGGCAAACGGCACGGTTGATTTCTTCAACGACACGGGCGGTTACGGTTTCATCGAGACAGAGGACGCTGACGAGGACGTGTTCTTCCACATGGAGGACGTCGGCGGTCCGGACCTCGAAGAGGGACAGGAAGTCGAGTTCGACATCGAGCAGGCGGACAAGGGCCCGCGGGCGACGAACCTCCAGCGCCTGTAAGGCGATCGGTCGCCAGCGACGGCGACCGAGCCTCGGTGTTTTTTCTTTTTCGATCCCGAGTCGAAACGCCCGGCGCGGCCCCGCCGACACGTTCTCGGCGGCGGCGCCGCAACGTCGAGTATGACCGGAGACGGCGTCGGGACGGAGTACGTGGAGGCCAACGGCGCGCGCATCCCGTCGGTGGGGCTCGGGACGTGGCAGCTCACGGGGACGGCGTGTTACGAGACGGTGTCGACCGCGCTGGAGCTCGGCTACCGCCACGTCGACACCGCACAGCTGTACGACAACGAACGGGAGGTCGGGCGCGCGATCGCCGACGCCGACGTCGACCGCGAGGCGGTGTTTCTGACCACCAAGGTCTCCCCCCGGAACGCGGGGTACGACGACCTGATCGCGTCCGTCGAGGCCAGCCTCGACCGCCTGGACGCCGGGTACGTCGACCTGCTGTTGCTCCACTGGCCGAACCCGCTGGTGTCGGTGGAGTCGACGATGGCGGCGATGGACCAGCTGGTCGACCGGGGGCTGGTCTCCCACGTCGGCGTCAGCAACTTCCCGCAGGTGTTTCTGGAGCGCGCCCGCGACGCCGCCGACGCGCCGATCGTGACGAACCAGGTGCAGTTTCACCCGTACAAACCCCAGCGCGGGATGCTGGGACACTGCCAGGACGAGGGGCTCGCCCTGACCGCTTACAGCCCGCTGGCCCGCGGGACCGCCCTGGGCGACGACACGGTCGAGCGGCTGGCCGCGGAGTACGACCGAACCCCCGCACAGATCGTGTTGCGGTGGGCCACCCAACACCGGAACGTCGTCGTGATCCCCAAGACCACCGATCCCGACCACCTGGCGGAGAACCTCGCGCTGTTCGACTTCAAGCTCACCCGGGCCGAGGTCGACGAACTCACCACGCCGTCGCTGCTCAAGTCCGGGCGGGCGATGCTCGACGGCGTGGTCGGCGAACTCCGGTGACCCGCAGGGACGACGCCGCAGGGGACGCCGGTCCGCCCGTCGCGGACCGCGCGCGGCGTCTCGCAGCCGTGTGGACCCTGCTCGTCGCCGCCGCGTCGGTCGTCGACCCCGCGGCCGGCCTCGAACTGGTCGGCGCGTCGCCGACGGCCGGCGGCGGCAGGGCCGGCGCGGTCGCGTTCGCAGCCGCCCACCTGCTCGCGTACGGCGTCCTGGCGGGGCTCCTGGTCGACGGGCTCGGGGCACGGGGACGCCGGGCCGTCGTCGGCGCCGTTGCGCTCGCCGCGGCGGTGGGGGTCGGCGTCGAGGTCCTCCAAGCGCCCGTCGCCGCCCGGAGCGCGAGCGTGGCCGACGCCCTCGTCAACGCCGCCGGCGCCGCGGGCGGGGCGGGCGTTCGCGCGGCGGCCCGGCGGCGGTAGCGGCCGTCGCCGGCCGGACGCGCGGTTTTTATCCGGCGGGTGCAACGGTCCGTTCGAGAACGAATGTCGGTCACGACGCTTCACCGTCCGGCCCACCGCGACGCGCTGTCGCTGCTGGAGACCGCATTCGAGGAGGGGCGGATGGTGACGGCGTTCGGCCGGTGTACCGTCGACTACGACGGCCGCGCGTCGTCGGACCTCGCCCCCGGCGACCGGCTCGTGGTGTGCAAACCCGACGGCACCGTTCTGGTCCACTCCGAGGAGAACCGGGAGCCGGTCAACTGGCAGCCGCCGGGGTGTACCCACTACGCCAGCCTTCGCGACGGCCGGCTCCGGATCCGGAGCGTGCGCTCGTCGCCGTCGGAACGGCTCGACGTCGACTTCCGCCGGCTCGAACAGGTCACCGCCTACGAGGTCGAGGACCGCGGCGACCTCACGCTGTCCGGCAGCGAGGAGGACCTCCGGACCCGGATCCTCGACGACCCCGCGCTTGTCGAACCCGGGTTCGACCCCGCGGCGACCGAGCGGGAGACCGCCGCCGGCCCGGTCGACGTCTTCGGCGCGGACGCCGACGGCCGGCCGGTGGTGGTGGAGTTGAAGCGCCGGCGGGTCGGGCCCTCGGCGGCGAGCCAGCTCCGGCGGTACGTCGAGGCCGTCGATCGGGAGTTCCCCGACGAGGGGGTGCGCGGGATCCTGGTGGCGCCGTCGGTCACCGACCGGGCGGCGGGGCTGCTGGACGAGCAGGACCTGGAGTTCGTGTCGCTGTCGCCGGTCGGCGACGACGGGGCCGAGGGCGACGACGACGGACCCGCGACCGGCGGCGGACGCGACAGGTGGGCCGACGGCGACGGAGCCGGCGGGTGACGCCGGCGGGACCGGCTGTCACGCCTCCCCAGCGAGCGCCGCGAAGTTCGCGAGCGTCCGCGCCGCGGTCACCTCCGAGAAGTCCCGGTCGTCGGGGTCGTCCGGCCACCCGAAGTCGGCGTCGATCCGCGGGAGCAGCGCCGCGGTGAGTTCGGGGTGGTACTGGACGGTCCGGATGGGCGCGTCGCGGTGCCGGGTGGCGACGTACTCGTGGTAGTCGGCGTCGGCGACGGGGACGAGGCCGTCGCCGAGGTCGGTCACGAAGTCCCCGTGGACCACCGGGATCCGGGGGCCGACCCCGTCGAACAGCGGGTCGTCGCCGAACCGCACCGTCTCGATCCCCTTCCGGAGCCCCCGGTGTTCGACGTGGCCGCCGAGCGCGTCGTTGATCAGCTGGTGGCCGAAACAGATCCCGAGCGTCGGCACGCGGTCGTCGCGGAGCTCCCGGACGAGGCGCCGGAGGTCGTCCATCCACGGGTGCGTGTCGGTCTCGTAGACGCCCGCGGTGCTGCCGGAGATCACGACCGCGTCGGCGTCACTGAGCGCGTCCGGCCGCCCGCCGGAGTCGGCGTAGGAGCAGACCCGAACCGTCGCCCCCGCGGCTTCGAGATGCCGGCGGATCTCCGGGACGAAATACCGGCCGTCGGGGTCGACCTCGGTTTCGAGAACGAGGATCACGGACGGGAGTAGGCCCGAGCCGGGCTTAAGCGTTCCAGCCGGGACGGCGTCCGACGGGGGCGGGTCGTCGGCGCCCCGGCGGGCCGGCGCTCGCTTCGAAGCGTTTTTACGCGGAATCCGCCTTGTCCTTCACAAGTAACCATGTCCGAAAAACCCGCCTCGATGTACCGGGAGCTCTCGAAACCGTCGTACACCCGACGCGACTACGTCACGGGCATCCCGGGCTCGAAGATCGCACAGCACAACATGGGCAACCTCCAGACCGGCCCCCGGGACTACCCGGTCCAGATCAGCCTCCGCCTGGAGGAGGAGTGTCAGGTCCGCCACGGCTCGCTCGAATCCGCGCGGCTGTCGGCGAACCGCGTGATGCTCAAGCAGGTGGGCCAGGAGAACTACAAGATGGTGCTCCGGAAGTTCCCCCACCAGATCCTCCGGGAGAACAAACAGGCCACCGGCGCGGGCGCGGACCGCGTCTCCGACGGCATGCGCCAAGCGTTCGGCAAGCCCGTCGGCACCGCCGCCCGGGTCCAGAGCGGCGAGCGCGTGTTCACCGTCTACTGTGACCCCGAGGACGCCGACGTGGCGAAGGACGCCCTCCGGCGGGCGTACAACAAGATGTCGCCGCCCTGCCGGATCGACGTGGAGAAAGGCGAGAAGCTGCTGGTCTCGTAGGGCGACCCGCTCGACTTTTCCCCCGCCGCCGCGTCGTACCGACGATGCTCCGGCTCGCCGTGACCACCGCCGCCGAGACGCTCGACCGGATGCGCGACCCGCTCGCGGCCCGCGACATCGCGGCTGAACACCTCGACGCGACCGGACGAGTGGTCGACCCCGCGGCGCCGCCCGTCGACGGCTTCGACGTCGGGTTCGTCTACCCCGCACGCCTGATGGGCGGCGGCGTCGTCGACGGTCGCCACGGGATCCCGTGGGTGAACGGCCGGGCGGCGGTGGCGACCTCCCGGAGCAAGGGGGGCGTGATCGCCAAGCTCGCCCGCGACGGCGTCCCGGTGCCGGAGACGCGGGTGGTTTCGAACCCCGCTTCCGACGACGACGTCGCGGCCGCGGCCGCCGACATCGGGTTTCCGGTCGTGGTCAAGCCCAACTCCGCGACCCGCGGGATCGGCGTCGCGAAGGTCCACGACCGCGACTCGCTGTCGGGGGTGACGGACTACGCCGACCTGGTTCACGACTTCCGGGCGACCGGCGACAAGTCGTATCTGCTCCAGGAGTACCTCCCCGACGCCCGCGACTACCGGATCATGGTGGTCGACGGCGCGGTCGTCGGCGGGGTCGAGCGCCGGTTGTCGGACGCCACCCGCGAGTCCGGCGGGTGGAAACACAACGTCCACCGTGGCGCGACCGCCGTCGCGGCCGACCTCGACCCGGAGCTTCGGGCGCTCGCGGTCGAGACGGCCGCGACGCTCGGCATCGACTACCTGGGGGTCGACGTGCTAGTCTCCGGGGACCGGGGGGTCGTCTCCGAGACGAACGCGCGGCCGACCATCGACGACGCCAAGTACGACGACAGCTTTTGGGACCGGCTCGCGGGGCTGATCCGGCGGACCGCGAACGGAGGCTGAGGGCGTCAGTCGAGGTCGATCGACGCCGAGTCGTCGACCTTCCGGAGGGTGACCTGGAGGACGCCGTTGTTGAACGTCGCGTCGGCGGTGTGTTCGTCGACGCGGACCGGCAGCCGGATGCGCTCGTCGTACTCCCGGCGGTCGCCGGACGCGGTGACGGTGAGGACCTCGCCGTCGCATTTCAGTTCGACCGCCTCCTTCCGGACCCCCGGGAGGTCGGCGACCAGCCGGAGCGTCCCGCCCTCGTCGTAGACGTCGACGTGCGTCTCGGAGGCGAACCCCGCGGCGTCGTCGCCACGCATCTCGTCCATCATCCGCTCGATCCCCTCGAAGAAGTCGTCGAACGGGTCGTCGCGGTCGTCTCTCATCGGGTCTTCGTAAGGGCGTTCCGATCAAAAGCCTTCTCCCCCGACGGGTCGAAAGACACAGGTCGGACGCGGGCGAGAGGGGACGTAACCCGGATGTCAGACACCGACGACGCCTACGACGAACCCCTGTTCCAGCGCGTCATCGAGTACGCCGCGGCGGCCGACCGCGACGTCGTGCGGATGGTCTCGGGCCACCCCGACTGGGAGCCACCGGCGGCGCTGCGCGAGGGGCTCGAAGCCTACGCCGGCGGCGACGCCGAGACGTTCCAGTACGCCCCGGCGGAGGGGCTGCCGGGGCTCCGCGCGGAGATCGCGGAGCGCCGCGGGATCGACGAGTCGCGGGTGATCGTGACCAACGGCGCCGCCGAGGCCAACTACCTCGGGATGGCGGAGGCACTCGACCGGGGCGCGGGATCGGAGGTCGTCGTGACCGATCCGGTTTACCCCTACTACCCCGGGCGGACGACCATGCTGGGCGGCGAGGTGACCCGCGTGCCCGTCCGCGACGACGGCCACGTCGACGTCGACGCGACGTGCGCCGCCGCGTCGACCGACACCGCCGCGATCGTGCTCAACACCCCGAACAACCCGACCGGCGCGGTCTACGACCGTGAGGCGGTGGCGGCGGTCGCCGACGCCGCCGCCGACGTCGACGCCCTCGTGATCGTCGACGAGGTCTACGACCACTTCGATCTCACCGGGCGGTTCGAGAGCGCACTCACCCTCGACCGCGACAACGTCGTCGTGACCACCTCCTTCTCGAAGTCGCTGGGTGTCACCGGGTTCCGGGTGGGGTACGCGGTGTTCCCCACGGCCGACGTCGAGTCGGCGCTGACCAGACACACGCTGGTGAACGTCGCCGTCAGCCGGCCGGCGCAGGCGGCGGTGCTCGCGGCGCTCCGGGAGACGCCGCCGTCGTACTACGAGTCGGTCCGCGACACCATCCGGGGCCGAATCGACGAGTTCACCGCCGCGCTCGACGACGCCGGCGCGGCGTACACCACCCCGGAGGGCGCGTTCTACGTGCTGGCGCGGTTCGAGGAGTTCCCGGGCAGCTTGGAGAACGTCCGGCGGCTGATCGACGACGCGGGCGTCGCAGCGATGCCCGGGGCGGCGTTCGGGGAGACCTACGACGAGTGGATCCGGTTTACGCTGTGTACCGACCGGGTCGACGAGGCCGCCGCCCGGCTGTCGGCGTACTTCGAAGCCCGATGACCGTCGGAGCGGCGGCCGGGCCGCCGACGGACCGCCGGCCGCCACGGATCCCCGGCGCCGACGCGATTTCACCAGTTCTTTGCGTGCCGACGGCGACGGCCGAGGTGAGATGAGCAGTCGATCCGGTCCCGTCGAGGAGTTCCGCGCCCTGCCGACGCAACGGAAGCTGACGGTCGGCCTCGGGTGGGCGGTGGTCGCGTTCGTGTTGATGCTCGGGATCGGCGGCACCCTCGGGCTCGCGGCCGGAATCGTCCTGGGCGTCGCCTTCGCCACGCTGGGGGCGGCGCTGTGGATCGGCGGGTTCGGGTAGTCCGCGCCGGTCCCGGACGGGAGCCGGCGCCGACCGGGAAGTACACAAGTCCCCGCCGCTTCGCGTCCCGTATGTCAGGAACCGACGTCGGCGTCGACGCCGACCCCGACGAGCGGAGCGTGGACGCCGACCCGGACACGACGATCGACGTCGAGCCCGTCGAGGACGCCGGCGAGGTCGACGACACGGTGGCGGACGGGGAGCTCGACGCCGCCACCGACGCCGGAGGGCTCCCCGAGGGGGTCGACGCGCCGGAGTACGTCCTCTACGGCGGGAAGGGCGGCGTCGGCAAGACCACGATGGCGGCGGCGACGGCGCTGTCGTCGGCAGCCGCCGGGACGGCGACGCTCGTCGTCTCCACCGACCCGGCGCACTCGCTGTCGGACACGCTCGATCACGACGTGCCGGCGCGGCCGACGCGGATCCGCGAGGACGTCCCCCTGTACGCCGCCGAGATCGACCCCGACGAGGCGGTCGCGGGGCCGTTCGGCGCCGGGGCGGACGGGGCGGCCGACGCCGGGGGTCCGGGGTCGGCCGGCGGGGTCGACGCCGGCCCCGGCGACGGGGGCGGCCCCTTCGGAGCCGACGACGGTCCCTTCGGGGCCGACGGCACCGGCGCGGGGACGTCGCCGTTCGGCGACCTCGGCGGGATGGGGGAGCTCCTCGGCGGCGCGATGGACCCGGGGTCGATGCCCGGCGCCGACGAGGCGGCGGCGATGCAGCAGCTGCTGGAGTATCTCGACGACCCGCGGTTCGACCGCGTCGTGGTCGACACCGCCCCGACCGGCCACACCCTCCGGCTCCTGGAGCTTCCGGAGGTCATGGACTCGATGCTCGGCCGGGTGGCGAAGCTCCGCCAGCAGTTCTCCGGGATGATGGCGGGGGTCAAGGGCATGTTCGGGATGGGCGACGGCGGCGCCGACGCCCCCGACCTCGACGAGCTCCGCGAGCGGATCGAGCGGCTCCGGACGGTGCTCCGGGACCCCGCGAAGACCGACTTCCGGGTCGTGATGATCCCCGAGGAGATGAGCGTCACCGAGACCGAACGGCTGGTCGACCGGCTCGACGGCTACGGGATCCCGGTCCAGACCCTCGTGGTCAACCGGGTGATGGAGGATCTCGCGGCGGACACGGCCGCGACGGTCGACGACCGGTGGGTCGTCTCGCCGAACCTCGAAGACTGCGAGTTCTGCGCGCGCCGGTGGCAGGTCCAACAGGACGCCATCCGGCGGGCCACCGACATGTTCCGCGGCCGCGAGGTGAAGCGGGTGCCGCTGCTCGCCGAGGAGGTCCGCGGGGAGGCGGCGCTGCGGGTCGTGGCGGCGTGTCTGGCGTGAGCGATCGGTCGCCGTCCGGTCGGCGACCCCCTTCGGAGCACGCCGCCAGGGCCGCGCAGCACTCACGGCGATCCGAGCCGTTCCGCGACTGCCACCATCGTCTGCGGGTGCCTGCGCGCTCACTGCTCGGTAAGACGGGTGTAGAGATTGACCGCCCCGACGAGGAGCACGACCCACCCGAGGAACGTGACCACGACGCCGACCGTTTGGTGCTGTGCGTGGTTGCAGCAGTAGTATCCACCCCCGGTCGCTCGAAGGAACGTCCGCAAACCGTATCCGACGAGCAGGCTTCCGAGGGTTCCCGCCGCCGCGTAGGCGGCGAGTCGCGTTCCGGCGTCGACGACGGAGGGCATGCTCGACCGACCGTGTTCGTCCCGGAACTATCTTTCTCCCCGCCGGAGCCGTGTGGCTTGCACTGACCGCTCGTCGACTCCGTGGCGGGGGTAGTCCCGACGGCGACGGCCCCGAGCACGCCCGCACGGTCGCCGGAGGGCCCCCTCAGAGCTTCCGGAGGTACCGGTATCCCACGTCGAGCCACCGCGACGGCAGAAACCGGGCGAGCGCGCCGACCCGCGCGGCGGTCCCCGGCTGGTAGCGCGCCTTCGGCTTCGTCGACGACGCCGCGTCGACGATGTCCTCGGCGACCCGTTCCGGCGGGATGGCGCCCAGCCCGCCGCCGCCGACGAGTTTGGTGTCGGCGAACAGTTCGTAGAACGACTCGTAGGCGCCGGAGCGATCGATTCCGGGAATGTCGTCGGCGGTGTCGCCGTCCGCGTCGGCAGCGTCGCCGTCCGGGTCGCCGTCACCGTACACCTCCGCCTCCGCGCGGTCGGTGAACGACGTCTCGACCGGCCCGGGCTCGATCAACACCACGTCGACGCCGTACTCGTCGACCTCGTTTCTGAGCGCGTCGCTCATCGCCTCCAGCGCGAACTTCGAGCCCGCGTAGACCCCGCCGCCGGGGAAGGAGAGCCGTCCCGCGGCGCTGGAGACGTTCACGATCGTCCCCGCCTCCTGGTCGCGCATGTGTGGCAGCGCCGCCCGAAGCAGCCGATGGGGGCCGTAGAGGTTCACGTCGAACTGGCGGTGTACCTGCCCGGTTGGGACGTCCTCGACCGGGCCGAACTGCGCGTATCCGGCGTTGTTGACCAGACACGACAGGTGGCCCTCCTCGTCGATGATCCGGTCGACCACGCGGTCGACGTCGTCGGGGTCGGTGACGTCGAGCGTCGCGATCCGACACCCCTTCTCGCCCAGCGTTTCGATGTCCGCGGGGTTCCGGGCGGTGGCGTAGACAGCCCAGTCTTCCGCCAGAAACGCCAGCGCCGTCGCGCGACCGATCCCGGACGAACAGCCGGTGATCAGGACCGTCTTCGGATGCACGTCCTCGGCGACGCGCCGGGCGGTGTTAACTGTAGGCGGTTCGTCGCGACCGCGGGTCCCCGGAACGGCTGCGGCGCCCCGGTCGACGGACGCGGACGGGGCGCGAACCGGCCGCGGCCACGACAGCGACCGCGCCCGAGTGCCACACGCTTAACTCCCCGCCGGGGATGGATCGGGTATGCGATTCGACCGCTCGGCGGGCGTGTTCTGCCACCTCACCTCGCTGCCCGGCCCGCACGGCGTCGGCGACCTCGGCGGCGGCGCGCGGACGTTCGTCGACTGGCTCGCCGACGCCGACCAGTCGTACTGGCAGTTCTGTCCGCTCGGCCCGACGGCGTCGATCCACGGCGACTCGCCGTACCAGTCGTACTCCGCGTTCGCGGGCAACCCCCTCCTCGTCAGCCTCGATCGGCTCGTCGACGACGGCTACCTCGACGAGGCGGACCTCCGGATCGGGGCGGACGCCGGGGACGAAGCCGCCGAGCCGGCCTTCCCCGAGGACCACGTCGACTACGACCGGGTCCGGGCGTACAAGCCCCCCCGGCTCCGGACCGCCGCCGAGCGGTTCCACGCCGACGCCGCCGCGGACGACCGCGCCGACTTCGACGCGTTCCGGGAGCGGGCGTCGGGGTGGCTCGACGACTACGCGCTGTTCATGGCGCTCCGAACCCGGTACGACGGCGCGTGGACCGACTGGCCCGAACCGGTCCGGACCCGCGACCCCGACGCCCTGGCGACCCACCGGGCGGAGCTGGCCGGCGAGATCCGGTACCGGGAGTTCGTCCAGTTCGTCTTCGACCGGCAGTGGCGTGCGCTCCGGGCGTACGCCGGCGAGCGCGGGATCGAGTTCGTGGGCGACCTGCCCATCTACGTCGCGCTCGACAGCGCCGACGTGTGGGCGGCGTCCGAGGTGTTCGACCTGACGGCCGACCACGAACCCGCGGCGGTCGCGGGGGTGCCGCCCAACCCCGGCGACGACGGCCAGCGGTGGGGCAACCCCGTCTACGACTGGGAGGCGCTCCGGGCGACCGGCTACGAGTGGTGGCTCGACCGGCTGGACCGGCTGCTCGACCTCGTGGACGTCGCCCGGATCGACCACTTCAAGGGGTTCGACGAGTTCTGGGCGATCCCCGCCGACGCCGACGACCCTGCCGCGGGGGAGTGGCGGCCGGCCCCCGGCCACGACTTCTTCGAGACCGTCGAAGCCGAGGTGGGGGCGTTGCCGTTCGTGGTTGAGGATCTGGGCTTCCTGGACCCGGGGCTGGTCGACCTCCGGGACCGGTTCGGGTTCCCCTCGATGCGGGTGCCGCACTACGCCGACTGGTGCCGCGAGGGCGACATGTACCAGCCGATGCACTACCCCGAAGGAAGCGTCGGCTACACCTCGACGCACGACACGGACACGCTGGTGGGCTACTACGGGTCGCTCCCCGACCGCCAGCGGGACTGCCTCCGCTACAACGTCGGTGCCGACGGCGCCGGGATCAACTGGTCGGTGATCGAGGCGGTGTGGCGCTCCGACGCCGTGCTCGCGTTCACCACGGTCCAAGACGTGCTCGGATTGGGGTCGGAGGCGCGGTTCAACCGCCCGGGGACCGCCACCGGCAACTGGACGTGGCGGTGTACGGAGGCGGCGTTCCGCGAGGACGACGCCGAGCGGCTCGCGCGGCTAACCGACGAGCAGATCCGGAATTAGCCCGGATCCCGAGACGGGTCGGTCACAGCGACGGGAGCCGCGACCGACCCGCCGGGGATTCGGCGCCTCGGCGGGAAGGAAACGTGGCACGCCGAGCAGTCGAGGACGTGCTGCTCGTCGCGTGGGTCTCCGTCGGTACGCTGTGGGCGACCGCGTCGGGAGCGCAGACGTCCTCGCGAGAGTCGACGACGCGCCGGACCGGTGAGCCGGAACCGGTGTGCGGCCGGGGAGGTGAGTGGTGGAGGAACGGGATTGCGACGCTCACCCACGCACCCGACGCGCGTTTTCTGACATTGTCGAAGATGAGAAACCTGATCGGACAGCATATTGGGCGTATCAGAGCCACACGGTGGAACGTTTCAACAATTGTTTCCGCAATCAGAACTGAAAGCACCGTCCTGGGACTCGTTGGATGCGTTATGCCAGACGACGAACTCCGACGACGGTCGCTGCTCAAGTATGTCGGCGCCACCGGGATCAGCGCGACGCTCGCCGGCTGCGGCGGCGGGAGCGAGGGCACGCCCACCGACACGTCGACCGGCACCTCGACCGAGACGGCGACGGAGACGACGACGCCGGTCCCGACGGAGTCGCTGACGCTGCTCCACGACACCCACGTCGGCGGGCGGCTCGGGACCGCCGACGCCGAGGACAACGAGAACATCGAGAGCTACTTCGGACTGATGGACGACCTCGCCGAGCCGGATCGGACGTTACGGCTGGGTGCCGGCGACGACTTGGGGTCGTCGGCGCTGTCCTCGGAGTTCGAGGGCCAGCACGTCGTCGACCCCTTCGAGGCCGGCGGCCTCACCCACGACACCTTCGGCAACCACGACTTCGACTTCGGACCGGACGTCCTCCGGACGCGGGTCTCCGAGACCGAGGACTTCGTGTGGGTCAGCGCCAACGTCGACGAGCCCTCCGGCGAGGCGTTCGCCGACGCGGAGGGCGCCGAACGCTACGACATCGTCGAGATCGCCGGCGTTTCGGTGGGGATCACGGGCGTCCTGACCCCGCGGGCCAGGGAGGTGACGAGCCTCGGCGACGCCGAGGTGCGGGACCCGACCGACGCGCTCGACGACGTCGTCCCGGAGATGCGCGACGAGGGTGCCGAGGTGGTGATCGTGATGTCACACGTCGCAAACGACCTGGCGCGCGACGAGATCGCCCCCAACGTCGACGGGATCGACGTCATCGTCGGCGACGACGCCGCCGAGCAGTTCGACGAGGCGGTCGAGGTCGACGACACCGTCCTCTCCTTCGTCGGCGACGAGTACGACTTCCTGGGCGAGGTCACGCTCGAGGTCGGCGACGGCGGGATCCAGTCGTACGACCGAACCGTCTACGACGTCAGCGAGGAGGAGATCGAGCCGAACGAGGCCGTCGAGGCGGTCGCCGACTTCTACCGGCGCCAGGTCGACAGCGAGGTGATCGGCGAGAGCACGGTCGCGCTCAACTGCGTCGGCGAGGACCTCCGCACGGGAGAGACCAACATGGGCAACCTCGTCGCCGACGCGATCAAGGCCGACGTCGACTCCGACGTCGTGATCCAGAACGGCGGCGGGATCCGGACGGGGACGCTGTACCCGCCGGGCGACATCACCGACCTGCTCGTCCGCCAGATCCTGCCGTTCGGCAACACGACCGCCGAACTGGAGGTGAGCGGGCAGACCCTCCACGACGCCCTGGAGAACGGCGTCAGCCAGGTCGAGAGCCTCGAGGGTCGGTTCCCGCAGGTCAGCGGGATGGAGTTCGCCTGGGATCCGGACGCCGAGGCGGGCGACCGGATCGACCCGGCCGACGTCACCATCGGCGGCGAGCCGCTGGACGTGGAGGCGACCTACACCCTCGGGACGAACAACTTCATGGCCGACGGCGGCGACGGCTACGGGATGCTGTCGGGAGCCACGCGGACCGACGCCGGCGAGACGTCCCTCGCACAGCTCGTGATCGACCGGATCCGGGAACGGACGCCCGTCACCCCGGAGACCGAGGGGCGGATCACCCGACTGTGACCCGGCCGTCGCGGTGACGCTGGCGCGTGTGGATCCCGCGCGGTACGACGGAGCACGCAACCGAAACCCCGATACGCGCCCCGTCCCTCCGAGGAACAATGACAGCCGATTCCGGACCCGCACCCGGCGCCGACGCGACCGCCGCGACGGAGTCGGGGGCGATCCCGCTCTCGGAGGTCGCGGGGCCGTTCGACCTCCAGGCGACCGTCGAGAGCGGCCAGTCGTACCTGTGGGACCGCCCCGACGGGCGGATGTACGAGTCGCTGGACGCCGCCGGCGGCGACGCGTGGTACCACACGGTCGCCCCCCCGATCGACGGCGTCACGACGGAGCCGATCGCGGTCCGGATCCGGCAGCGCGAGGGCCGGCTGGAGTGGGTCGCGACCGACGACCCCGTGCCGCTTTTGACCCACCTCCTCCGGCTCGACGACGACCTCGACGCCGTCTACGACGCCGCCCCCGACGACGACCTGATCGAGCGCGCGGTCGACGCCTACCGGGGACTGCGGCTCGTCCGTGACCCCCCGTTTCCGTGTCTGATCTCGTTCATCTGCTCGGCGCAGATGCGGGTCGCCCGGGTTCACGGGATGTCGGTCGCACTCGCGGAGTCGTTCGGATCCGACTACGAACTCGACGGCGAGTCGATCGACGCGTTCCCGACGCCCGACCAACTGGCCGCCCGGACCGAGGCCGAACTCCGCGACCGGAAGCTCGGCTACCGCGCGCCGTACGTCGAGCGCACCGCCGAGATGGTCGCCGACGGCGAGGCCCACCCCAGGGAGGCGGCCGGGCTGGAGTACGAGGACGCCCGCGAGTATCTGACCCGGTTCGTCGGCGTCGGCGACAAGATCGCCGACTGCGTGCTGCTGTTCTCGTTGGGCTACCTAGAGGCGATCCCACTCGACACCTGGATCCGGACCGCGATCGCGGAGTACTACCCCGACTGCGACCGCGGCGGCTACGCCGAGACGTCGCGGGCGCTCCGGGAGCGCCTCGGCGGCGAGTACGCGGGGTACGCCCAGACGTACCTGTTCTACTACCT
>CAZIQT010000041.1:0-16073 GCA_964541645.1 uncultured Halobellus sp. | reverse complement strand
AGTACTGGAGTGCGCGAGCCTCTGGGAACGCCCCGTCGCCGCCCACCCACTCATACTAATCGAACGCCCGCGGAATTCGTTGCTCGCGGGCGTTTTTCGCTTCGAACACGCGCTCGCCAGCGACAGCACTCACCGACGAGACCGCTACACTTAACAGCCGAAGCGAGGTAGTTCGAGACGCGCCAAGGTGGCAGAGTTCGGCCTAACGCGTCCGCCTGCAGAGCGGATCATCGCCGGTTCGAATCCGGCCCTTGGCTTCTTTTCGAACACAGACCCGCGTCCGAACAGGGAGAACGCGGCCGTCGACGTGCCTGCCGCCGGTGGCCGGTGAGGCACAAGGTACACCCCCGTCCCCCCCGAACGGCCACCGTGGCCCACGACCGCCTCCACGCCCGGGAGCCGACCCACGACATCGACCGGTGGTCGACCGGCATCGTCGAAGCCATCGCCCGACGCGACGGCCACTGCGTCGTCACCGTCAGGTCCGACGCGGGCGACACGGTCGAAATCGTGGTCACACTCGCGGTCCGGGACCTGTTCCTGCGACGACTCCCGATCGACGAGGGCGATTCGCCGGTCGGCGAGCGCGTCTGGTACCGAAAACGCGGTGGGGCGTAGTGTAGCACCGCCGGCCCCGGAGTCACGGCAGGTCCGCGCGGCCCGTGTAGACCTGCCACCCCCCGTCGGCCTCGCGGAAGGCGTAGGCCGCCGGTGGCTCGATCCCCCACGCCCGGAGCCGGCGGTCGACGCCGTCGACGATGGTCGCGACGAACGATCCGTGACCCCGCAGCGCGGGCTCCGAGTCGCCGCGCTCCAGTCGGAACGCGACGTCGACGGTGCCGGCGTCCAGTGCCGCCCGGTCGCAGTCGATCCGCACCCGGAAGTCGTTCCGGAGGCGACGGTCGAGCGCCGCGGGGTCGTCAGTCAGGAGTGCTCGCCCGAGTTCGTCGACGGCGGCGAGCACGTCGTCGGGGACGTGGTTCACGCTGCGGCGCCCTCACACGACGAGAACGCGATCGGTGAGCCAGCACCCCTCGAACCGACCGCCCGACGGCTCCGAGACGCCGAACTCGTAGGTGACGGTCCGGCCGTCGGGGCCGGTGAGCGTGACGCGCTGTGACGCTTGCCGACCGTCCCGCTCCAGTGGGCCTCGGACCGCCTCCGTGTGGTCGATCATCGGCGCGTACCGCGGGCCCGACACCATCCGGACGAACCGATCCAGCGGGCCGGTCCGCCGCCGGTTCGCCGGGGAGGCGAAGTTGTACGCCGTCTTGATCCCCGCGTCGGGGACCGGATCGTCGTTCGCCGCGAGCGCGTCGAGTTGGATCCCGACGACCCGCTCGGGGCCGTACGAGGGGTCCGGCGTCGGAAGTTCCTCGACGGGGTAGTCGGACGCAGTCATACCGTGATCAGGGGACTGTCGGTGAAGTCGTTGTCGTCCGGCCCGGGTCGTGGCCGGTCGGGAGGTTCCTCGTCGGCTCTTCCCGTCGCCGTCGAAGTTGCCTCCGAATCATCCGTCGACGTTCCGCGAGCCGTCGGTGTGGGTCGCGTGCCCCTCGCGGGTGGCCCGGATCGTGAGGTCACCGGCGTCGAGCCGGTAGTACTCCGGCGTCCGGTCGACGTGTGGTTTCCCGACGACGGCGGGTTCCGTCGTGCCGTCGGGGGCGACCGGCGCCGCACAGAGCTGGTGGCGCCACCCGAGCCCGTACGCCGGACCGGCGGCTCGTCCGCGTCCGTCCGGCGTGTAGATCCGGATCCGAGCGCGGTCGTGACCGCAGTCACGACCTCCCGGCGGCCGTCGTCGACGTCGGCGGCCCACATCGGAGGCGTATTGCCTCTCCGGTGGAACCTGCGAGTGTGTACGCGACTGCGAGCGGGAGGGTCCGGTGGTCGAACTGATCAGCGTCGCGGCGGTGGCGGACAACGGCACCATCGGGCGCGACGGCGAGCTCCCGTGGTCGTCGATCCCGGCGGACAGACGCCAGTACCGCGAGCGGATCGCCGACGATCCGGTGATCATGGGCCGGGTCACTTTCGAGTCGATGCTCGAGGACCTCCCCGGCACCGCACAGATCGTGTTGAGCCGGTCGGGGATCGACGCCCACCCGACGACGGTCCACCACGCCACCGACGTCGGGAGCGCGGTCGCGATCGCGGCGTCGCTGGGGGCGTCGCGGGCGTACGTGATCGGCGGCGGCGCGATCTACGACCTCTTCCAGCCGGTCGTCGACCGGATGGTGCTGAGCCGGGTCCACGGCACCTACGAGGGCGACGCGCACTTCCCCGCGTGGGACGCCGCGGAGTGGCGCGTGGCGGCGTCCACGGCGTACGACCGGTTCACCCTGGAGGAGTGGGTTCGAGCCGGGTGACCCCGGGCCGGAGCGTGGTCCGCGTCCGGATCGACCCCCGGCCGTTCGGACCGATCGGGTTCGGAGCCGTTCGTCCGTGGGATCCCGGGAAACGATAACGGTTAAACGCCGCGTGGTCGAACCCCGGCGTATGCAACGACGCGCCGCGGCAATCTACGTCGCACTCTTCGTTCTCGTCGGTGCGGCCTCGTACTCGCTGATCGCGACCGCACAGCAGCCCGCCGTCGAGTTCGACGACCCCGCACGCGAACTCACCCAAGGCGACACGATCGACGCCGCCGGACAGACCTACACGGTCGCGAGCGTCTCCGAGACCGGCGGTGAACTCCGGTTCACCGAGGAGTCGGCGACGTACACCGTCACCTGGGAGAACGATTCCACGCAGACCGTCGACGACGAGGAGTGGCGGGTCGTCGTTGAAGGCGAGGAGCCCGCCGAGGTGACCCTCCGCGAGGAGATCAACGAGACCGCGATCCTGCGGACCGACCCCGCTGCCAGCACGGAGACCGTCGAACAGAACGGCACCCGGTACGTCGTGCTCAACAACACCCGGCTGGTCCCCGCCGCGGACTACTTCCCCGACCCGGAGACCCGGACCTACGCCGAGAACGACACCCTCGACTACCGGGGGAACACCACCACCGTGCGTTCGGTGACGGCGTCGGCCGCCGAACTGGCGTGGACCGCGCCGCGGACGAACACCCTCGCGCTCGACCACGAGTCGAACGTCACCATCGGCGAGCAGACCTACTTCGTCTACGTGCCGGACGGCTCGACGGTCCAGTTGGTCTCCGATTACGGGAGCTACCGGCAACAGACCGCCGCGATCGACCAGTTCCAAACGTACCGGAACGGGCTGTGGGGCGTGAGCATCGTCTCCTTTCTCACCGCGGTCTTCCTGATCGGCTTCGCGTATCTCCCCTCGCGGTACTGAGAACGTCGGCGGGGGCGCGTACAGCGTCCCTGCCGTCGCTCGACGGAAACCTACGGACCTCGATCGCCGGCCGGTCGACCACAGACTACACGACGTTTCGGTCAGTAAGCACCGGACAGTCGGCAGTAAGCCGAGCGAACGTGGCGCCTCCCGGGCGTGATCCGGTGGCTTCGAGCCGCGACGCGGCTCTCGCCCGCTACCTCCTCCCGGAACCGGGTCCCGATTCACAGAGGCACCCGGACACTCCCGTCGCCCGCCCGGTAGTGACCTTACGGAAGATAGCTGACGAATAACCAACCGACCGGGGTACGGACCGGCCGGTACCCTCATCGAGGGTGATAGCTATGACAGACGACAACTCGCCCCCCCGATTCACCCGGCGGCGCGCGCTGGCAGTCGGTGGCGCCGCGATCGGTGGACTGGCTCTCGGCAACACGACGGTGCTTGCACAGAACAGTGGCAACAACGCGAGATCGTACCGCGTGACCGTCACAAACCTCACACGCGGACAACCCTTCACGCCGCCCGCAGTCGCAGTTCATCAGCCAAGCGTCGAGGTGTTCTCCGTCGGCGACCCGGCAAACGAGCCGACCAGACAGGTCGCCGAAAGCGGGAATCTGGGCCCGCTCTCCGCGCTGATCGGCGACACGAACGCGATCAGGGGCAGCGCCGTAGCGGGGGAGCCGCTCGTCCCCGAAGCCGACCCGGGCCGGACGGACCTGCCGTACTTCAGCGAACTTCACGTCTCCGCCGACGCCAGCGCGACCAAACTGACGTTCATCAGTATGCTCATCGCCACCAACGACGGCATCGTCGGACTCGACACCGTCGACCTCCCGACCGAGGTCAACGAGTCCAAGACCCTGTACGCAAACGGCTACGACGTCGGGACCGAACGGAACACGGAACTGTTCAGCGACATCGTTCCGCCGGCCAAGACGCTCATCCTCGGGGGCGAGCCGGAGGGACCCGACCAGAGCGACCCCGACATCGCCGAGGACGGCGTCATCACACCGCACCCCGGCATCCAGGGCGTGGGCAACCTCCCGCCGTCGGTCTACGACTGGCGCGAGCCGGCCGCGATGGTCCAGGTCGAACGGATCGAGTCGTAGCGACTTCGAGCCGGGCCGGGCGGCCACCCCGCTCCGATCTCGGGGCGGCGCGTCGGCGGCCCGTCCCGCCGACCCGGTGACGCCGGTGTCACTCCGACACTTAATCCGGTCGCGCCCCTACACCGGGGTATGAGCGACGACCCGCGCGTCACCGCCGAGCGACCCGACAGCCCGATCCGGACCACCGGCACCGACCACGTCACCATCTGGGGGAGCAACGAGGCCGACACCCTCGCGTTCTACCGCGACCTGCTCGGGATGCCGCTGGTGCTGCGCCAGCCCAACCTCGACGACCCCTCGCAGACGCACCTGTTCTTCGACACCGGCGACGGCCGGATCCTCACGGTGTTCGTGGGCGACCGGGAGTCGAACCGCGGCCCCCAACGCGGCGGCACCGGCTCCGTCCACCACCTGTGTTTCAGCGTCGCGCCCGAGGAGTTCGAGGACGTCGCCGCGGCGCTCGACGACGAGGGCCGCAACTACAACGTCTTCGACCGGGGGGTCTTCTTCTCGCTGTACACCCACGACAACAACGGGCTCGTGATCGAACTCTCCACCGACAAGTACGACGTCCCCGACGACCGCCGCGGCGAGGTGCTCGCGAAGGCCCAGGAGCTCCGCGTCGCGGACGGCGCCGACTACGCGACGGACGAACACCTCGCGGCCGCGCTCGAGGCGCTGGGGCTCGACGCGACGCCGAACGACCTCCCGGACGCCGCCTCCGGCGTCGGCGGCGTGCGGTGACCCCTGCCCGCGCCGTCGACCCGCTCACACCTCGACGAGCACCTTGATCGCCTCGCGGTCGTCCATCGCACGGTAGCCCGCTGCGATCTCCTCTAAGCCGACGGTCTTCGTGAACACCGGCGCGGGGTCGAGCGTGCCTTGCAGCACGTCCGCCATCAGTTCCTCGGCGTACGCCCGCACCGGCGCGACACCGCCGCGGAGCGTGACGTTGTCGCGGAACACCGAAAACAGGTCCAGCCCGCCGTCGAGGCCGTGGGGAACGCCGACGTACCCCACGGTGCCGCCCGGCCGGCACACCGCCGTGGCGAGCTCCATCGACGACGCCGCACCGACGCATTCGAGCACGTGGGGCGCGCCCCCGTAGGTCGTTTCGAGCACCCGCTCGACGGCCGCGTCGCCGCGTTCGGCGACGGTCTCGGTCGCGCCGAACGCCGCGGCGAGGTCGAGCCGATCCTCGTGGTGGCCGACGGCGACGATGCGCTCGGCGCCGAGCCGGCGGGCCGCTAAGACGCCGCAGAGCCCCACCGCGCCGTCGCCGACCACGACACACGTGTCGCCGGCGCCGACGCCCGCGCTGACCGCGGCGTGGTGGCCCGTGCCCATCACGTCGGTCAACGGCAGCAGAGAGCGGAGCGTCGCCTCGTCGTCGGCGTGGCGGTCGGGGACCCGAACCAGGGTGCCGTCGGCGTGGGGACACCGAACCATCTCGCCCTGTGCGCCGCCGTTGTCGCCGCCCCACCCGTCGCCGTTCACACACGAGGTGTGGAGCCCCTTCCGGCAGAACTCGCAGTGGCCACACGAGATCTTGAACGGCGCGAACACCCGGTCGCCCGGCTCGACCGACCGCACCTCGTCGCCGACCGCCTCCACGATCCCCATCGGCTCGTGGCCGACCGCGGAGGGGGCGTCGCGGTCGGACTCGCCGCGGTAGAACCACAGGTCCGAGCCGCAGACCGCGGTGTGGGTCACGCGGACGAGGGCGTCGGTGGCGTCGTCGAGCTCCAGCTCGGGGGCGTCCTCGACCCGGACGTCGCGGGGGCCGTGGTAGATGGCGGCGCGCATACGTGGCGTGGGGCTGGGACCGGCAAAAACCCGCGGGTCGGTCGGTACCGCCCCCGTCGGCCCGTCGGCCCGGCGGGCCCAACCGGCGGGAGGCGGGGCGTCGAAAGAATTTAAGTCCACTCGTCTATATAGGTTACATAGCAGAAACATCAGTATATACTGCTATGTCCGACGGATCACGATCGACGCCGGCACCGCCCGCGGACCGATGATCCAGATCGGCCCCGAGGTCGTGCCGGTCGACGCGGACGTGTTCAACCTCTTCGTCGCGGGAGCCCTGGGCATGTTGCTCGGGCTGGAACGCGAGTGGTCGAACAAGGCCGCGGGGATCCGGACGTTCACGCTCACCAGCCTGGTGGGCGTCGCGGTCGCCACCCTCGGGCAGACGGTCCTGCTGGCGATGGGCGGCCTGCTGGTGCTCGGCCAGGGGCTGTTGCTCGGCGCCCGCGGGCTGGTCTACGACGCCCGCGGGGAGGACGTCGACGACGACTACGGGCTGGCGCTGACCACCTCGACGTCGCTGCTGGTCGCGTACGTCGTCGGCATCCTCGTCGGGATGGACTACGTGTTGGTCGGGGTCGTGATCGCGATCACGTCGTCGTTCCTGCTGGTGCTCCGCCGGGAGCTCCACGGGTTCGCCCACCAGCTGTCCCACAGCGAGGTCCGCGGCGCCGCGGAGTTCGCGATCATCGCGTTCGTGGTCTACCCGCTGCTCCCGGCCGGCACCTACGGCCCGTGGGACGCGATCGACCCACGGCTGGTCTGGACGCTGGTGATCGCGGTCAGCGGGATCGGGTTCGCCAACTACGCGATCATGCAGCGGTACGGTGGGCGCGGAATGCTCATCACCGGCTTCTTCGGCGGGCTGGTCAACTCCACCGCGGTCATCGGCGAGATCGCGAACCGGGCGAAGGCCAACGACGGCATCCTCACGCTCGCGGTGGCGACGGTGCTCGTGGCCGACGCTGCGATGGCGATCCGGAACCTCGTGATCGTGGTCGCGTTCGTCCCCCGGTCGGCGCTCGCGGTGGGGCTCCCCCTGGGGTTGATCGCGCTCGGCGGGGTCGCGCTGACCGCCTACGGCCGCAACTGGGACGGCGACATCGACCTCGACCTCGACTCCCCGTTCAGCAGCCGGAACGCGCTCACGTTCGGCGCGCTGTTTCTCGCGGTGCTCGTCGGCACCGCCGCCGCTCAGGAGACGTTCGGGACCGCGGGGTTTCTGATCACCAGCTTCCTCAGCGGGCTGCTCTCGAGCGGCACCACGACCGCGACGGCGGTCTCGCTCACGAGCACCGAGCGGATCACCTCGACGACCGCCGCCCAGGGCGTCTTGGCGGGGACGCTCGCGAGCATCTTGGTCAAGATCTGGCTCGCCGCCGGGATCAACCGGAACCTGCTGGTCCCGGTGTCGACCCGGTCGGCGGTCCTCTCAGGCTTGGGGATCGCGGGCGTCCTCGTCGTCCAGTTCCTGTAGCCGCGTCCCCTCCCGGCAGGTCGCCGCGAACCGGCAGTCGTTGATGACCGCGCCGTCGACGCCCCGTTCCCGGAGCGCCAGCACCTCGGATTCGGTCTCGGCGGTCCACGCGTTGACCCCGACCCCGCGGGCGTGCGCCGCTGCCACGATCGGGGTGTCGAGACAGAGCCCCACGTCGGGGTGGACGTACGAACAGTCCAGCTCCGCGGCGGCATCCAGCGCCGCCGTCACGTCGAAGTCGGCGGGATCCTCGGCGTAGAACAGGTGCGCCACCGTCTCCGCGCCGGCGTCGCGGGCGGCGGCGACGTCGCCGGGGTAGAACGACGAGACGACCACCTCGTGGTCGTGGGCGTCGGCGGCCGCGACCGTCTCCGCCGCCACGTCCCGACCCTTCAGTTCGAGGTTCAACCCCACGGTCTCGGGCACGGCGTCGAGCACCTCGGTCAGCCGCGGGATCGACTCGCCGGTTCCGAGCACCGACACCTCCTCCAGGGCGTCGATCGGCGTCGACGCCACCTCGCCGGTCGCGTCGGTCACCCGATCCAACGTGTCGTCGTGGAAAGTCACGAGTTCGCCGGAGCCGCACCGCCGGACGTCGGTCTCGATCACGTCGACGCTCGGGGCACACCCCCGGAACGCCGCGAGGGTGTTCTCGGGGTACTGCGTGAGACAGCCGCGGTGAGCGATCGGCCGCACGTCACCGCCCCCACGGCTCGTCGGTTGCGGCCGCCACGTCCGGCGTCACGGCTCCGGGGTCGTGTACACCGAGTCCGACGCGGCCTCCGCGCGCGTCGAGGAGTGGTAGACCGCGTCGCCGGCGTCGTCGAACACGTGGAGCCGCTGTTCGTCGACCGCGAGCTCCAGGACGTCGCCGGGGTCGATCGCGCTTCGGGCCGCCGCTTTGACGTGGAGTTCGTCGTCGCCGACGCGACAGTGGATCAGCAGCGACTCCCCCAGCGGCTCGGTGACCGACACCTCCGCCTCGAAGGTCTGTGCGCCCGGCGGGGCGTTCTCGGCCAGCGACACGTCCTCGGGGCGCACGCCGAAGACTGCCGACGGCGGCCGGCCGGTGAACCGCTCGGGGTTCGGCAGCGACAGCTCGAGCGCCTCGTGAACCGCCCGCACGGCGTCGCCCTCCCACTCCAGATCGACCGGGATGACGTTCATCGCGGGGCTGCCGATGAACTCCGCGACGAACCGGGTCTCGGGGTAGTCGTAGAGCACCTGCGGGGGGTCGACCTGCTCGATGTGGCCGTCGTTCAACACCGCCACCCGGTCGCCCAGAGTCATGGCTTCGGTCTGATCGTGGGTCACGTAGAGGGTAGTGGCGTCGAGCTCCTGGTGGAGCTGGAGCAGCTCCGCCCGCATCTGGACCCGGAGCTTCGCGTCGAGGTTGCTGAGCGGCTCGTCGAGCAGGAACACCTCGGGCTCCCGCACCAGCGCCCGCCCGATCGCGACCCGCTGGCGCTCCCCGCCCGACAGCTCCCGGGGGCGCCGATCGAGCAACTCCGGGATGTCGAGGATCTCCGCGGCCTCCTCGACCCGTTCGTCGATCTCGTCGTCGGTGTAGTCCGACACCGACTTCATGCCGAACTTCATGTTCTCCGCGCCGGTCATGTGCGGGTACAGCGCGTAGTTCTGGAACACCATCGCGATGCTCCGCTCCTTCGGCGGCAGGTCGTTGACCCGGCGGTCGCCGATCCGGAGCTCGCCGCTCGTGATCGACTCCAGCCCCGCGATCATGCGGAGCGTGGTGGATTTCCCGCATCCCGAGGGGCCGACGAGAACGAGGAACTCCCCGCTCTCGACGTCGAGGTCGATGCCGTCGACTGCCGTTACGTCGTCGAACTCCTTTGTGAGTCCGTCAATTGCTATGTCTGACATCTCGAATCACTTCTGTTGGATCGCCAGCGTCTCGAGCAGCGGCCGGTGGGCGACGATGAGCACCGCAAGCGGCGGCAGCAGCGCGATGATGGCGCCGGCCATGATCAGGCCCCACTGGGTGAGCCCCGACTGCGAGGCCGCCTGGAGGAACCGCAGCCCGACCTGGACGACCTGTTGGCTCTGGTCGCTCATGATGATCAGCGGCCAGAGGTACTGGTTCCACGAGTAGATGAACGTGATCACCGACACGCCCGCGATCATCCCCTTCGACATCGGGATCAGGACCTCCCACAGGAACGTCAGCGGCCCCACGCCGTCGAGGTGGGCGTTCTCCACCAGCGACGCCGGGATCGACATGAAATGCTGCCTGAACAGGAACACCGCGGTCGCGCTCGCGATGTACGGCCCGGTGATCGCCATGAGGGTGTTCCCCCACCCCAGCCGCGCCATCAGGTCGAACAGCGGCACGATCCGGACCGGGACCGGGAGCAGGAGCGTGAGCAGGATGAACATGAAGATCCCCCGCTCGTAGGGCAGTTTGTAGTAGACCAGCGCCAGCGCCGCAAACAGCGACAGCACGACCTTCCCGACCACGATGATCACCGACATCACGATCGAGTTGACGATGTACTGGCCGAAGTCGAACTGGTTCAGCGCGGTCCCGTAGTTCGACAGCCCCTCGCTGCCGATCCCGACGTTGGTGACCTGGTAGACCTCGGTGGTTGTCTGGGTACTCATGATCAGCGCCAGGATCAGCGGCAGCCCCATGAGGAGGATCGAAAGGATCAGCCCCCCGTGGATGAACACCCGCTCGGCGTCGACGCCCTCGGGCAGGAGCCCCGCCAGCGCGGACTCGGGGTTGGTTCGGGTCGCCATCTACGCGTCCCTCCCGAGCGAGCGCGTGTGTTCGATCGTCCTACCCGCCATAGTGGGCGTAACCCTCCGAGATGCGTAACTGGACGTACATGAGTATTGCGACGACCGCGAACAGCACGACCGACTCCGCCGAGGCCAGCCCGAGGTTGCTGAACTCGAAGGCGTCGCGGTACAGCTTGAAGATCAGGAAGTTCGTCGCGCCGTTCGGGCCGCCGCTGGTCATCAGGTCGACCAGCGGGAACGTCGCGAAGAACGCGTAGATGGTGTCCATGATCACCAGGAACACCAGCGTCGGCGACATCAGCGGCACGTACACCTTGTAGAGCATCTTCAGGTGGCCGACCCCGTCGAGCTTCGCCGACTCGGTCAGGGTGCCGGGGATGTTGTTCAGCGCGGCCACCATGAAGATGATGTTGTACCCCAACTGCTTCCAGATGGCGACGACCGCCACGATCAGGAACGCCTGCGGTCCGTTCGTGAACCAGTCCAGCGACGTTCCGGTCAACAGCTCCAGGTAGTGGGTGATGATCCCCAGCGAGGGATGCAGCAGGAACAAAAGCACCGACGCCGCCACCGCGGTCGGCAGCGCGTACGGCCAGATCGCGGCGATCAGGTACGTCGAGGAGCCGACGTCGACCTGGAACAGCAGGTAGGAGACGAACAGCGACAGCGCGAGCGTGCCGACGACGACCACCGCGGCGAACGCCACGGAGATGGCGAAGCTCTTGTGATACGCCGCCGACGTCGCGAGGGTCCGGTAGTTCTCGAGCCCCACGAAGGTCTTCCGGGTTCCCAGCAGGATCGTCTGCTGGAGGCTCAACCGGAAGGTCTCCAGTCCGGGGTAGTAGAGGAACGCGATCAGGACGACGAACGTCGGCAGTAACAGTGTCAGCGCCTGCCACGTCGAGTCGAACGGTTTGGTGAATTCCGGCATTACGATCGGTGAAAGAGTGGGTTCTGTGGTTCTCGACGCCCGGAGCGTGGATTACGAGACCCGCTCGTTGTAGCTCTGGATCGCGCTGTCCACGTCGCTTTTAACCGACGAGAGCGCGCTCGCGACGTCGGTGCCCTCGTTTTGGATCATGCTGACGTATCCCTCCTCGATGATGGTCCGGACCTCGGGGAACGGCCCCATCAGGGCGCCGCTCGTCGCGGCGGTGCTCTCGGTCTCGTTGAGCTGGTCGATCGCGGTCCGGAACGAGGGGTTCTCCTCGTAGAACCCGTCGTCCTCGAGTTGGGTGATGGACTCCTCACGGACCGGGAAGTAGCCCGTCCCGCGGTGCCACGACGCCTGCTGCTCGGGCTGGGTCAGGTAGACCAGGAGTTCGCCGGCCGCCTGCTGCTGGGCGTCCGACAGCCCGCGCGGGACCCACAGCGACGCCCCGCCGATCGGGAGGCCGGTGCGGTCGCCGCCCGGGGCGGGCAGGTACGCGGTGTCGAGCTCGAAGCCGTTGTCCGCCGCGCCCTGCTTCATCGGCGCGATACTCGACGTGGAGTAGATGATCATCCCGGTCTGCTGGGTGAGGAACGCCTGCTGGGCCTCGCCCCACGCCTCGATCCCGGGGTTCAGGTACTGGTCCTGGCTGTAGAGGTCAGTCCACCACTCGAAGATGTTCTGGGCGGCGTCGGAATCGAGGTTGGATTCGGTCGCCCGACCCGATCGGCCGTTGTCGTTGTTCACGAGGGTGGTGTTCTGCTGGGCCATCCACCCCTCGACGAACCACGAGTGGTTCGGGAACGTGATCCCCTTCTCGATGTCCGTCTCGCTGGTGAGCGTGTTCGCGGCCTCGGTGACGCCCTGGTAGGTCGTCGGCGGGGAGTCGGGGTCGAGCCCCGCCTCCGCGAAGGCGTCCCGGTTGTACATCATGATCGCGTTACTCGAGTTGAACGGCATCGAGTTCAGCTTCCCGTCGATCCGGTAGAAGTCGAGCACCGGGTCGAGGAAGTTGTCGAAGTCGACCTGGCCGCTCGGGATGATGTCCTCGACGGGGACGAACGCCCCGCTGTCGAGCGCCAGCTGGGTCCCGATCTCGAAGATCTGCGACAGCGCCGGCGGGTTGCCGGAGCTGACCGCCGAGGTCGTGGCGTTGAGGTTGTCCCGGTAGCTGTTCCGGGAGGTGGTCTCGACGGTGATCCCGTCGCTTTGCTCCTCGAAGTCCGCGACGATGTCGTCGATCCGCTGGGCGAGCGCGCCGCCCATCGCGTGTGTGAACGTGATGGTGACGTCGCTTCCGCCGCCGGACCCCATCGTCGTCGACTCTCCGGAGTCGCCGTCGCCGCCGGAGTCGCTGTCACCGCCGGAGCCGCCGTCGCCGCCCTGCCCCGAACAGCCAGCGAGTCCCGCGACGGTCGCCGCACCGGCCCCTTTGATGAATCTGCGTCGGTTTGCTGAGTTCATTCCCACGCGAGACTTGTTGGTGCTTACCTACATAATAGTTTGGAATTTCTATATATACTGACTCGACCGAGGAATCCCCGGCCACCCCGACAGAAGAAAACGGATGGGAGAACCCGTTCAAACCCGGTTGAGTCGGGACGCCGGGAGACCCAAAATATAGTGACAATATATAGCACAATAGACGAACCGACGAACGGATCTATTCATCCCTCGACGTGTTCGAATTCGGACCAGTCGAACACCGGACTTTCGGTCCAGACCCCGAGTTCGGTCGACCCGAACCGCGTGAACGCGACTGTCGGCCGACATCACCCGCGTTCGTCGGCTGCTGGGGCGGAGCAACCGTTCGAACCCGAGAGGTACATCCGTGTGTGCGACACGGCGTTCGACTTTGCGAAACTCGGGCCGCAGCCGCGGAGTCTTCGAACGGCGTCCGAGCGGGTTTGAATCCACTTCAACGTATTCTACCCGCGACGCCGGCGGCGGGCGTAGAACCCGTGTCGTTCGACTCTGCGAAACTACTTCGGGTCGGACGGCCGACACGCGGCCTGACAACTCGCGTACGGATGTCGGAACCCGCGCGACTGCGGCCCGCCGCGACACCAACCGCCGGTCGTCGCCGACGCGCCGCGTGCCTCGACGTCTGCCCGCCCGCAGCGACCGCGCCGTCGGGGAGAACCCGGCGGGCTGCTGCGGCCACACCGCCCCCGCGACCCGCCGGCGGGACCGGCGTGTGAGACCTGCAGCGTCGCGTTCACCGGTTCGAGCGGCCGCGGCGGGGGTCACTCCCGGGTGTCGTAGCCGAACCGTTCGACCGTGACGTCGTACGGCGTCCGGCTGGGGTGTCGCGGGTGCCCCGCCGCCGTGGTCCCGATGGCGTAGAGGTCCGCGTCGAGACCGGCGGCGACCGACCGCCCCCGCCCCCGCTTCGCGCCGGCGTTGCCCCACCCGACGATCGTCCTGTCGGCCGCCCCCACCACGGCCGCGACGTGGGCGTCGTTCTCCGGCCCCACCGGCGTGGGGTGGGAATCGAGGTCGGCCGGGTCGGGGGTCCGTAGCGCAAAGAGGTTCACCATCTCCAACCGGCCGAACCCCATCCCCGCGGCGTACTTCACGCACCGCGTGACGGTCCGGTCGTCGGCCGTGGCGTCGGCGGTACTCGGGTTACACAGCACGAACGCCGCGGTCGGCCCCGACGGCTCCCACGTCCGCGACAGCCGGTACCGGTAGGTCCGGTCACCGCCGAACGTCGCGTCGGCGTCGACGTACGTCGGCTTCGGCGGGTCGGAACCCGGCCCATCGGAGATCGGCATACCCCACCGTACGGCGGCCGACGGCTTCGACCTGACGCCCCGGCCGACCCGGAGCGCCGACGCCCCCCCCCCGACCTGACAGGGAAACGATTATTATCGAAAGGGGAGCCCGAATACGTATGAACGCGAAACGGTTCGCCGTCGCCGTCTTCGGGCTCTCGGTCTCCGTCGTCATCGCGGTCCTCGCCGTCGAGTTCATCGCCCCCCTGACGATCGCGGTGTTCCTCTACTACTCGACCCGGCGGTACCACCGGCTGCTCGGCCGGGCTCGGCTCCCCGTGCTCGGCCGCCGGATCCCCGCAAACGTCCGCGCCGTCATCGCTGTGGGGTCGCTGGCGCTCCCGCTGGTCCTGCTCGTGAGCTACGCTACGGTGCTGCTGGCCGTCGAGGCGCGGCAGTTCGTCGAGCAGTACGCCCTCGTGGACGTGGCCGCGCGGAACGTCGAGTGGTTCGGCGGCGTCAGCTCGCTGCCGGAGTTCTCGATCCAGGGGCTCTACGACGCCTACCGGTCCGGCGACCTCGACCCCTTCGTGGCGTTCGCCACCGAACACGCCACCTTCCTGACCTCGCTGGTATCGCAGTTCTTCCTGAACCTGTTCGTCACTCTGATCGTGACCTACTACCTCTTGATCGACGGCCACCGGATCAACGAGTGGCTGGTCCGGTTCGACGACGACGCGATCGTCCGGGAGTATCTCGAGGCCGTCGACGCCGAGCTCGAAGCCGTGCTGTTCGGCAACCTCCTGAACGTGCTCGCGATCTCGCTCATCGCCATCGGGGCGTTCAGCGGGTACAACGTTCTCGCGCCCGCGCCCGCGGAGGTTCCGTACCCCGCCCTCGCCGGCGCGCTCACCGGCGTCGCCAGCCTGATCCCGGTTGTGGGCATGAAGATCGTCTACCTCCCGCTCGCGGTCGTCGCCGCCCTGCCCATCCTGCTCGGGGGGAGCCCGACGGGGCTCGCGTGGATCGGGGGGTTCCTGTTCGTCGCGATCGTGATCGTCGACACGGTCCCGGATCTAGTGCTCAGGCCGTTGCTGTCGGGCGAGGAGACCCACGTCGGGCTGTTGATGCTGGCGTACATCGTCGGCCCGGTGGTGCTCGGGTTCTACGGGCTGTTCTTCGCGCCGATCCTCCTCGTGGTCGGGCTGACGTTCGCCAACACCGCGCTTCCGCGGCTCCTCAGAGCCGAGCGCGCCGAGCGCTCGATCGAGTGACGCCGTTCGCATCGGAACAAGCTATTAGTATATATACAGACGTGTAATCCGTATGGCATACGCGCACTTCGTACGCCAAGCGTACCGCCTGTACGCCGCCGCCCTGGTGCTGTGGGCGGCGTGGTCGGGGGTGTGGCTCGTGACCGACATCGGCATGACGGCGTCGGCCGTGGGCACCGGGTGGTTCGTCGTCGCCGCGTTCGGGGCGATCGTCGGCGTCGCGCTGGCGCTCACCCGGGTCTCCGACGAGTACCGGCTGTTCGAGACGGGGACGAACCGCGAGCGGGTCCGGCGGTTCCGTGACCACGTCTTCGGCGGGCAGTTCCTCGGACTCTACGTCGTCGCGATCGCGGCCTGGAGCTTCCTCACCGTCGAGTGGGTCGTGGTCGACCTCGGGATCGTGGGACGAACGATCGTGGCCTACGGCTGGTTCCTGGTCGCGCTCTACGGGCTCGCGCTCACGATCGGGCTGACCACGAAACACGGCGAGGCGGTCGTCGAGGAGGTCGACGAGGTCACCCCGTCGGCGGTCGACCTCACCTCCTGATCGCGGCGGTCCCGCGCCCCTCGCGGGCGGCGGCCGTACCACTCATACCTGCCGCGCCCCAGGATGTGGTGTGAACCTCTTCTGGCACCAACGGGACCTCCGGATTCCGGACAACCGGGGGCTCACGCTCGCCACCGCCGACG
>CAZIQT010000040.1:0-16241 GCA_964541645.1 uncultured Halobellus sp. | reverse complement strand
GCGCCGACCGCGGGTACGTCTTCCGGCAGCGCGGGCAGACGTTCGCGCTCGAAACCGAGTGGACCGCCGACGGCGTCGACCCGCGGAGCGTCCGACGCGTCGACTTCGACGACCACGACCACCTCCGCGAGCGGCTCGAATCGTTCGAGAATCTAACGGTCTCCGACGCCGACGCCGACGCCGCGGCGACCCGGGAGTTCCTCCGGACCGACGACGCCGGGTCGGCGGTGCTCCTGCCGATGGTCGACGGGTGGTCGCTCGTGGGGTTCGTCGGCTTCGACGTCCCCGACGCCGACCGGGCGTGGGGCGACCGGGAGGTGGCGACGCTCCGCACCGCCGCCGACATCGTGACCCACTCGGTGGCGCGGGTCCGGCGCGAACGGACCCTGGCGGAGCAAAACGAGCGGCTGGAGGCGTTCGCGAGCGTGGTGTCCCACGACCTCCGGAACCCGCTCAACGTGGTGACGGGCTCGCTCGAACTCGCCGCGACCGAGGTCGACTCCGCCCACGTCGACCGGGCGACCCGCGCCGCGAGCCGGATGGAGGTGCTCATCGACCGCATGCTCACGCTGGCCCGGGCGGGCGAGGACATCGGCGAGACCCGGCCCGTCCGGCTGGGCCTGGTGGCCGAGCGGGCGTGGGACGCCGTCGACGCCCCCGAAGCCACGCTCCGTGTCGGCGACGGCCTCGGGCGGGTCGAGGCCGACCCCGATCGGCTCCAGGAGGCGTTCGAGAACCTCTTCCGGAACAGCGTCGAACACGGCGGCGCCGACGTCACGGTCCGGGTCGGGGCCGGAGACGACGGCTTCCGGGTGGTCGACGACGGCCCGGGCATCCCGCCGGACCAGCGCGAGTCGGTGTTCGACCGCGGGTACACCGCCGACGACGGCACCGGGCTGGGGTTGTCGATCGTGCGGCGGATCGTCGACGCCCACGGGTGGTCGATCCGGGCGAGCGCGGCCGACGGCGGCGGCGCGCGGTTCGACGTGACCGGCGTTCCACCCGTTCCGGAGTGATCGCGGCGACCGGCGGTCGATGCCGCCGCCTCGCCCGCCGCCGTGCGGTCGTCGACCGGCCGCCTGAGGGCTTCAAAGGGTACAAGAGGTGTGGCGGAGTATGGCGGGTATGAACGTTGCCGACGCGATGACGCCCCGCGAGGAGCTGGTCACCGTCGAACTCCCGGGGACCCGCGACGACGTCCTGGAGTACCTCCAGGAGCGCGGGTTCTCCTCGGTTCCGGTGGTCAAGCCGACCGACGACGGCTCCGGCGAGGCGTACCGCGGGCTGGTCTCCCGCCAGGAGCTGATCGAGCGCCCCGACGAGGACCAGCTCGCGGTGCTCATGCGCGAGGTGCCGACGGTCTCGGCCGACGCCACCGTCGAGGCGGCGGCGCGGCTGATGGTCGAGGCCGGCGTCCGCCGGGTTCCGGTGGTCGACGACCGGCTCGACGGGATCATTACCGTCACCGACGTGATCCGGACCATCGCCCGCGGGGAGGTCGCCGTCGACGTCGCCGCCGGCGAGATCGCCACCCGCGACGTGAACACCACCTACGTCGAGACGCCGCTGCCGGTCGCCGAACGGGAGATCTACTACGCGAACGTGCCGTACACCATCTGTCTCGACGACCAGGGGTCGATGGCGGGCGTCCTGACCGAGGTCGACATCATCGACGTCGCCCGGGTCGTCGAGGGCGAGGACGACACCGGCGACTCCGTGGCCGGCCAGGACGACGACTGGATGTGGGAGGGGATCAAGGCGGTCGGCAAGCGGTACATCCCCACCCGGAACGTCGAGATCCCCGCCGAACCCGTCTCGCGGTTCATGTCCACCGAGATCACCACCGTCCCGCGGACGAAGCCCGCGATGGAGGTCGCCCAGACGATGATCACGAAGGACATCGAGCAGGTCCCGCTGGTCGCCGGCGACGAACTCGTCGGGATCGTCCGCGACGTCGATCTCGTGGAGGCGGTGTGATGAGCGGGCCGAGCGAGGGCGACCGCCTCGCGGAACTCGCGAAGCGCCGCGGCTACTTCTTCGGCGCCAGCGGGGCGTACGGCGGCGCGGCGGGGTTCTACACCTTCGGTCCGCAGGGCGCGGCGCTGAAATCCAACGTCGAGGAAGCGTGGCGCGACCGGTTCACCGTCCGGGAGGGCAACTTCGAGATCGAGGCGCCCACGATCATGCCCGAGCCCGTCTTCGAGGCGTCGGGTCACCTCGACGGCTTCGACGACATGCTCGTGGAGTGCCCCGACTGCGGGGAGTCACATCGTGCGGACCACCTGCTCGAGGACGACACCGGGATCGAGGACGCCGAGTCGCTGCCGGTCGCGGAGGTGGAGTCGCTGCTCGCCGACCACGACATCCGGTGTCCGACCTGCGGCGGCGACCTCGCGGGGGAGGCGGTGACGCAGTTCAACCTGATGTTCGAGACCAACATCGGCCCCGGGTCGTCGACCCCGGGCTACCTCCGACCCGAGACCGCCCAGGGGATCTTCGTGGAGTTCCCGCGGATCAAGGAGTACGCCCGGAACAGCCTGCCGTTCGGCGTGACGCAGATCGGCCGCGCCTACCGGAACGAAATCTCCCCGCGGAAGAGCATCGTCCGCACCCGGGAGTTCACCCAGGCCGAACTGGAGCAGTTCGTCGACCCCGAACGCGACGCCCCCGACCTCGACCGCGTGGCCGACGTGGCCGTCAGGCTCTACCCTGCGGCCGAACAGGACGCCGACGACGGCGCGTACGTCGAGACGACGGTCGGCGAGGCGGTCGAGGCGGGCATCATCGGTGACCCCTGGATCGGCTACTTCGTGGGGATCGCCCAGGAGTGGTACGAGGCCCTCGGCGTCGACACGGACCGGTTCCGGTTCCGCCAGCACCTCCCCGGGGAGCGCGCCCACTACGCCGCCGACTGCTGGGACGCCGAAAGCGAGGTCGACGGCGACTGGATCGAGATCGCGGGGTTCGCGTACCGGGGGGACTACGACCTCTCGAAACACGCCGAACACGGCGACGACGACTTCACCATCTTCCGGGAGTTCGACGAGCCGCGGACGGTCGAACGCGCGGTCGCCGACCCGGACATGAGCGTGCTCGGCCCCGAGTTCGGGAGCGCGGCGGCCGACGTCGCCTCCGCGCTGGAGGAGCTCGCCGACCGCGACCCCGCGGCGTTCGACGGCGACACGGTGCAGGTCACCGTCGGCGGCGAGACCCGGACGGTCGCGAGCGACGTGGCGAACTTCCGGATCGAGGAACGCACGGTCAACGGCGAGCACATCACCCCGCACGTGATCGAGCCCTCCTTCGGCGTCGACCGCACGGTGTACACGCTGCTCGTCCACGCCTACCGCGAGGACGAGGTCGACGACGAGACCCGGACCTACCTCTCGCTGTCGCCGACGGTCGCCCCCACCGACGTGGGGGTGTTCCCGCTGGTGTCGAACGTGCCCGAACTCGTCGACCGCGCGGAGGCGATCGTCGACGATCTCCGCCGGGCGGGGTTCAGCGTCACCTACGACGACTCCGGCAGCATCGGCCGGCGGTACCGCCGGCAGGACGAGGTCGGGACGCCGTTCTGTGTCACCGTCGACCGCGACGGGCTGGAGGGCGACGGCCCCGATTCAGTGACGGTCCGGGAACGGGACTCCGCCCGGCAGGTCCGGCTTCCCGCGGAGTCGCTGTCGACCGAACTCGCCGCGGTGATGGACGGCGACACCTCGTTCGACGGGCTGGTCGCGGCGTACGACGCCGTCGCGACCGACGCGGCGCCGGACTCGTAGCGGTGGCCCCCGCCACGCTCCCCGACGAGTTCGAACGCCGGCTCGTCCACGCCTCCGGTACCGGGCTGCCGCTTCTGTACGTCCTCGACCTCGTGACCTGGCGGGAGTTCGGGATCGTGATGCTCGCGTGTTCGGCGGTCGCGGCCGCCTTAGAGTTCGTCCGGCTCGTGGTCGGCGTGGAGTGGGCGATCTACGACCGGCTCACCCGCCCCTACGAGCAGGAGAACCTGGCGGGCTACGGGCTGTACATGTTCAGCATCACCGCGGTGGTGCTGGTGTTCGCGCCGTACGTCGCGGTCCCCGCGACGCTCATGCTCACGATCGGCGACCCCGTCTCGGGGCTGCTGTCGGGGAGCCGGGAGGCGGGCGAGCCCAAGCGGCCGCGCACGCTCGCGGCGATGTTCCTGGTCTGTCTCGGAGTGTCGGCACCGTTTCTGGTCCCGGCCGTGGGGACGGTCGTCGGGCTCGGGGCGTCGGCGGCGGCGGCGGCGGCGGCGACCGTCGCCGACGGGCTCACGCCGGTGATCGCGGGGTACGTGATCGACGACAACGCCTCGATCCCGCCGGCGGCCGCGGTCGCCGGGGGAGCCGTGGTGGCCGCGGCGGGCGCCGTGCCCGTGGTGGCGTGATCGGGGCACGGCTTTTGTACGCAGGTGCCGAAGCCACCGCCGTGACCGTCTACGAGAGCGACCTTCCCGGCGTGGGTAAGAAACACGAGATCGAACTCGGGGACGGCTCCCGGCTCGTGATCGTGACGCACAACGACGGCCGACGGGAGGTCTTCCGTCGCGAGACGGCGGACTCCGACTCGGAGAAGCTCTTCGAGCTGCCCGACGGGCTGGCGCGGCAGGTCGGGACGATCCTCGAGGGCGCGTACTTCCAGCCGGTCCGCTCGGGGGACGTCGAGACGCTCCTCGGCGGCGACACGCTGCTCGAGTGGGTCGAGATCGACGCGGGGTCGCCGCTCGCGGGGCGGACGCTCGGCGACGCCGACCTCCGTGCGGAGACGGGGGCGTCGGTCGTCGCCATCGAGCGCGGCGACGGGGTCATCCCCACGCCGGGCGGCGGGACGACCGTCGAGCCCGGCGACACGCTCGTCGTGGTCGGCTCCCGCGCGGACTGTGAGGCGTTCGTATCCCGGGCGACGGGCGAGTAATGGCGGCCGGGCTGCTCGAACTCGGCCAGGCGTTTCTGGTCTGCGCGGTCGCGGGCGCGGTCGCGCTCCGGATCGGCCTCTCGGTCATCCCGCTGTACGTCGTCGGCGGGATGCTCGCCGGCCCGTTCGTCGCCGGCCGGGCCGGGCTCCCCGCGGTGTCGGACGGCGAGCTCCTGACCGTGCTCGCGGAGGTGGGGATCGTGCTGCTGCTGTTCTTCCTCGGGTTGGAGTTCAGCCTCGACCGGCTGCTTTCGGCCCGGTCGAAGGTGACCCGCGCGGGCGTGATCGACGTGGGGGTGAACCTGCCGCTCGGGATCGTGATCGGGCTCGCGCTGGGGTGGTCGCCGGTCGAGGCGCTGCTGCTCGGCGGGATCGTCTACATCTCGTCGTCGGCGATCATCACGAAGACGCTCATCGACCTGGGGTGGATCGCCGACGCCGAGGCCGACCCCATCCTGGGGACGCTGGTGTTCGAGGACCTGTTCATCGCGGTGTATCTCGCGGTCGTCACCTCGCTGGTGACCGGTGGGGGGGACGTCGCCGCGCTGGGCGGGTCGCTGGCGGTCGCGTTCGCGTTCCTGGGGGCGCTCCTCGTCGCCGTCCAGTACGGCACGGGCGCGTTCACCCGGCTGCTCGACGTGTCCGACACAGAGTCGTTCGTCCTCCGCACCCTCGGGGTGGTCGTCCCGGTCGCGGGCGTCGCGCTGTCGCTCGGCGTGAGCGAGGCCGTCGCCGCCTTTTTCGTCGGGATGGGGTTCGCCACCAGCGGCCACCGCGAGCGGATCGAGCGGCTGCTCACCCCCGTTCGCGACGCCTTCGCCGCGGTGTTCTTCCTCTGGATCGGCGTCGGCACCGACCCGCGGCTGCTGGCGGGGGTCGCCCTCCCGCTGGCGGCGGCGGTCGTGCTCACCACCCCCGCGAAGCTCCTGTCGGGCTACCTGGGCGGGCGCGTCTACGACCTCTCGGCGCGCCGGTCGGTCCGGGTCGGCCTCGGGTTGGTGCCGCGCGGGGAGTTCTCGCTCGTGATCGCCGCCCTGGCGGCCGGCGGGTCGACGACGGTGATGCGGGAGACGATCCCCGCGCTCGCGGTGGGATACGTGCTCGTGATGAGCGTGCTGGGGACGGTGTTGATGCAGCGCTCGACGGCGGTCGAACGCGTGCTCGCCCGGATCGGTCCCGCGCGTCGGTGACCGCGCCGTCTCGAAACCGTTTAGTGGGCCACGTGTGAGGTTGTGTTTGATGACACAGCTCCCGTCGACGTGCGTTCGCGTCGTTCCCGGAGCCGCCGGCCCGTGTGGCCCGACACCCCGCGACCGCGTCGCCGCCGTCCGACCCCGACGACGGGCCGCGTAGGCCCTTCTCTATTCCCTCTCCGACGTCCCGACCGACCGTCAAGCCGTCCCTATAGGCATCTCTCCGAGTTATTTTCTCCCGCTTAAACCGTGTAATTTATACGGGAGAGCGTCCGAAACGCAGGTATATGACAAGCGTGGCGCTCGCTTTCTCCGGCGGGTTGGACACGACGGTGTGCGTGTCGCTCCTGCAGGAGGAGTACGGGTACGACGAGGTCGTCGGCGTGACCGTCGACGTGGGACAGCCCGAATCCGAGTTCGCGGAGGCCAGAGAGACCGCCGACGCCCACGGGCTCGACCTCCACGTCGTCGACGCCAAAGACGAGTTCGCCGAGTTGTGTTTCGAGTCGGTCCGGGCGAACGCGACCTACCAGGGCTACCCGCTGGGGACCGCGCTCGCGCGGCCGGTGATCGCCGAGGCGATCCTCGAGGTGGCGATCGAGGAGGGGTGTGACGCCCTCGCTCACGGGTGTACCGGGAAGGGCAACGACCAGCTCCGGTTCGAGGCGGTCTGGCGCGGGTCGGACCTCGACGTGGTCGCGCCCGTCCGCGAACTGGAACTCACCCGCGAGTGGGAGATGGAGTACGCCGCCGAACACGACCTCCCGGTGCAGTCGGGCAACGACGGCGTGTGGTCGATCGACACCAACCTCTGGAGCCGGTCGGTCGAGGGCGGCGACCTGGAGGATCCCGGCCACGTCCCCGGCGAGGAGATCTACGAGTGGACCGCCGACCCGGCGACCGCCACGGAGACGGAACTCGTGGAGATCACTTTCGAGAACGGCTACCCCGTCGCCCTGGACGGCGAGGAGCTCGACCCCGTCGAACTCACCCGGACGCTCAACGACCGCGCCGGCGCCCACGGCGTCGGACGCACCGACATGATGGAAGACCGGATGCTCGGGCTGAAGGTCCGCGAGAACTACGAACACCCGGCGGCGACGACGTTGCTCGCCGCCCACGAGGCGCTCGAGGGGCTGGTCCTCACGAAGGACGAACGCGACTTCAAGCGGCGCGTCGACGACGAGTGGGCCCAGAAGGGGTACGAGGGGCTCGTCGACCACCCGCTGATGGACGCCCTGGAGGGGTTCGTCGCCGCAACCCAGGCCCGGGTCACCGGGACGGTGACGATCAAGTTCGAGGGCGGGCGCGCCCGCCCGGTCGCCCGGGAGTCGGCGTACGCGGCGTACTCCGAGGACGCCGCGTCGTTCAACACCGAGGACGTGGGCGGGATCACCCAGCAGGACGCCACGGGGGTCGCGAAGTACCACGGGTTCCAGTCGCGGCTCGCGAACGCCGCCGCCGACGGCCTCGACGAGCGCGCCGACGACGAGGGCGACTGGGAGTGACCGATGCCGGGCGAGGAGGCACCGTCGGGTGACGGCGCGGGCGGGGACGCGGAGTCGGTGGTCCGCCGGGACCGCTTCAGCGGCGGCCCCGCCCGCGGGTTCCTGTCGAGTCTGGCGGCCGACGAGCGGATCTTCGACGCGGACCTCGCGGTCGACCGCGCCCACGTCGTGATGCTGGCCGAGCAGGGGATCCTCGGCGACGACGTCGCCGGCGAGATCATCTCGGCGCTCGACGCGGTCGAGGCCGCGGGCCACGGCGCCCTGCCGGACGGCGAGGACGTCCACGAGGCGATCGAGACCGCGGTGGTCGACCGCGTCGGCCCCGACGGCGGACGGATGCACACCGCCCGGAGCCGGAACGACGAGGTCGCGGCGTGCATCCGCCACCGGCTGCGGGCGGACCTGCAAGACGCCGCCGAGGCCACGGTCGCGCTCCGGGAGGCGCTTCTCGAAACGGCCGCCGACCACGTCGACACCGTGATGCCCGGCTACACCCACCTCCAGCCCGCCCAGCCGACCACGGTCGCACACTACCTCCTCTCCTACGAGTCGGCGGTCGCCCGCGACACCGCCCGCCTGCTCGACGCCTACGACCGCACCAACCGGTCGCCGTTGGGGGCGGCGGCCTTTGCGGGCACGCCGTTCGACGTCGACCGCGACCGCACCGCGGAGTTGCTGGGGTTCGACGGCGTGGTCGGGAACTCGACGGACGCCGCCGCGGGCCGGGACTTCCTCGCGGAGGCGACCGCGGCGCTCGCGATCCACGCGGTCACGGTCTCGGGGCTGGCGGAGGATCTCGTGGTCTTCGCCAACAAGGGGTACGTCGACCTCGACGACGCCTACGCCTCCACCTCCTCGATCATGCCCCAGAAGGTCAACCCCGACTCCCTGGAGCTGGTCCGGGCGGTCGCCGGCGACGCGGTCGGCGGGCTCACCGGCCTCCTGACCACGCTGAAGGGGCTGCCGCGGGCGTACAACCGTGACCTCCAGCGTGCGACCCCCCACGCGTGGGAGACGGTCGACGCGGTGGCGGAGGCGACCGCGGTCGCCGCGGGCGCGGTCGGGTCGGCGTCGTGGCCCGTCGAGACCCTGGCAGCCGCCGCCGGCGAGGGCTTTGCGACCGCGACCGGCGTGGCCGACGCCTTGGCGATGGCTGGGGTGCCGTTCCGGACCGCCCACGAGGTGCTCGCGGCGGCCGCCGAGCGGGCCGACGACGGCACGCCCGACGTCGACACCCTCGACTCGGTCGCCGCCGACGTGCTGGGGGCGTCGCTGTTCGAGTACGTCCCCCGCGACCGGGTCGAGGCGCTTCTCGACCCCCGCGAGAGCGTCGCGAGCCGGGACTCCGCCGGCGGGCCGGCGCCCGGGACGGTGGCGGCGGAGGTGAAGTCGGCGGCAGCCGACGTGGACGCCGACACCGCGGCGCTCTCGGACCGTCGGGACGCCCTCGCCGACGCCGCCGACGCGTTGGAACGGGAGGTGTCGGGGTATGTCTGACCGCCGGCGGCGACGAGCCCCGTCGGGGGCCGATAACATACGAAATCAGACATAGGTTTCACGCGGGCCGATCGTTCGACCGGTATACGCCGTTAGTTCCACTGCTGCTCAGTTAAGCGATCCGATACTTTCGATGGATTTAAGTCTCCGCCACGCCGACTGCGAGGTATGGCAGACGCGATCACCGCGGAAGACCCGCTGACAGGCGAGGAGATCGAGATCCCGGCCGACGTCGAGGTCGGCGAGATCGTCGACAGCCCCGCGACCGGCGCGGAGCTCGAAGTCATCTCCGTCGATCCCGTGACGCTGGAGGAGGCCCCGGAGCTCGAAGAGGACTGGGGCGAGTGAGATGAAGGTCGGGCTGCTGTACTCCCGGATCCGTCGGGACGAGAAGCTTCTCCTCTCGGAGCTCCGCGACCGCGGGCACGAGGTGGCGAAGATCGACGTCCGGGACGAGCAGTTCGACCTGAGCGACCCGCCCGAATCGTTCGACGGCGTCGACCTCGTGGTCGACCGGTGTCTGGCGACCAGCCGGAGCCTCTACGTCACCCGATTTCTGGACGCCTACGACGTGCCCGTGGTCAACGGCGCCGACACGGCGGATGTCTGTTCCGACAAGGTGAAAAACAGCCTGGCGCTGGCGGCCGCCGGGGTCCCGACGCCGACGACCGAGGTGGCGTTCACCACCGACAGCGCGCTCGAGACCATCGAACGCTTCGGCTACCCCTGCGTGATCAAACCCGTCGTGGGGTCGTGGGGCCGGCTGATGGCGAAAGTCGAGTCGCGGTCGGCCGCGGAGGCCATCCTCGAACACAAGGCCACGCTGGGGCACTACCAGCACAAGGTGTTCTACGTCCAGGAGTTCGTGGAGAAGCCCGGCCGCGACATCCGCGTCGTCGCGGTCGACGGTGAGCCGGTCGCGGCGATGACCCGCTCGTCGGACCACTGGCTGACCAACGCCGCCAAAGGGGCGGAGGTGCAGCCGTTCGAGCCCGACGACCGCGTCCGCGAGCTCGTCGCTACGGCGTCGGACGCCGTCGGCGGCGGGCTGCTGGGCGTCGACCTGATGGAGACCGGCGTCTCCGGATCGAACGACCCGGAGACTGGTGGGACGGAGTCCCACGCCGACTACACGGTCCACGAGGTCAACCACACCGTGGAGTTCAAAGCCCTGAACGACGCCGTCGACGTCGACGTGCCGGCGACGGTCGTCGACTGGCTGGAGACGAAAGTCGAGAGCGGCACGGAGGCGACCGTATGACCGACGCCGACGGCGCCGACCCCACCTACACCGCCTCGGTCGTCGGCGGATCGGGGTTCACCGGCGGCGAACTCCTCCGGCTGCTCTCCCAGCACCCCGAGTTTTCGGTTACGCAGGCCACCAGCCGGTCGAAGGAGCGGAAGACCGTCGGCCACGTCCACCCCAACCTCCGGGAGCTGGAGCTGCGGTTCACGTCGCCGGCGGAGCTCGAATCCGTCGACGTGCTGTTCGCGGCGACCCCTCACGGCGTCTCGATGGAGCGGATCGACGCGTTCCGGGACGCCGCCGACACGGTGGTCGACCTCTCGGCGGACTTCCGGCTCGGCTCCGAAGCCGAGTACGACGAGTGGTACGACGGCCACTCCCGGCCCGACCTCCTCGCGGAGTCGGAGTACGCCCTCCCCGAGATCAACCGCGGGAACCTCCCCGGCGCCGACCTGATCGCGTCGGGTGGGTGTAACGCCACCGCGGCGATCCTCGGGTTGAAGCCGCTGTTCGACGCCGACGTGCTGACGGGCGGCGAGCAGGTCGTCGTCGACGTGAAGGTCGGCTCTTCTGAAGGTGGTGCCGGCGGCGGCGACGCCTCCAGCCACCCCGAGCGCTCGGGGATCGTCCGCCCGTACGCCCCCACCGGCCACCGCCACGAGGCGGAGATCGAGGCGTTCCTCGACACCTCGGTGTCGTTCACCGCCCACGCGGTCGACATGACCCGCGGCGCGAGCGCGACCTGCCACGTCTACCCCGAGGCGCCGGTCTCGACGGGGGACCTCTGGAGCGCCTACCGCGACGCCTACGCCGAGGAGCCGTTCGTGCGGACGGTCGCGGGCGGCGGCGGGGTCTACCGCTACCCCGAGCCGAAGGCGGTCGCCGGCACCAACGTCGCGGAGGTCGGCTTCGAGATCGACCCCGGGAACCGCCGGATCGTGGTCTTTTCCGCGATCGACAACATGATGAAGGGGTCGGCGGGGCAGGCGGTCCACGCCGCGAACGTCGCCCTCGGGATCGACGAGACCGCCGGCCTGGAGTTCGCGGGACTACACCCCGTCGGCGCCCCCTGACCTGCGGCCACGCGGACGCGACACCACTGCACACGATGACACGTGAAGCCCACACACACGACGCACGCGGCGCCCGCACGACACCGTCACCCGACGCCGACCGGCGGCTCCGACTCCGATCCGACGGCGGGTCGGCCCCGTCGCCGCCCGTGGTCGTGAAGATCGGCGGCGCCCGCGCGGTCGACCCCGAGGGGGCGATCGGGGACGTGGCGTCGCTGGTCGACAGCGGCCGGGACGTCGTGGTCGTCCACGGCGGCTCCACGGCCGTCGACGACACCCTGGAAGCGCTGGGGGCGGAGCCAACCTACGTCGAGACGCCGGGCGGCGTGGTCGGCCGGTTCACCGACGAGCGCACGATGGAGGTGTTCTCCATGGTGTTGCCCGGGAAGCTCAACACCGACCTCACGACCGCGCTCCGGGGCGCCGGCGTCGACGCCGTGGGGCTGTCGGGCGTCGACGGCGGGCTCCTGACTGGGCCGCGGAAGTCGGCGGTCCGGATCGTCGAGGACGGGAAAAAGAAGATCAAGCGCGGCGATCACTCCGGGAAGATCACCGACGTGAACGCCGGGCTGCTCTCGACGCTGCTCGGCGACGGCTACACCCCGGTGGTGACCGTGCCGATGCTGGCCGACGACGGGGTCGCGGTCAACGCCGACGCCGACCGGGCCGCGGCGGCGGTCGCGGGGGCGCTCGGCGCCGCCCTCGTCGTCCTCACCGACGTCGAGGGGGTGTACGCCGACCCCGACGACCCGTCGACGCTGATCGGGTCGGTCTCGACGCCCGCGGAATTCGACGGGCTAAAGGAGGCAGCGAACGGGTTTATGCGTAAGAAAGTGATGGCTGCCGAAGAGGCCCTCCACGCCGGCGCGCCGACGGTCGTCGTCGCGGGCGCCAACGCCGACGCACCGCTCACCGCCGCCCTCGACGGCGGCGGGACCCACGTCGCCGCGGACGCGGTCGCCGACGGCGGCGACGATCCGAGCGACGCCGACGAGGACCCGGAGGTGACGGGATGACGGGCGGGTTCGTCTTCTCGGAGAAGCCCATCGAGATCGAGGCCGGCAAGGGGGCGTACCTCTACGGCGCCGACGGCACCGAGTATCTGGACTTCGGGGCGTCGTACGCCGTGGCCGCGATCGGCCACTCCCACCCGGCGGTCACCAAGGCGGTCCGCGACCAGATCGGCCAGCTCACCTACGTCCAGGCGTCGTACCCCGTCGGGGTCCGGACCGACCTCTACGAGAAGCTGGCGGCGCTGGGCCCCGGCGACGTCGACAACGTCTGGCTGTGTAACTCCGGCACCGAGGCCAACGAGGCCGCGATGAAGTTCGCGCGGTCGGCCACCGGCCGCTCGAAGATCGTCGCCACCCGCCGGGGGTTCCACGGCCGGACGATGGGCGCCTTAGCGATGACCTGGAAGGACAAGTACAAGAAGCCGTTCGAGCCGCTGGCGGGCGGCATCGAGTTCGTGCCCTACGGCGACGGCGACGCGCTCGCGGCGGCCGTCGACGGGGAGACCGCCGCGGTCTTCCTCGAACCCGTCCAGGGGGAGGGTGGGATCCACCCCGCCTCCGTGGAGTATCTCCGGACCGCCCGCGAGGCGACCGCCGACGCCGGCGCCGCCCTGGTGTTCGACGAGATCCAGACCGGGGTGGGCCGGACGGGGTCGCTGTGGGCCTGTGAGGGCGTGGGGGTCGAACCCGACATCCTCACCGCCGCGAAGGGGATCGCGAACGGCCTGCCGCTGGGGACGACGCTCGTGAAAGACTGGATCGCGGAGGACTGCGGCAACCACGGCTCGACGTTCTCCGGGGGGCCGGTGGTGTGTGCGGGCGCCAACGCCACCCTCGACACCATCGTCGAGGAGGACGTCCCCGGCAACGCCGCCCGGGTCGGGGAGTATCTCCGGGCGGAACTGGAGACCGCGGTCGACGAGCACGACCTCCCGGTCCGGGAGATCCGCGGGGTCGGGCTGATGATCGGCGTGGAGGTGAAACGCGGCGCCAACCGGGTGCTGAAGAACCTCGCGCTCACGGAGGACGTGCTCGCGTTACCCGCGGGCCGGACGGTGGTTCGGCTGCTGCCACCGCTCACCATCGACGAGACGCACGTCGACCAGTTCGTCGACTCGTTCGTGGAGGTCCTGGGATGAGCGCCGAGCTCGACGCCGACGAGATCGACGGCGCGGGCGACGCCGGCGACGACGCCGTCGGGTTCCTCGCGGACCACGACGCCTTCGACGTCCAGCCCGGGCTGACCGAGGGGCTGACCGGGCCCCAGACGCTGCTCGCGGACCTGGTGTCGATCCCGTCGCCGTCGGGCGAGGAGGCCGCGGCGGCCGAGCGGCTGGCGGCGTTCTTCGAGGCCCACGACCGGGAGGTGTGGATCGACGACGCGGGGAACGTCCGCGCGCCCGCCGACGACGCCGTCCTGTTGACCTCCCACGTCGACACCGTCCCCGGCGACGTGCCCGTGCGGATCGAGGACGGCGTGCTCTGGGGGCGGGGCAGCGTCGACGCCACCGGCCCGCTGGCGGCGATGGCGGCCGCGGCGGTCGAGACCGGGGTGTCGTTCGCGGGCGTGGTCCGCGAGGAGACCGGCTCCAACGGCGCGTGGCACCTCGTCGAGGACCGCGACGCCCCCGGCGCCGTGATCAACGGCGAGCCCTCGGGGTGGGACGGGATCACCCTGGGGTACAGGGGGTTCCTCTCGGGGACGTACGTCGCGACGAGCGAGCTCGGCCACTCCTCGCGACCCGACGACAACGCGATCCAGTCGGCGGTGAACTGGTGGTCGAGCGTCGCGGACTTCTTCGCGGTCGACGACTCCGAGGGGGTCTTCGACACCGTGACCACCAAGCCGGTCCGGTTCGACGGCGGCCCCACCGACGACGGGCTCGCGGTCGAGGCGACCGTGGACGTGCAGTTCCGCGTCCCGCCGAAGTACGCCATCGACGACGTCCGGGAGGTCGCCGAGGGGGAACTCGCCCGCGGCGGCGTCCACTGGGAGACCCCGATCCCCCCCGTGATGGCCAGCCCGCGCACGCCGGTCGCCCGCGCGTTCCGCGTCGCGATCCGCGAGGCCGGCGGGGAGCCGCGGCTCCTCCGGAAGACCGGCACCAGCGACATGAACATCTACGCGGGGGCGTGGGACTGCCCGATGGTGACCTACGGCCCCGGCGACTCCGATCTGGATCACTCGCCGGACGAACACCTCGACCTCGCGGAGTTCGACAGCTCGATCGACGTCCTGGTCGACGCCTGCGAGCGGCTGACCGACTGATCCACGATGCTTGCGACCGACCACTTCCTCGACATCGACGACCTCGCGCCCGACGAACTGGAGGCGGTTCTCGACCGCGCGGCGGCGATCAAGTCCGGCGAGGACGCGACCCGGCTCCCCCACCACACCCTGGGGATGCTGTTCGAGAAACCCTCCACCCGGACCCGGATCTCGTTCGAGACCGGGATGACCCAGCTGGGCGGCCACGCCATCTTCCTCGGGCCCGAGGACATCCAACTCGGCCACGGCGAGCCGCTGTCGGACACCTCGCGGGTGCTCTCGCGGTACGTCGACGCGGTGATGGCGCGGCTGTTCGACCACGCCGACCTCGTGGAGATCGCCGAGTACGCCGACGTGCCGGTGATCAACGGGCTCACCGACGACGCCCACCCGTGTCAGACCCTCGCGGACCTGCTCACCATCCGGGAGGCCTACGGCGGGTTCAATGATGTAAAAGCGGCGTGGGTCGGCGACGGCAACAACGTCGGCCAGTCGCTCGTGGTCGGCGCCGCGATGGTCGGGCTTGACCTGACCGTCGCCACGCCCGACGGCTACGGGATGGACGACGCGGTGCTCGCGCAGGCCGCCGACCTCGGCCATCCACCGACGGTCGTCGACGACCCCGACGAGGCGGTCGCGGGCGCGGACGTGGTCTACACCGACGTCTGGATCTCGATGGGCCAGGAGGACCGACGCGAGGAGAAACTCGCGGCGTTCGAGGGCTACCAGGTGAACCAGGAGCTGCTCGCGGGCACCGACGCCGACGTGATGCACTGTCTGCCCGCCCACCGCGGCGAGGAGATCACCGACTCGGTCCTGGAATCCGACCGCGCGCTGGTGTGGGACCAGGCCGAGAACCGGCTCCACGCCCAGAAGGGACTCCTGGTCGAACTGCTGGGGGCGTAGGCGGCGCGCCCCGACGTGGGTTTTTCACCGTCCGCCGGCGTACGCGGGAGTATGAACGGCGGCCGCGACCCCGAGTCGGGAACCGCACGGTGGTGGGACGGCTCCCTCGCCGAGTCCGACGACCCGGTCGTGGGCGCCGTCGCCCTGCTGGTGCTCGGCGCGGGGCTGGGGTCGCTGTTCGGGATCCCGCTCCTGAACGCGATCGACTTCTGGGTGATCTTCGCCATCGGGTACGCGGTGGTGGTGCCGCTGGTGTCGCTGTTCCGCGGGCGCCGCACCGACTCGGCCGACCGGATCCGGGAGTCCTCCGCGGGCGCTCGCGAGACGTCCGACGACGTCGACGCCGCACTCGACCGGCTCCGGGACCGGTACGCGCGCGGGGAGCTCTCGGAGGCGCAGTTCGAGCGGAAGCTGGAGGCGCTGTTGGAGACGGAGACCCCAGAGGACGCACGCGAACGGCTCGAGCGGCGGGCGAACGCCGGCGAAACGGAGGGCGTCGAGCGCGAGCCCGAGTCCGGACGCGAACGGGACGGGTGACCGCTCCGCCCCGCCGCGGAGGGGGAGTTTCTTACCCGCCGGGCGACTACCGGACGCCGATGGA
>CAZIQT010000039.1:0-16279 GCA_964541645.1 uncultured Halobellus sp. | reverse complement strand
AGTCTCGGTGGCGGGATCGGCAGCGTGGTCGGGGGTGCGATCGCCGGCGGGGTCGGCTACCTGGTCGCGTTCGTGGTCGCCGGCGGCGTGGTCGTGGTCGCGGCGTCTCTCGCGGTCGACGGGGTCCGGCGGGGGACGCCGGCGTGAAATCCAGGGAACCGACGGACGGCGGTCGGGCTACGCCGACGACTCGACCGTCTTCGTCGGCGTGACCCACACCACGAGGTCGTCCTCCCGCCTGACGATTCCCTTGATGAACTCCCCGCGGTCCATCGGCGGGTCCTCGACGTCGTCCATCGAGACCCGGTCGACTTGGTGGACCGCGTCGACCAGCCACCCCACCGCGGCGTCGTCCTCGAAGCTGTCGGCGTCGAAGATCACGATCCGGCGGGCCTCGCCCTGCGTGCCGACGTTCAGCAGGGTCTTGGGATCTACGATCGAGGTGGTGCGGCCCCGGAGATCCATGACGCCCTCCACGAACTCGGGGGCGTTCGGGACCGGCGTGACCGACCCCCGGTCGACGATCTCGGAGACGTAGCCGATGTCGACGCAGTAGGTCTCGCCTCCCAGCTCGAACTCGAGTACCTGTATCTCGCGGGCGGTGTCGTCGGCGTCGTCTGCGGCGGCCGGCGTCGGCGTGCCCGGCGCCGCGGGCTGTTGTCTCGACATGTGGGTGGAGCCGGCGGCGCGGGCCGCCGGTCGGTACCTCTACTGCCGGGCAGGTCGCCAATAAAGGTACGCACACCGTTATCACGAGTGATTCCTGCCGGGGAGTGCTTAAGTTGGTGAGTCGGAAATCCGGTGACGAGATGAGCGGATTCGAGTTCTCCGCGGTCGATCGCCCGCCGGCCGTTCGGCCGCGAACCGCCGGGTCCCGCCCGGGACGGGAGGGAGTCGGACGCCGGAAGCCGACGGGTCGTCCCGTCGCCGGTCGACGGGGGGGACGGCGATGAGCACGGCCGCCGGGCCCGGCGACGGGACGACCCGGGCGGTCGTCGTCGACGACTCCCGGTTCATGCGCACCCTGATCCGCGGGCTCCTGGAGGACGGCGGGATCGAGGTCGTCGGGGAGGCCGACGACGGGTCGACTGCGCTCGGTGCGGTGCGCGAGCACGACCCCGACGTGGTGACGATGGACATCGAGATGCCGACCACCAACGGCATCGAGGCGGTCGAGGAGATCATGGCCGAACGCCCGACGCCGGTGCTCATGCTGTCGGCGCACGCCGAAGAGAACGCCGACGTGACGTTCGAGGCGCTGGACCGCGGCGCGGTCGACTTCGTGACCAAGCCCGGCGGGGAGGTCACCTCCTCGATGCCCCGGGTGAAACGCGAGTTGGTCGAGAAGGTCGAGTCGGCCGCGCGGGTGGATCTCTCGGCGACGACCCGGCTGTCGTCGTCGGCCGGGGGCGACCGCGGGGCGTCGGCCGACAGCGCGAGCGCGTCGGGATCGACCCGTCGGTCCGGGTCCGCGTCGGGGACGGGGTCGGCACCGACGGCGGCGGATCCGGACCCCGCGTCGGCGTCGACGTCGACGTCGACGTCGGGGGCGGCCGCCGATTCCGCCTACCCCGACGTCGGCACCCTGGTCGTGGGCGCGTCGACCGGCGGGCCGAACGTGGTCGAGCGGGTGCTCGGCGGGCTCCCCCGGGCGGCGAACCTCCGGGTGCTCGTCGTCCAGCACATGCCCGAGGGGTTCACGGGCCGCTTCGCGACCCGCCTCGACGAGCGCTCCGACTACGACGTCCGGGAGGCGGAGTCCGGCGAGCGGATCGAGGCCGGGGAGGCGCGGGTGGCCCCCGGCGACCACCACCTCGTGACCACCAGCGACCGGAACGGCCGGCTCCGGCTGGAACTCACCGAGACCGAGCCGGTCCACGGGGTGCGGCCCGCGATCGACATCACGATGGCGTCGGCCGTCGAGAGCGTCGACGGCCCGCTGTGTGCGGTGCTGCTCACCGGGATGGGTCGTGACGGCGTCGACGGGGTCCGGCGCGTCAGCCGCGCCGGCGGCCGGACCATCGCACAGGACGAGGAGACCTCGGCGATCTTCGGGATGCCACGGCGCGCGATCGAGTCCGGCTGTATCGACGCGATCGCTCCCGCCGAGGGGATCGCCGAACGCACGCTGGAGTACTTCGCGGAGGAGTAAGATGGACGACGAACTCTACCAGGAATTCATCACCGAGTCCGAGGAGAGCATCACCCAACTGAACAACGCGCTGTTGGAGCTCGAATCCAACCCCGACGACGAGGAGGCGATCGACGACATCTTCCGGCAGGCACACACCCTGAAGGGTAACTTCGGGGCCATGGGGTTCGAGAACGCCTCGACGGTGGCCCACGCGGTCGAGGATCTGCTCGACGCGGTCCGGCAGGGCGAGATCGAGGTCACCCCCGAGCGCATGGACCTGGTCTTCGACGGGATGGACGAGATCCTCGACATCCTCCACGACATCGAGGAACACGGCGAGTCCCGGCGGGATCCCACCGAACTGGTCACCGAGATCCGGGCGGCCGCGGAGCCGGGTGAGGGCGGCGACGCCGGGGGTCCCGACGGCGCCGACGTCGGGGACGACGCGGCGGGCGAGGCCCGCGAACTGGCCGCCGACGTGCTCGACCCCGACGACCCCGCGGTCGCCGACGCCGACAGCATCGTCCACGCGCGGATCGCGCTCGACGTCGGCGACATGAAGGGCGTCGACGGCGGGCTGTTCGTCAACGGGCTGCCGGAGGACCTCGCGGTGGTCGGCGCGGAGCCGGGGCTGGACGCGATCGAGGAGGGCGCCTTCGGCGACGACTTCGTGCTCCTGGTCGCCGACGCCCCGGTCGACGAACTGGAGCCGGTGCTCGACGACCTCTGGAAGGTGGAATCGGCGTCGCTGACCGACGTGAGCGGCGCCGTCGGCGGCGCAGAGCCGGGTGGAACCGCGGAGTCCGACGACGACGGCGACCCCGACGACGCGGTCGCGGGTGACGACCCCGCGGCCGCCGACGACGTTGAATCCGACCCCGTATCGGCGGACGACGTCGCCCCGACCGGCGGGACCGTCCCCGACGGCGACGTCGACCCCGAGTCGGCGTCGGCGGCCGTCGACGCGGTCGTCTCCGCGTACACCGAGGGTGGCGGGTCCGGGGGCGCCGAGCCGGAGTCGACCCCCGCCGACGACGCGGAACTGGACCCGGAGTCGGATCCGGAGCCGCCCACAGGGCCGGACGAACCACCCGAGACCGACGGCGACTCCGACGTCGCCGATGACGGCACCTCGATCGGGGCGGGCGGACCCGACGACGGTGCGGCGGCAGCCGCCGAGAGCGACGCCGACGCCAGCGGGTCGGGCGGCGGATCGGACGACGGATCGGACGACGACGCCGGCGGGGACACCGACGGCGACGCCGGAGACGCCGGCGACGACGACGGCGGGTCGACCCCGTCGATCTCGGAGGTGAAGTCGGTCCGCGTCGACGTCGACCAGCTTGACGAGCTCCACAGCTTAGTCGAACAGCTCGTCACCAGCCGGATCAAGCTCCGGCAGGCCGTCGACGGCAGCGCCTCCGCCGGGGGCCGGGACACGTTGGACGAACTCGACAAGATCTCGTCGAACCTCCAGGATACCGTGATGGACATGCGGCTGATCCCGCTGAAGAAGGTGTTCGACAAGTTCCCCCGGTTGGTCCGGGATCTGGCGCGCGAGGAGAACAAACGCGTCGACTTCTCTGTGACGGGCGAGAACATCGAACTCGACCGGACGATCCTCGACGAGATCTCCGACCCGCTCATGCACGTGCTCCGGAACGCGGTGGACCACGGGATCGAGCCGCCCGGCGAGCGGGAGGCGGCCGGGAAGCCCCGGACCGGGTCGGTGGAGCTGCGGGCCGAACGGGAACACGACACCGTCGTGATCACCGTCGAGGACGACGGCGGCGGGATCGACGCCGACGTGATCCGGGCGGAGGCCGCCGACAAGGGCATCCGCCCCCGCGAGGAGCTCGACGACCTCCCCGACGAGGAGATCTACGACTACATCTTCCACCCCGGGTTCTCCACCAACGACGAGATCACCGACGTCAGCGGCCGCGGGGTCGGCATGGACGTGGTCAAGACCACCGTTGAATCGCTCGACGGGTCGGTGAACGTCGACAGCACCCTCGGGGAGGGGACCACGGTGTCGATCCGGCTGCCCGTGTCGGTTGCGATCATCAAGGTGCTGTTCGTGCAGGCCGACGGCCGGGAGTTCGGCGTCCCGATCAAGTACATCGACGAGATCGCGAAGGACACCCGGATCCAGCGGGTCGACGGCGCGGAGGTCATCGTCCACGACGACCGCATCTTCCCGCTGATCCGGCTCCGGGAGGCGCTGGAGTTGGCGGAGAACGGCCACGACGGCGGGATGACCGTCCGGATCCGTCCCGCGGACCGCCAGATCGCGCTCCGGTGTGACGACGTCTCCCGACAGGAGGAGGTCGTTGTCACGCCGTTGCAGGGGCCGCTCAAGGGGACCGAGGGGCTGTCCGGCACCGCGGTCGTGGGCGACGGCAACGTCGTCCCCATCCTCGACGTGAACTCCTTGTCGGTCCCCGACGAGGGCAAACAGGCCCGGCGGGGGTGGACGCCGCCCGAGACCGACGCCGCGGACGCCGACGCCGAGGGGGCGGCCGACTGATGGGGCTCGGCGCCGACGCTCGGGACGGCGGCGACGACGGCCCGACGGGGTCGTTCGACGACCTGCTGGACTACGTCGAGTCGTCGCTGTCGTTCGCGACGAGTTCGTACAACCGGGCGTACCTCGACCGCCGGGTGTCCGCCCGGATGCGGCGCCGCCGGGTCGACGACTACGACGAGTACCGGTCGTTGCTCCGGGACGACGACGAGGAACGGGAGGCGCTTCTGAACGCGCTGTCGGTCAACGTCACCAGCTTCTTCCGGAACCCCGAGGTCTGGGACGGGCTCCGGGAGGTACTGGCGGAGGTGAGCGACCGGCGTCGGACCCGCGTCTGGAGCGCGGCGTGTTCGGACGGCCGGGAGGCGTACTCCGTGGCGATGCTCGCGCTCGACGACGACCGGATCGACGAGCGCCGGGTGGAGATCCTCGGGACCGACATCAAACCCGAGATCCTGCGCGCCGCCCGGACGGGGGAGTATCGCGCGTCCGAGACCGACGATCTCCAGTCGCAGTTGGAGCCGCTCGCCGACAGCGACCGGTACGTGGAACGGACCGACGACACGTTCCGCGTCACCGACGCGGTACAGGAGCTGGTGTCGTTCCGCGAGCACGACCTGGTCCAGGAGGAGCCGCCACGGACGTTCGACCTGGTGATCTGCCGGAACCTGTTCATCTACATCAACTCCGGCGCGAAACGGGCGATCTTCGAGACGCTCGGGTCGGCGATGAAGCCCGGCGGCTACCTCACGATCGGCATGACCGAGACCGTGCCGGCCGACGTCCGGGACCGGTACGACCCCGTGGACAAACGGCTCAGGATCTACCGTGACGCGACCGACGACGGGGCCACACGAGGGAGGTAACGCGGCGTGAAACCGGACGAGACGAAGGTGGCCGACACGCGCGGACGGTTCCTCCAGGCGCTCCGGGACGGCCGGGAGCTGAACGACGCCGCCTGGACCAACGGCCGGATCCTGCTGTCGAACCGGCGGATCGTCCTGGCGGGCACCGGCGGCAAGCGCACGTTCCCGCTGTCGGCGATCGAGCGGGTCGGCGGCCGGTTCGACGTGAACCAGCGGGTCGCCACCGTCTCCGACTACCTCGCGCTCCAGTTCGACGGCGGGGAGAACGTGATCCTCGTGGCCCCCGCGGACTACGAGGCGTTCGAGATGGATCTCTACGACGCGCTGCTGTCGTCGACGAAGTTCCTGGTCCGCCACCCCGCGGTCGAGGGCGGCGTGGTCCAGAACACCGAGTGGGAGCCCGGCCGGGTGAAGGCGGAGGCGGAGTCGGTCAGCGTCGCGACCGTGTCGGGGACGTTCGTGGAGATCCGGCTCGACGACATCGGGGACACCGACATGGGCCGGCGGACCGTCCGGGAGGAACAGCGGGAGGTCATCGAGGTCGAACACTCCGACGACGGCACCAGCGTCGAGACCTACATCTCGGGGCCGGAGCGGGCGGTCGGCATCCTTCGGTCGCTGCTGCAGATCGGCGACGAACAGACCGAGACGTCGCTGGACCTGTCGCGACAGGACAAACAGGTTCTGATGGCGCTGTACTCCGGGGTGTCGCCCTTCGACATCCCCTCGTTTCTCGGGATCGACGTCGACCAGGTCGAGGAGCTGTTCGTCCGGCTGATCGACCACGACGTCGTCGACGAGGTGCGGGTGCGCCACGAAGTCGAGCTCAACGCCCGCGGCCGGTCGATCGCGGCCGACGCGATCGACGAGCAGGGCGCGGAGATGTGACGGCGGGGTCCCGCGGTCACCCCTGTGCGTGCGCCAGGATCTCCTCGCGGGCCTCCTTCGCGCAGTCGCGGCCGCCGCGCGAGAAGTGAACCGTGTTGGGGTTGACCGGGTCCGAGAGCAGGCCGCCGGAGTCGACTTCGACGCCGGCCTGTTCGATCTGGAGGTAGCCGATCGTGATCCCCATGGAGAGGTCGACGCCCGTGATCTCATCGGCGGGAACGGTCCGGTCGTCGAACCGCGACCGGTCGACGCGGTGGATCTCGACGCGGTCGGGGTAGACCACGAGCGTGCCGTCCTGGAACTCACACACGACGAGCGCCTCGGGGTACGCCTCGTCTACGGCGTCGTCGGCGTCGCCGCCCGAGTCGTCGCCGCGCCACGGCAGGTTGACCATCGCTACCCTGTACCGCTGGCGGCCGCAAAAGCGTTCGGCACCCCGGGCCGGTCGCGAGGGTTTATTCGTGATGCCGCGGCCACTCCCCGCGTGATCTGAGGATCGCCCCGCGTCGGGTCGCGGCTGCCCGGCACGTCGGCGCGGGGGACCGACGGCGTGCCGGCTGTTCGCTCCGCCCCCGGACACGGCCGCGGTCAGTCGCCGGACCACGCGGCGTCGGAGAGGGTCCGCTGGACCGCCTCCTCGCCGACGGCCGCCGCCAGCGCCTCGAACCCGCGCCGTTCGACGGGGTCGGCGGCGTCGGCCACCAGCCGCGAGACGATGAACTCCGGCGTCGACTTCCCGATCGTTCCGAAACGGGGCTGGTAGTCCACCCGCAGCTCCAAGTCCTCGGTCAGCCCCTCCGCGAAGATCCCGTCGATGCGGGCCGCCGACGGGAGCGGGCTCAGGTCGTCGGCGAGGTGCGTCACGTAGACCCCGACGGCGCCGCGGTCGACGGTCAAGCCGACGAGCCCGTTGAGCAGGTCGGCCGCGCGGCCGGGTTCGGTGATCGCCTCGAACTCGTCGACCAGCATCAGAGTCCGGCCGCCCGTCGACAGCGGCGGGACGATCGACTTCAGCGTCGACTCCAACACCCCGGCGTTGAAACTCGCGTGCCGGCGGTGGAACACCACGGAATCGAACTCGCCGACCGCAGCCCGCTCGGCCGGAACCGGGAGCCCCATGGACGCGAGCAGCGCGACCTGCGCCAGCGTCTCGAGCAGCGTGGTCTTCCCGCCGGAGTTGGCGCCGGTCAGGACGGCCACGCGGTCGCCGGACGGCAGCCCCGCAGGGGCACCCGGGGGGTCCGCGTCGGCGTCGGCGTCGGCGTCGTCGAGTCCGTGGGACCCGATCGCGTACGTGACCGGCTGAACCGCCCCGGAGAGCGACAGGTTCCGGGCGCCGACGACCGCGAGGCCGTCGTCGACGAGGTCGGGCCGTCGGAGGTCGTGTGCGGCCGCGAACCGTCCGAGCGAGAGGTCGACCGCGATCTCGGAGACCGCCGACACCGCGACGTCGACGTCGTCGCGCGCCCCCTCGATCGACTCACGGAGCGCCGCTGCGACGGTCTCTTCGTGGGTCTCCACCGCCGCGTCCAGCTCCGCAAGCAGGTTCCGGAGCGACGTCGACGCGAAGTCGGCCTCGTCGCGGGCGTCGGCGGCGACGGCCCCCTCGACGCGGCCCCGGGATACGCCGGTCTCCGCGGCGACGTACTCCACGAACGCCGCGCGGAACTCCTCGAAGCTCCGGACGCCCCGCTCGCGGACGGACTCCAGGACGTCGAGCGCGCCGCGTTCCAAGTCGGCGACGGCGTCGCGGCGCTCCCGAAGCCGGTCGAGTTCGTCGTCGACACCCGCGGCGACCGATCCGTCGGCGCCGACGGTCCCCAGCGCGTCGGCGGCGGCCGCGAGCGCGTCGTCGTCGAGACCGTCGAGCGCCGAGAACGTGCCGCCGCGAAGCCCCGCGGCGCGAAGCTTCACCGCGGTCTCGACCGCCGCGCGGTCCGACCCGCCGGCGTCGTCGTACGCGTCGAACGCAGACTCGACGGCGTCGCGCTCGGCGTCGTCTAGACTCGTCCACGCGTCCCGCGCGGCCGACACGCGGTCGAGCCGCCGTTCGCGCTCCTCGACGGACGGCAACGGCGTCAACACGCGGATCCGGTCGGCCGCGTGCGTCGTGAGCGCGTGAGCGCTCGCGAGCGTCAGCAGGTCGTCGTAAACGTTCCGTGTGTCGGGCGTGCCGAGCGTCTCGATGCCCGCGGCGCCGTTGGCCCGGCGGAGGATCCTGACCGCCCGACCGCGTGGGATCCCGGCGTCCACGAGCGCACGGATGTTCGCGTTCTCGATGGCTTCGAGCGCGCGGTCGACGCCCATCGACTCCCGGAGCAACTCGTCGGTCTTGGGCCCAACCCCCCAGTAGTCCTCCAATCGCATACCTTCACGTCCGGCGGGGCGCCACTGTACCTTTTCGGTCGGAGCCCGCTACAGCGACGAGACGCGCCGCGACCGGGCCTCACGAACCGCCGCCCCTTCCCGGATCGCGTCCTCGCAGTGCGGGCAAACCCGGGCGTCCTCGAACCCCTCGGGGGCGAACACTCTGACGTAGTCCCGGGAGACGAACGACCCGCAGTTCTGACACTCAGGCATCGCGTCTCACCTCGGCGGCGTTTCGATCGGACATATTCACTTCGATAGACGAAGGAGAGAGTACTAACACGGCTCCCTACGCAGTTAGGGTCGACGCGGGAGCGCACATAAGGGGCAGATATTTGACCGTGGCACCGCCGGATACACGTAGTCAAATGCTTCCCGACGGCGTCCCGAGCGGGGAAGCCCCCGACGCGGAGCCGACGCCACCGGACGGGCGACCGACGGTGCTCGTCGTCGACGACGACCGGGCGCTCGCGGACACCTGCGAGTACTGGCTGCGTGACGAGTACGACGTCCGGGTCGCCTACGGCGGCACACAGGCGCTGGAGCAGGTCGACGACGGGATCGACGTGGTGCTGCTGGACCGCCGGATGCCCGACGTTTCCGGCGACGACGTCCTCGCGGAGATCGACGCTCGCGGGCTCGACTGTCGGGTGGCGATGATGACCGCGGTCGCCCCCGACACCGACATCGTGGAGATGCCGTTCGACGAGTACCTCGTCAAACCGGTCGACGAGGAGAGCGTCACCGAGACCGTCGAGGAACTGCTGGTGCGTGCGGAGTTCGACGACCGGATCCGCGAGTACTTCGCTCTGGCGTCGACCGAAGCGGTCCTCGACGACCGCGAGGTCCGCGACCCGGCAGCGCTCGACGAGTTGACCGACCGGGTGCGGGAGCTCCGGGCCGAGCGCGAATCCGAGATCCGGGAGCGGGAGCGGCAGCTGGAGCGGACCCGCCGGATCAACGGGCTCCTCCGCGAGGTCGACCGCGGGCTGGTCGACGCGAACACGCGGGCCGACATCGTGGAGACAGTGTGTGACTCCTTCGGGGCGTCGCCGTACGACGGCGCGTGGGTGGCGCGGTACGACGGGGCCGTCGGCAGCGTCGAGTGCGAGGCCGCGGGCGAGTCGGTGGCGTCCCCGTTCGGCCGTGCGGACGAGCCCGACGGCGGCGGGCGGGCCGTCGATCCCGAGGCGGTGGTGTTGCGCGCGATCGACACCCGCGCTCCGAGCACGGCCGCGGTCGGGCCGTCGGCCGCGGCGGCGGTGCTCGCCGACCCCGACCCCGCCGACGCCGATCGGACGCTGGTGGCCGTGCCGATCGACTACCGGGAGACCGTCTACGGCGCCCTGGCGGTGTACGTCCGGGGCGACGTCACCGACGAGGAGGTGTCGATGCTCGAAGAGGTGGGCGAGACGGTCGGGAACGGAATCAACGGCGCGGAGTCGAAGCAACTGCTCTACGGCGACAACGCGGTCGAACTCGAGTTCGAACACGCCGACACCGGCGACGTGCTCGTCGACCTCTCCCGGGAGTTCGGCGCCACCGTCCGGCTCGAGGGAATCACCCCCGCCGACGACGGCGTGGTCACGTGTTTCCTCGTCGTCGAGGACGCGGACCCGGAAGCGGTGCTCGGGAACGTCGCCGCGCTGGACGCGGTGGCGAGCGCGCGCCTCGTCTCGGAGGAGGCCGACGGAACGCTGTTCGAGCTGGGGCTGACCGACGCCGCGGCGGTGGTGACGCTGGTGGAGCTGGGCGCGAAGGTCGAGTCGTTCGTCGCGACCGGCGGCGAGGGCCGGCTCGTGATCAGGGCGCCGGCGGGCTCGGACCTCAGGACGTTCACGCTCGGGGTGCAGTCACCGTTTCCCGACGTGTCGGTCGTTGCGAAACGGGAAATCGACAACCAGGTGCAGTCCACGTCGTCGTTCCGGCGGCAGCTCGAGGAGAAGCTGACCGACAGACAGCGGGACGTGATGGAGACCGCGCTCGCGTCCGGGTACTTCGAGTGGCCGCGAGGGAGCACTGCCGAGGAGGTGGCGTCGTCGCTCGGCATCGCCGCGCCCACGTTCCACGAACACCTGCGGGCGGGCGAACGGAAACTCATCGAGTCGTTCTTCGCGGAGACCGACGACCGAGCGGGTCGGCGCCGGGAGGAGACGGCCGCCGACGACTGACCGGCTACGCGTTGTTCATCCGCTGGCTTCGGGTGTCGCCGCAGACCCGACACTCAGTGACCCGGTAGGGTTCCCGCGAGAACGCCTGGTTCGTCTGCTTCGTGCTCTCCGTTTTGAGCTCGATCGACACCGCGTGTGGCGTCCGCGTCCCGCACTCCTCGCACGTCTCGGTCAGTTCGGTGACCTGCTGTTGGCTTCGCGACATCGTTTCTACCTACATGTACCCGAGGTATCGTATTGTGAGCCGACCCTACAGTATTAGGGTCGCACTCCGAACGACGGCACACCGCACGCGCTGGGGCCCGCCGCGGCGCACGCCCCACACATTGGGTGGTTCGCGGTCGGCGAGGGTGAACGGCGGCTCCGGAACCCATACGTCACCCGCCGTCGTCGCCGTCGGCTCCGTCCCGGTCGGCGTCGGCCGCGCCGCCGTCGGCGTCGTCGTCCGCGTCCGGTTCCCCGTCTCCGCCGTTGCCCGCGCCGATCCGGGGGTCGTCGCCGTCGTCGTCGCCGGAGCCCCCGCTCCCGCTGCTGTCGCTGTCGCCGCCGGTTCCCGACGCGTCGCCCGTGAACCGGTCGCGGACGGCCGCCCGGTCGATCGTGCCCGACACGGTCCGCGGGAGCGACTCGGCGACCGCGATCGACTTCGGAATCTTGTACGCCGCGAGCCGGTCCCGCGCGAACGCGATCACGTCGTCGGGATCGAGCCGGCGGCCCGGCGTCGACTCCGGGTCGGCATCGGGCGCCGATACCCCCGGACCCGGGACCAGCAGCGCCGACACGCGCTCGCCCCACTCGGGGTCGGAGACGCCGACGACGGCCGCCTCCGCCACGTCCGGGTGGGCGACGAGCACCTCCGCGACCGCTCCCGGCTCGACGGTCTCGCCGCCGGTCAGGATCCGGTCGTCGAGCCGGTTCAACACGGTGAGCGTCCCCGCCTGGCTCAGGACGCCCACGTCGCCGGTGTGGAGGCCGAACTCCCCGAACGCCGCCTCGGTCGCCGCCGGGTCCCCGTAGTAGCCGGGGGTGACCGTCGGCCCGTCGACCACGATCTCCCCCGCCTCCCCGGGTGGGAGGGGGTCGCCCGCCTCGTCGACGATCCGCACCTCGGTCAGAAACAGCGGGTTCCCGACACTCCCGGGGTTCTCGAACGCCTGCTTCGGGCGGGCGGTCGCGATCTGCGAGGCGGTCTCGGTCGTGCCGTAGGTCGGGACCACGGGCACCGAGTAGTTCCGGCACCGCTCGATCAGGTCGGTCGACGCCGGCGCGCCACCCAGGAGAACGACCCGGAGCGACTCCGCGAGCGTCCCCCGGCGGTCGAGCATCCGCCGGAGCATCGTCGGGACCACGGAGACGGCGGTTGCGTCGTACTCGCCGAGGTCGTCGGCGGTCTCGCCGGCGTCGAACCCCTGCCGGAGCACGACCGTCATGCCGTAGATCGGCATGCGGAGGACCGGCGAGACGCCGCCGGCGTGGTGCAGCGGGAGCGTCGCCAGCCACCGGTCGTCGGGGTCGAACCCCAGCCGGAACGCCGAGGCGGCCGCGCTGGCGAGCAGGTTCCCGGTCGTGAGCCGCACCGGCTTGGGGTCGCCGGTCGTCCCCGAGGTGAACAGGATCACCTGGGTGTCGTCGAGCGACCACGACGGCGACGGCACCGGATCGGCCGCCGCCGCGGACAGCGGCACGACGCCGTCGACCGCGGGGTCGTCGACGGTCGCGACGGTGACCGGGTCCGCCCCGTCGAGGGCGTCGACGGCGTCGGTCACCGCGTCCTCGGTCGGATCGCCGCAGACGACCGTGTCGACGCCCGCGGCGTCGATCCCGGCGGCGAGCTCACGCGCGGTGAGCCCGTCGCCCATCGGCACGAGCGTCGCTCCCAACCGCATCGCGGCGTGGACCAGGCAGGCGTACTCGACGCGCGACGGGAGCACGGCGCCGAGGTGCGTCCCCGACCCGACCCCCACCGCCGCGAGCCGCCCCGCCAGGTCGTCGACGAGGGTGTCCAGCGTGCCGAAGGTGTAGCTGGCGTCGGTGGTCGCGACGACGAGCGCCTCGCGTTCCGGCTCGATCCCGGCACGGTATGAGAGCCAATCCCGCATCCTGGGCGTACTCGCGGCGCCGACCGTCTAAACTGTACGGTTCGATCCGTGGTCGTCGACCGCCACGAACTCCACCAGCACGCCGCCGGTCGAGCCGGGGTGCAAAAATGCGACTTCGTGGCCCCACGCCCCCGGCCGCGGCGACTCGTCGATCGGGTCGATCCCGAGGTCGCGGGCGCGGTCCAGCGCCGCGTCGACGTCGTCGGTCCCCACGGCGACGTGGTGGATCCCCGAGCCGTGACGGTCGAGGTAGCGGGCGATCGTCCCCTCGGCGACCGGTTCGAGGAGTTCGAAGTAGCCGCCGTCGAGGTCGAGAAACCGGACGCACATCCCGTCGAACTCCTCCTTGAAGACGACCGGCGCGTCGAGCAGCGCCTCGAACGTCGCCGCGAGCCTCCCGCCGTCCGTGGTCGCGATCCCTAGGTGGTGAAACGAACACGACTGCGACATACCCGGAGTGCGTCGGGGTCGGGCATAAACCTCGGGCGTGTCGGACACGACAGCGGCCCTACGACCGGGGCCGTGGTGGGGGCGTGGCCGGGTTACAGCCGGGGTTGGTACTCGCCGAACTCCTCGCGGAGCACGTCGGAGATCTCCCCGACCGTGGCGTAGGCCTTCACCGCGTCGACCATCGGCGGCAGCACGTTGTCGTCGCCGGCGGCGGCCTCGCGGACGGCGTCGAGCGCCGCCGCGACGGCGTCGTCGTCGCGATCGTCTTTTACCGCCTCCAGCCGCTCGCGCTGGCGGGCCTCGTCGTCTTCGTCGACCTCCTCGACGTCGACGTGGGGGTCCTCGTCGACCTGGAACTCGTTGACGCCCACGACGACCCGCTCGCCCGATTCGATCTCCTGTTGCCGGTCGAACGCGACGTCCTGGATCTGTCGTTTCACCCACCCCGACTCCACGGCGTCGAGCATCCCGCCCCGGCGGTCGACCGCCGCGAGGATGTCGGCGGCCTCCGCTTCGAGGTCGTCGGTCAGCGACTCCACGTAGTAGCTCCCGCCGAGGGGATCGACCGTGTCCGCCACCCCCGACTCGTGGGCCAAGATCTGCTGGGTCCGAAGCGCGGTCCGCACCGAGTCCTCGGTGGGCAGCGACAGCGCCTCGTCCTTCCCGTTGGTGTGGAGGCTCTGGGCGCCCCCCAGCACCGCCGCGAGCGCCTGGTACGCCACCCGAACCACGTTGTTCTCCACCTGCTGGGCGGTCAGCGTCGACCCGCCGGTCTGGGCGTGGAACTTCAACTGTTTTGATTTGGGGTCGTCGGCGCCGAACCGGTCGTCCATGATCTCCGCCCACATCCGCCGGGCGGCGCGGAACTTCGCGGCCTCCTCGAAGACGTTGTTGTGGGCATTGAAGAAAAACGAGAGCCGCGGCGCGAACTCGTCGACGTCGAGTCCCGCCTCCAGGGCGGCCTCGACGTACTCGATGCCGTTCCCGAGGGTAAAGGCGATCTCCTGGGCCGCGGTCGACCCCGCCTCCCGGATGTGGTACCCCGAGATGGAGATAGAGTTGAACTTGGGCGTCTCGGCCGCGCAGAACTCGAAGACGTCGGTGATCAGCCGCATCGACGCCGCCGGGGGGTAGATGTAGAGGTTCCGCGCGACGTACTCCTTCAGAATGTCGTTCTGGATGGTCCCGCGGAGTTCCTCGCGGGGGACGCCCTGGCGGTCGCCGATCGCGACGTACATCGCGAGGAGCACCGCCGCGGGGGCGTTGATGGTCATCGACGTCGACACCTCGTCGAGGGGGATGCCGTCGAAGACCACCTCCATGTCCCGGAGGGTGTCGACCGCGACGCCCGCCTTCCCGACCTCGCCGGCGGCCATCGAGGCGTCGGAGTCGTACCCCTTCTGGGTCGGGAGGTCGAACGCGAGCGACAGCCCCGAGGAGCCCTGGTCGATGAGGTACCGGAACCGCTCGTTGGTCTCCGCGGCCGTGCCCATCCCGGCGTACTGCCGCATCGTCCACAGCCGCCCGCGGTGCATCGTGGGGTAGACGCCGCGGGTGTACGGCGCCTGGCCGGGGAACCCCAGGTCCGACTCGTAGTCGAGATCTGCCACGTCCGCGGGAGTGTAGAGCCGCCGGACCGCCTGGCCGCCGGTGTCGGTGGTGAACGTCTCCCGGCGCTCCCCGAACCGGTCGAGGGTGGCGGAGAGGGTCTCGGACTCCCACGCGCGCTTCCCTGCCCGGATCGCGTCGAGGTCGTCGGGGTCGAACATACGTGACGGAAGCGGGCGCCGGCTATTGAAACCCACCGGCGGGCCGCCCCGACCGCGGCGCCGGGCCGAAGGGAACACACATACATCGGGCCGACGAACCGCGAGGTATGTCCGAGGAGACAGACCCGCGACGGGTCCGCAGCGGCCGGATGACCGACGCGGAGGTCGACGCCTTCCTCAGGGAGCAGGGCACTGGGGTGCTCGCGATGGCGGCCGGCGGCGACGCGTACGCCGTGCCCATCTCGTTCGGCTACGAGGCCGGTCGGGCGGTGTTCGCCTACTGGCAGTTCGGCCCCGAGAGCACGAAGGAGGAGTACACCGCGGCGACCGACCGGGCGTGTCTGACGGTCTACGACGTCGCCTCGGAGGCGGAGTGGCGGAGCGCGCTCGCCCGGGGGCCGCTGCGGGCGCTCTCGGCAGAGGAGTGGACCGACCTCGGCGGGCTGATCGACGACAACGCGTGGTCGCCCGACTTCTCGGGAGTCAGGGAGCGGCGGCTCTCGGTTGTCGGCTACGAGCTCCGGATCGACGAGGCGACGGGGTTCAGGCGCGAGCCCGGAGCCGACGCGGAGTGACGGGCCGGCGGCGCCGACGGCCTCGGCCCGCGGACACCGCGGGTTCGCCACGCTTTTGCGACCGGCCGCCCTCACGTTCGACAGCTATGTTCGGTGGAGGCGGCATGAACCCGCGGAAGATGAAGCAGATGATGGAACAGATGGGGATCGACGTCACCGAACTCGACGTCGAGGAGGTCGTGATCCGGACCGGCGACGAGGACCTGGTCTTCGCCGACGCCCAGGTCACCCGCATGGACGCCCAGGGCCAGCAGACCTACCAGGTCGTCGGCGAACCCGAGTCCCGCGAGCCGGGGGCGTCCGCGACCGAGAGCGCCGACGCCGACGCTGACGCCGGTGACGACGACGCCGGAATCCCGGACGACGACGTCGCCTTGGTCGCCGAGAACGCCGGCGTCGACGCCGAGACCGCCCGCGAGGCCCTCGAGGAGAC
>CAZIQT010000038.1:0-16517 GCA_964541645.1 uncultured Halobellus sp. | reverse complement strand
TGAGCTACCTCCTCGTCCACGACGACCGGGAGTACCTCCGGGCGCCCGGCGACGAACTCCACACCGACCTCGGCGTCTTGGAGATCCCCGAGGACGTCGACCCCGGGACCGTCCTGGAGACGCACCTGGGCGAGCCGTTCGTGGTGCGCCGGCTCCGCGGCCCCGACCTGTTCACCCATTTCGAGCGGACCGGCGCGCCGATGATGCCCCGGGACGTAGGGCTGGTGATCGGCCACGCCGGGATCGCGGCGGGCGACCGGGTGCTCGACGCCGGAACCGGGACCGGGGTGCTCGCGGCGTACCTCGGCCGGGCGCACGCCGAGGTGACCTCCTACGAGATCGACGCCGGGTTCGCCGACGTGGCGCGGGAGAACATGCGGCTCGCGGGCGTCGCCGACCGCGTCGACGTCCGGACGGACGACCTCACCGACTGCCTCGACGACGCGGCCGAGGCGGGGCCGTTCGACGCAATCACGCTCGACACCGGCGACGCGCCTGCGGTGGTGTCCGCCGCCCCCGACCTGCTCGCGCCGGGCGGCCACGTCGCGGTCTACGCCCCGTTCGTCGAGCACAGCCGCGCGGCCGTCGAGGCCGCCCGGGAGGCGGGGCTGGTCGACGTCGAGACCCTGGAGACCGTCCAGCGGGAGATGGAGTTCGGCGACCGCGGCTCCCGGCCCTCGACCGCTGGCGTCGGCCACACCGGCTACCTGACGTTCGCGCGCAACAGCGTGTGAACGGTCGACCGTCCGGGCGCACCCACACCCGGGGCTCCGCGGTCGCGAACGGACCGGTGGGGCGCTCCCCGCGCGGACGAGGCCGGCCGGCAGTCCCCGGATCGCCGCCGGTCACCGGATCGACCGCAGCATCCCGAACAGCTCCGCGCGGCTCCCATCGCGGTCGACGGACTCCCCCGCGGGCAGCGACAGCGGATACGCGCCGCCGCCGAGCAGATACGCCTCGTCGCTCGGCCACGCCGCGAAGTACGCCTCCACCGGGAGGTCGCGGTCGTCGAGCCGGACGCGGGCGCGGTATCGGGTCGCGTCGACGTCGTCGCCACCGACGGCGAACCGGTGGGTGTCGGCGCGATCGATCGACGAGAACCCCCGGTCTTCGAGCACGTCCACGAACGCCGTCGCCGCGCGGTCGGCGACGAGCCGCGTGAGCGCCGCCGACGGCGACCGCGCGGGTCGGATCCGGAGCCGGCTCGCGAACACGAACCGCCACGTGGTCTCGGTGCCGGTCGTCGCCGCCAGCCGCTCCCGAAGCGCCGTGTCCTCGTAGATCCGGGTGGTCGCGGAGATGGTCACCACCCGGACGTCGAACGGCGTCGCGGTCTCCTCGGAGACGAGGCGCCACGACTCGGGGACGTCGAGTTCCGGGGGCGCGGGGTCGGACACGCCCGGTCGTTCGGGCGCGGCCGTCTTATAACCGGTCAGTGGTCGTCCTCGCGCCACTTGTGACCGCACTCGACGCAGGTGAGAAATCGGGTCTCGGACTCGTCGGCCGACCGAATCTGTTTCATCTCGTAGCGGGCGCTGTCGTGGCCACACTCCGGACAGATCACCGTCGTGGTGGGTCCGATCTCGGCGTCGTCGACATCCGACATGTCGACGACCTCACTCTCCTCGCGCTCGGCGGTCGAGGTCATCGCAGCCTCGGTGGCCGCGTCGCGGGGTTTCTCGGCCCCGCAGCTGCCGCAGACCCAGACGTCGTCGTCGGTCTTCATCATCGAGCCACAGTCGTCGCAGAACTCCATCGTACCCCGACGGAACGGCTTCAGTGACTTAAACGGCCGGGGTGGCCCCGAACACCCGGGAACGAGCGGCGCCCGCCGGATGTTGAAACGCCTTTGTGCTTCGGTGCGAAGGGACGGATGTGACAGACGACGGATCCCTCTCCGAGGAGGCGGCCGACCGCCTCGCCGACGTGGTGCGGCTGCAGCCGACCAAGAACAAGGAACTCCAGGAGCGGTGGGGGATGGAGTCGGGCAGCGAGGTCCACCAGTATCTCGAATCCGAACTCGGGGCGTACTACTACCGCGACGACGACAGCCTGATCCGCGCGACGCCGGAGGCCGCCGACCTCGTCGACGCCGACCCCGGGGTCGAAGGCGGCGGCGAGGACGGAACCGGCGTCCCGACAGTGATCCGGGTTCCGGAGCTCGAAGCCCGGGTGTTCCGGGTCGTCGCCGGCCCCGAGGAGCGCTCCGAGAGCGTCGTGAGCGTGTTGCACAAGATCCGGGCGGAGTTCGACGCCGACCCGCCGGTCGACGACGTGCGCGAGGCGCTCCAGAGCCTCCGCCGGAAGGGGGTCGTCGAAGTCGTCTACCGGACGGTGCCGACGTTCCGGCTCGCCGCCGCCCGCGAGGATGTCGACGTGGAGGTCACCGACTCGTAGGGCTTGGGGCCCACTCGACCCCGTCGGGAGCGCTTCCCAGGGCGACCGGGCGCACGCCGCCGACCCAACGGAGAACGCGACCCGGTCGGAGTCGACGCTTGGGTGGGTCTCGATCCGCGTCTCGGCGGCCGGAGGGTCGCTGACGACCTCGCAGAGCTCGACGGCCCGGTCCCCCGCGTCGAGTCCGGACAGAAGCCGGAACGTTGCGCCGGAGTTCGACCCCCGGCTCTCCCGCGGAACGCCGGCGCGCCCGCTCGCGAACCCACTCACCGCAGCCGGGGGATGAATCACGCCCGCACGTCCTGTGAGAGGTCGAACACCAGGTCAACGACCGCCAGCCACAGCGCCACGTCGCGGGACGGGACGCCGAGGACCGTGCCGACGGGGTCGATACCCCCCGAGAGAACGAAGACGATCAGAACCGCGTTCGAGGGGGCGTGTTCGATACCGGCGTACGCGAGCGGCTGGCCGCCGCGCCGAAGCCGAACCTCGTCGGAGACGTCCTTGAGCAGGGAGCCGACGAGCACGGCGAACAGCGCCCACTCCGGGAACTCGCCGAGATACACTCGGATCCCGCCGTAGACCAGGCTGAAGAACACGCCGTAGCCGAGATAGTGCCAGCCCCGGGCCATGAGCCGCTGGCGCGCCGACAGGCCCGGTGTGCCGTGTGGCATCGGCTCGACCGACGCGGGGGAGCGACGAAAAGCTTGGCACGCCGCCGTGCGGTCCCCGGATCGGCATCTGCGGCGGCGGAGTCACACCGCGGCTACGGGGGAGCCGAGAGCGGGGATCACGGCTCCGCGTCGCCGTCCCGGAGCGCCCGCCCGCGAACCCACTCCCGGCGGCGACGCAGAAGCGCTCGGATCCCCGTCCCGGGGCCGCCCTCGATCGGCCACCCGCGGGTCCGCCACGCCGGGGGCTCGGGCTCGAACTCCGGGCAGGAGCCGGCGCACTCCGCGGCGGTCTGCGACCGCCCCTTCGCGGCGCAGTACGGCACGAGCGCGCGGCCGAAGCGCCGAAGCTCGAACGACCGGCAGTCGGGGCGCATCGTATCGTGGTACGACCGCCACCCGCGGCCGTACGCCCGCTCGGCGAGTTCGAGCCGGCGGTCACGGCGCTCGGGGCCGCGGTCCCCCGCCGGCGGCGCCACGCTGCCGGGGAGCCACTCCACCGACGCGCCGACGGCGGCGGCGGTCGGGTCGTCGCCGTCGGCGTCGACGTCGAACGCCAGGATGCCGACGTCGACCGGGAGATCCTCGAGCAGCGCGGGCTCGACGCGGTCGCCGGTGGTCGCGGTCGCCACCCACACCTCGTCGGCGAGTCCGGCGTCGACGTCGTGACGGAGCTGGTCCGAGAGCGCCCGCGCGGCGGCTGCGTCGAGGTCGGGTTTGTTCTCGATCGCGACGATCCGGCGGAGCCACCCGGGGTACGGCGCCACCCGCCGGAGGAGGATCCGGTTGCCCTCGCGGCGGGTCTCCACGATCCCCCTGTCGGCCGCGCGGTGGACCGCGGCGCGGACGTACCGCCACGGGTAGCCCGGGTCGGGGAGCGCGTCGCGGTACCACGCCCACTCCGCGGGCGCGTTGCGGACGACGTGGAGGAGGTCCGAGTCGAGCTCCTCGGAGCCGAACGCCGCGCGCGCCGCGAGGCCCGCGGGGTCACACTCCAGGACGACCGTGTCCCACCGCCGGTCGGCGGTGCCGAGCTGACGGGCGACGACGACCGCCCCGCTCCGCGAGCCGTTCGGCGGCCACGACTCCTCGGCCCACCGGCAGACCAGCAACTCGAAGCCGAACTCGGCGCCGGCGGGGTACACGGTGGCTTACGCCAGGTACTTGCCGTCGGCGCCCTCGTTGTCGGCGACGAGTTGGTCGAGGTAGTCGTGGGCCTGCTCGAAGATCTCCCGGGGACCGTCCTGGGTGATCGTGTTGAGCGCTTGGTCGTAGTCGCGCCACTGGAGGTCGCGGTGCTCGGTGGAGAGCTCCGCGCTGGCCTCGAACGACCGCGCGATGAAGAGGTGGACCGTCTTGTGGATGGTGTCGCCGCCGGCCTCGAAGACGTAGTCGTACTCCTCGCGGAACCCGTCGATGAGCCGGAAGTCGTCGATGCCCGCCTCCTCCTTGACTTCCCTGATCGCCGTCTGCTGGAGCTCCTCTTCGCCCTCGACACCGCCTTTGGGGAACTCCCAGTCCCCCGGCCGGCTCTTCAGGAGCAGGTACTCCCGTTCGCCGCGGGTGTCGCGGAAGAGGATGGCGCCAGCGCTTACCGCTTCCACTGCCATTACCCCCACAAACCGGACAAGGCGTTAAGAGACTATCGGACGGGTAACGGCGGCGTTCGCGCCCCGCCGGCGGCCGTGGGCGGGCACGGTCGCGGTGACGAGCCCCCGCGCCGGCACGGCCGTCAGCGGGCGAACGGGCCGGTCATGCGTGCGCTTTTAGGCCTCCGCGCCGACCTACCGCGTAGCCAATGACCTTCGTCACGAAGCTCCGGTTCCAGTCGGGGAACCGGTACGAACTGGAGTCGGCGGTGTCGGAGCTCAAATCGATGATCGAGCGGAAGGGCGCCGAGTGTAAGGGCCCCCACACCGACCCCCCGGAGGAGGTGACGGTTCCGCAGGCCCGGACGCTGGGGCCGGGCGAGGAGTTCCCGGCGTGGACGTACACGGTCTACTCCCGGCGGCTGGAGATCCACGGCAACGACCACATCGCCCGCGAGGTGGGCCACCGGGCGTTCCCCGAGAGCGTCCACGTCGAGATCGAGGTCGAACACCGGAAGCCCGCCGGCCACCTCGACCGGTGAGCGGCCGGCCGGGACGCCGGCGCGCCCGGTCAGAACGCGCCGTCGCCGACCGTCCGGAGGTGCTCGGCGTCGCCGACGTGCGTCCCCTCGTCGAACGCCGTCACCCGGAGCACGACGCGCTTCCCGCGGAGGTCGGGGGCCGCGTTCCCGATTCTGAGCTTCGAATCGCCGACCCGCGCCACCGGGGTACCGGACTCGACATCGGTGACGAACACCGCGACCTCGTCGCCGGCGTCGAAGCTGGGGGTGGTAGTTCGGAATCCCACCCCGGCAGTGTACTTCCGGAGTCGGGTCATACCCGCGCCACCTCCGCCGCCTCGCGGTCGCTCGTGTACTCCAGGCCGAACCCGGTGAGCGCAGCGAACAGGAACACCGCCACCAACACCCACCCGTGGAAGACGAACGGGACGACCTCCGCGGGGGCCACCACCATCGACCGGGTGAACCACTCGTACTGCGCCGGGAGGTCGCGGAGGACCGTGAACCCGACCAGCACGCCGCCGGACCACGGGAAGACGTACCCGAGCGCCGCGGTGTTGGCGTCGAGGAGGTTCGCCCGCCGGTAGCCGTTGATGTTGAACCGTTCGCCGACCCGCGCGACGTACGGGCCGATCGCGATCTCCGCGGCGGTGTTGATCGTAACCATCGAGTTGACCAGCGCCGTGCCGAACACCATCGTCGTCTCCGCGCGGCGGACGCTCGTCGCGACCGACTCCAGCAGCCACGCCTCGAGCGCCGCGAACCCGCCGCCGCGGATCATCACCTGCGCGCCCGCGACGATCAGAAGCACCAGCACGATCAGCGGGAAGAAGCCCCGCGCGCCGGCGTAGAGGCTGCCGCCGACGCCCGCCTGCCCCGCGGGAACGAGAGTGACGATCGGGAGGGTAGCCAACGTCCGCGCGGCGCCGACCGTCTCGGGGGCCCGGAACGCCACCATCTCGGCCGCCGGCGCGAGACCGAACGCGAGGTTACACGCCACCGCGACGACCAACCCCCACGAGATCGCCTCGACGATGTGGCGCCCGGCGACCGCGGTTGCGACGACCGCGAGCATCGACACGACGTGGACGAGCCCCGCCGGCCGGCTGTTGCCAACGAACACCGCCCGGGCCCCGACGGGAACGTCCAGCCCGCCCATCGCCGGACCGGCGACGAGATACCCGACGAGCGCGACCGCGGCGGCGACGATCGCGTATTTGAACCGCGAGGCGACGACCCCGCCGATGTCGGCGTCCTGCGTGACCGCACTCACGATCGTGGTGTCGCTGACGGGCGCGAGGTTGTCGCCGAACACCGCCCCCGAGAGGATCGCGCCGAACAGGAGCACCGGGTTCGCGCCGAGCAGCACCCCCGCGGGAAAAAAGAGGGTGGCGAACGCCACCGTGGTGCCGTATCCGGTGCCGATACCGGTCGCGAGCAGTCCCGCGAGCACGAACGTCACAGCCGGGAACAGCCCAGCCCCGACGCCGGCGGCGTCGGCCGCCCACACCAGCCCCTCCACGAACCCGCCAACCTGAATGGTTTCGGCGAACATCCCGGCCCACAGCCACGCGACGACCGCGGTGGCGGCGACCCGTCGGGTCATCCCTTCGAGAATCGCGTCGGCGTACCGCTTCCACGAGCCCTCGACGAGGAACAGCCCCGCGGTCAACGACACCAACATCCCGACCACCAGGCCGGAGGTGTCGCCGATCCGCAGGACGCCGCTCTGGACGATCGCCCACGCCACGAACAGCGCGAGCGGGAGCGCACTCGCTGCCCGTCCGCCGCGGAACTCGATGTCGGGGGACGATCGGGATCCGGATCCGGGGTCGGTGGGCGCGTCCGCGGGATCCGTGCGGCGGGTCGTCGGGTCGTCGTCCGGTCGACGGGTCATACGTCGACCGACCGTTGGATCGGGGGGAAGAAGTGCGGCGCTCCGGTTGGGTGAGTCTCGGAATCGGCGTTACAAATATGTGCGGGCGGGGCCGCACCGGCGGCGATGCGACTTTACCCGCAGGCGTCGAGGTGGCGGTATGACCGACGCCGACCTCGTCGAACTCAGACGCGATCTGCACCGACATCCCGAACCCGCCTGGCGGGAGTTCTACACCACCGCGCGGATCGTGGACGAACTGGAGACCCGCGACCTCGACGCGCTTTACGTCGGGAGGGAGGTCCTCGCCGACGACCGCGTCGGCGTCCCCGACGCCGACGACCTCGACGCGTGGCGCCGGCGGGCCCGCGACGACGGCGCGCGCGCAGACGTCGTCGACCGGCTCGGCGGCGGCAACACCGGCGCGGTCGCGGTGGTCGAGCGCGGCGCGGGGCCGACGGTCGCGCTCCGGGTCGACATCGACGCGCTCCCGATCGAGGAGTCCGACGGCGAGACCCACCACCCGGCGGCCGCGGGGTTCCGGTCGGGCACCGAGGGATACATGCACGCCTGCGGCCACGACGCCCACACCGCGATCGGGATCGGTGTTCTGGATGCGGTCCTGGAGAGCGAGTTCACGGGGACGCTGAAGGTGTTCTTCCAGCCCGGCGAGGAGCGGATCGTCGGGGGGGAGCCGATGGCGAACTCCGGACACCTCGACGACGTCGACTACCTGTACGCGGTCCACGTCGGGCTGGACCACCCCTCCGGGGAGATCGTCGCGGGCATCGACGGGTTCCTGTCGGTCGCGCAGTTCGGCGCGGAGTTCCGCGGGGCCTCGGCGCACGCGGGCGCCCGTCCCGAAGCGGGCGACAACGCGATGCAGGCGGCCGCGACCGCGATCGGGAACCTCTACGGGATCCCCAGACACTCCGGGGGCGCAACCCGGGTCAACGTGGGGGTCGTAGAGGGCGGAACGGCGACGAACATCGTCCCCGAGCGGGTCGCGATCGAAGGTGAGGTCCGGGGGGAGACGACCGAACTGATGGAGTACACCGAGGAGAAGGCGCTCGGCGTCCTCCGGTCCGCGGCGGAGATGCACGGGTGTGCGGTCGACGTCGAGTCGCTGGGGCGTGCCCCCTCCGCCCGGAGCGACCCCGAACTCCGCGACCTCGTCGCCGGGATCGCGCGGACCACCGACGGCGTCACGTCGGTGCTGGAGTCCGACCACCTCGGGGGGAGCGAGGACGCCACCTACCTGATGCGGCACGTCCAGGAGCGGGGCGGGACGGCGGCGTACGTCGGCGTCGGCACCGACCACCCCGGCGGCCACCACACCCCGACGTTCGACGTCGACGAGGACACGATCGGGCTGGGGGTCGCGGTGCTCTCGCGGGCGATCGTCGAAACCGCGTCACGGCGGCCCTGAGACGGGAGGGGGATCGGCCGCGCCGTCGCCGGCCGTCGGCCGCCGGCGACGCCCCCCGTACCGGCGTCTGACGCTCCGGAAAGTATTTGATCCGCATTCGGCCATACGTAGATAGATGCACAGTCGAACCATCGACGTGGTGACCGGGTGGGACACGGTCGCCACCCCCGCGGGGTACGAGGGGCTCCGCCGGCTCGCCGACCGGGGGTTCAGCGGGGCCGTGTCGGCCGGCCCCGCGTGGGCGTTCTTCCTGAACGGTCGGATCGTCGGGGTCTTCGAGGGCGGAATCGAGGCGTTCGAGGACGCCGACGCCATGGCGTACCGCGCCGCCGACCCCAGCCTGCCGCTGCTGTTTGCGATGCAGGAGCGCGGCGGCGACACCCGCGCGAACTACTACACGAACGAGACGCCGCTGCGCGACGTCGATCAGACCCTCTCGAACGGCGGGTTCTCCGGGTACGTCGAGCTCTCGGAGAACGTGCTCTCGGGGGACTACTACGTCGTCTACCACGGCGGGAAGTCGATGAGCGCCGCGTTCGTCGGGAGCTCCGAGCGGCTCGTCACCGGCGACGATGCGTTCGAGACCGCCGCCGACGAGGTCGGGATCTACGAGGTCGTCGATGTCGACGTCGAACTCGTCGACATCCCCGAACCGGAACCCGAACCGGAGCCGGAACCCGAACCGGACGCCGACGACGACGAGGATCGGAGCGGCCAGGCGGCCGGTGTCGGCGGAGCGGCGGTCGCTGACGAGCCGGACGCGGCGGGGGGGCCGGAGGATCGGTCGCCGCCGTCGACGGGCGCCGGGGAGTCGACCGAGTCCGAGTCCGGGTCGACGGCCGACCCCGAGCCGGACCCTCCGCCGGCGCCGACGGCCCCGGAGGACCCGACGGACGCGACCGCGGCTGCCGCCCCCGACGACGCCGGTGCGGCCGAGGAGCCGGAACCCGACCCCGACCCCGAGCGTGCGGTCGGGTCCGAGCCGGAGGCCGGGGTCCGGAGCGACGCCGGGGTCGCCCCGGGCGCGGCTGTCGGACCGGACGCCGACGGGGACACACGGGAGCCGGGCGCCGGCACCGCCACCCCGGATCCGGTCGCCGGGGGCGAACCGCGGTCGGACGACGGCCGCGAAGCCGGGGGCGCGACCGGGACCGCGGCGGGCACCGACGGGACCACGTCGAACGGCGGTCTCGACGCCGCTCGCACCGAGGAGAAGCGGTGGCAGCAGGCGCGGAGCATCCCGTCGCTGGATCCCGAGTCGACGGACGGGAGCGTCGACGACGGGGACGACCGCGAGGACGCACGGGAACGAACCGCACGGATGCAGCGCCACCGGAAGCAGCGGCGGGCGGCGCGCGAGCGGGCGGACCCCGACGCCGCCGGCGACGCGGCGGCCCGCTCGGACGCCGGCGCTGACGCCCCCGACCCCGGGGAGGTGGAGACGCTTCGGAAGCGGCTCTCGCAGGCGAGAGGTCGGATCGAGTCCCTGGAGTCCGAGCGCGACGACCTGCGCGCGGCACACGAGGAGCTTCGGGAGGAACGCGACGCCCTCAGGGACGAGCGTGCCGACCGCGCCGACCGGATCGAGGAACTCGAAGCCGAGTGCGACCGGCTGCGTTCGGAGGTCGACCGGCTCCAGTCCCGGGTCGACGCCGACGACGGCGGGGGCGGCGCGGCCGCCGAGTCGATGTCCGCCGACCGGGCGCTCTCGGGGACGAACCTGTTCGTTCGCTACGACACCAAGGGCAAGGCGACGCTGAAACACGCCCACGAGGGGGACGCGTCGCGGTCGGACGTCCGGGAGAACCTCCGGCTCGAACACCACACCACCTTCGAGACCGACGGCGTCACCGTCGACGGCCGGCCCTACGAGGAGTTCCTCCGGGAGAGTACCGAGCACGCGTTCGCGCGGTGGGTGGTCTCGAACCTGCTGTACGAGATCGGCGAGACGGGGAACCGCTCGGAGCTGGCCGGCGTGTTCGACGCCATCCCCGAGATCGACCGGGTGGAGATCCGCGGGGAGGTCGGGGTCGAGACCGACGACGGTGTCGAGCAGCGCTCCTTCGACGTGGTCCTCCGGGACCGGATGGGCGATCCGCTGTTCGTGGCGGACATCAACCCCTCCCGGGACGCCACGACGGAGGCGATGGTGGGGTCGCTGGTCGAGAACACCCACACGGTCGCGAGCGAAGCGGAGACGCTCGCCGCGGGATTCTACGTCACCGAGTCGTTCTACGAGCCCGGCGCCCTGGAGACGGTGTCCGACCGGACCGGCGGCGGGATCCTCTCGCGGTCGAAGAAACGGTCGTTCGTGAAGCTCTCACGCAAGCGGGGGTACCACCTCTGTCTGGTCGAGGCGCGGGGCGGCGAGTTCCACCTGAACGTGCCGGAGCTGTGAGCCGGTCGGTCAGGAGGACGGCGGGAACGGAGCGCAGGTAGTCTTCGACGGCCTTCGGCGTCGGCCGCTCGGGGCGGGGCGGCGCGTCAGCCCTCGACTTCGACGGTCTCTTCGATCTTCATCTCGTCGAGCTTGCCGACGATGCCGTCGAGCTTCTCGTCGAGTTCGTCGACGAACTCGGCGGTCCGTTCAGTCGTGATCGCGCCCTGGCTCGACGGCTCGATCAGGCTCTCCTCTTCGAGCACGCGGAGCGAGTACCGGACCTTGTGGTGGGGGTAGCCCGTCTCGTTCGACATCTTGACGATCCCGATCGGTTCGCTGTCGATCACCATCCGCAGGACCTGGAGGTGACGTTCGAGCATGTCCACTTCCTTCTCCAGTCGATCTATCATGTTACCTGTTAACTCGTCTGGCCGTGGTTTAAATGTTGCCCTCCGGGACCGAAACGGAACGTTCGGACGGGCGATCGGGCGGATCCGGGGTCCCGTGTCGGGCGTTCGTCGCCGCGGCGAGTCCGGCGGCGGCACGCGAACACTACGTCCTGGCGTGACGGACCGTAATGGGTTTTACGGGGCGCGGAAAAGCGTCGTACATGACTGTCACGATCGTCGGCTCCCAGTTGGGCGACGAGGGCAAGGGTGCCTTGGTCGACCTGTGGGGAGGCGGCGCCGACGTCGTCGCCCGGTATCAGGGCGGCGACAACGCGGGCCACACCGTCGTCGAGGGCGGCGACGAGTACAAGCTGTCGCTGGTCCCGAGCGGGGCCGTCCGCGGAACGGTGGGCGTGCTCGGCAACGGGTGCGTGGTGAACCCGCGGACGCTCTTCGAGGAGATCGACGGCCTCCGCGACCGCGGCGTCGACCCCGACGTGCGTGTGGCCCGGCGCGCACACGTCATCATGCCGTACCACCGGGAACTCGACGGGATCGAGGAGGCGGCCAAATCCGACTCCGACCTCGACGCGGGCACGACCGGCCGCGGCATCGGCCCGGCCTACGAGGACAAGGCCGGCCGGCGGGGGATCCGCGTCGGGGACCTGCTCGATCCGGCGGTGCTGCGGGAGCGACTCGAGTACGTGGTCCCGCAGAAGCGCCGGCTCGCCGAGGACGTCTTCGGCGTCGAGACCGGCGAGGCGTTCGACGTCGACGCGCTGTTCGAGGAGTACCGCGAGGTCGGCGAGCGCCTCGCCGCGGAGTCCATGACGGTCAACGCCGGGGAGTTCCTCGGCGGCTACCTCGACTCGGGCCGGGAGGTGCTGTTCGAGGGCGCACAGGGCACCTCGATCGACATCGACCACGGCATCTACCCGTACGTCACCTCCTCGAACCCCACCGCGGGCGGCGCGGCCACCGGAACGGGCGTCGGCCCCACGGCGGTCGGCCGCGGCGAGGTCGTCGGGATCGTGAAGGCGTACCTCTCGCGGGTCGGCACCGGGCCGCTCCCCACGGAACTCGACGGCGACGACGCGGCCCTGGCCGACGAGATCCGCGAGAAGGGCGGGGAGTTCGGCACCGTCACCGGCCGGCCGCGGCGCATCGGGTGGCTCGACGTCCCCATGCTCCGCCACGCCGCCCGCGCCAACGGGTTCACCGGGATCGCGGTCAACCACGTCGACGTCCTCGCCGGGCTGGAGGAGGTGAAGGTGGGCCACTCCTACGACCTCGACGGCGAGGAGCGCCGCACGATGCCCGCCACCACCGAACGGTGGGGGCGGTGTGAGCCGAACCTCCGTTCGTTCGAGCCGTGGCCGGAGGTCGACTGGAGCGCCGTCGCGGAGTCGGGGTACGACGCCATCCCGGAGAACGCCCGGAGCTACCTGGAGTACGTCTCCGAGGCGGTCGACGCGCCGGTCTACGCGGTCGGCGTCGGCCCCGATCGCGCCCAGACCGTCGAGCTCGTCGACCCGTTCGGGGCCGACGCCGACGGGCGGTAGCGCCCGTCCCGCGGCGTCGGATCGCCGGGGGGTCGGCGCGGGGGAACCCGTAGCCTTTTCACCGCCGCTTGCCTTCGGAGAGGTGATGAAAGAGTCACTGATGGACATCCTCTGTGACCCCCTCGACAAGAGCGACCTCGAACTCGAAGTCGACGAGCGCGACGGCGACGAGATCATCGAGGGACGCCTGATCGGGACCGTCACCGGGGAGGTCTACCCGATCGAGGACGGGATCCCGAACCTGCTGCCGCCGGACATGCGCGACGAGGAGTAGCCCGCCACTCACCTGAACGTTTTTACACGTCGCTGCCGTCGCCTCCGACGTGTCGGAGTCGCTCCCGGTCGAACTGAACGGCGAGTCGGTGCACGCCGTCGACGCTCCGGAGTCGTTCACCGCCCGCGGGCCGTTCCACCTCGAGCTCTCGAACGCGGGCGGCGCCGTCCACGTGCACGTCCGCCCCGACGAGGAACTCTCGGCGGCGGTCCGACTCCGGGCGGTGAACCACTACGTCGAGACCGGCGAGACCGTCCGGGTACCGGTCGGGACGGTCCCCGGCCGCGGCGAGGTCACCGGCCACCTCGACGTCGTCTCGGGATACGGCGCCGAACGGGAGCGCATCAGGGTGACGGTCGCCGCCGACGTCGCCGACACCGACGACCCGAGCGCCGCCGACACGTCAACGGCCGGCGACGGCGGGTCGCCGGCGCGGACCGCGAGCGGCGACCACTCGATGAAGCGATCCGCCACGAGGATGGGAGTCCGCGGGCTGGTGACCCGGTCGCTCCCGTCCGTTCCGGTGCCGGCCGCCGGCCGCGAGACCGCGGCGTTCGCGGGGCTGTCCGCGGTCGCGGTGGCGGTGGTCCTGACCGTCGGCGAACTCGGCGTCGCGCTCGTCGTCGGAGCCGTCGTCGCGGTCGCGGGGTGGTTGTTGCTGCGGTAGGATCGACACGCGCCGGACCGGCGTGGTCGCTCCCGCTTGGAGTCCACTTCGGCCTCCAACGCCTCGACCCGTCGGTTCGGTTCCGTGGTCTCCTCGGCATCGGCGTCGGCGTCGTCACCGGTGACGCGGGTCACCGCGGCGACGGCGCTCACTGGAGATACGACGGCTCCTCGGCGTCACAGGTCTCCTCGTGGGCCTCCGCGTCGGCTTCGTCGTCGAGCAACAGGCCGCACTCGTCGCACTCGTACCACGTCTGGCCGTCCCGCTGCACGGTCGAGACCATACGGTGAGATACGCTATCACGGGATAAATCGCTTCCCCCCGCCGGGGGCGGCCACGCCCGGGCAAGACAAAAGACCGCAGGAGCCCAACCGAACGTATGAACGCGGACGACGGCCTCGAACTCACCGTGCACGGGGCCGAAAAGCGGGACGCCGGCCGTGGTATCGCCCGGTTGCCGGAACCGGTCAGAAAGCGGTTGGGCGTCCTCAGCGGCGACACCGTCGTCGTCAAGGGCGAACGCGAGACCGTCGCGAAGGTGTGGCCCGCCGGCGGTGACGCCCCCGACGACGCGGTCCTGATCGACGCCGACACTCGGGCGAACGCCGGGACCAAGGTCGGTGGCGCGGTTCGGGTCCGGAAAGTCGACGTCGACGACGCCCGGTCGGTCACGCTGTCGATGCCCGACGACCTGGCGTTCGAGGACGACGGGCGCGCGGTGGAACTCATCAAGCGCGCGATCCGGGACCGGCCGATCCAGCCCGGGGGACAGATCCACTTCGAGTCGCTGAGCGCCGCGCCGTTCGTGGTCTCGGAGACGACCCCAGACGGCATGGTCCGGGTCACCGACGCGACGACGCTCCGGCTCTCGCGGGACGGCCGGGTGAGCCGCGTCGTCTCGTCGATCACGGGGCGGGAGGGAGGCGACGACGGGGGCGGCGGGAGCGACGACGACGCCGCCTCGCCGTCGGTCACCTACGAGGACATCGGCGGGCTCGACGACGAACTCGACCTCGTCCGGGAGATGATCGAGCTGCCGCTGTCGGAGCCGGAGGTGTTCGCTCACCTCGGCATCGACCCGCCGAAGGGGGTGTTGCTCCACGGCCCGCCCGGCACCGGCAAGACCCTGATCGCGCAGGCCGTCGCCAGCGAGGTCGAAGCGACGTTCATCACCGTCTCCGGCCCGGAGATCATGTCGAAGTACAAGGGCGAAAGCGAGGAGAAGCTCCGGGAGAAGTTCGCGTCGGCCCGCGAGAACGCGCCCGCGATAATCTTCTTCGACGAGATCGACTCCATCGCGGGCAAGCGCGACGACGACGGCGACGTGGAGAACCGGGTCGTCGGCCAGCTACTGTCGCTCATGGACGGCCTCGACGCCCGCGGGGACGTGGTGGTGATCGGGGCGACGAACCGCGTCGACAGCCTCGACCCCGCGCTCCGTCGCGGCGGCCGGTTCGACCGCGAGATCGAGATCGGCGTCCCCAACGAGCGGGGGCGCCGCGAGATCCTCGACGTCCACACCCGGCGGATGCCGCTCGCCGACGACGTCGACGTCGGCCGGCTGGCCGCCCGGACCCACGGGTTCGTCGGCGCGGACCTTGAGTCGCTGGCGACCGAGGCGGCCATGGTCGCGCTCCGGCGCGGCCGGCGCGACGGCGCCGACGTGCCCATGGCGGAGCTGGTGGTGACCCGGGCGGATTTCGAGGCCGCGATGGCGTCGGTCGACCCCTCGGCGATGCGGGAGTACGTCGCGGAGTCGCCCACTACCACGTTCGCGGACGTGGGCGGACTGGCGGAGGCGAAGCGAACGCTCGAACGCGCGGTGACGTGGCCGCTGACCTACGCGCCGCTGTTCGACGCCGCGCGGACCGACCCGCCGACCGGGGTGTTGCTCCACGGCCCGCCCGGCACCGGCAAGACCCTGCTGGCCCGGGCGATCGCGGGCGAGAGCGGTGTCAACTTCGTGGAGGTCGCCGGCCCCGAACTCCTGGATCGGTACGTCGGCGAGTCCGAGAAGGCGGTGCGGGAGGTGTTCGAACGCGCCCGGCAGGCCGCCCCCGCGATCGTGTTCTTCGACGAGATCGACGCGGTGGCGACCGACCGCGACGGCGGGGCCGGCGGCGACTCGGGGGTCGGCGAGCGCGTCGTCTCCCAACTGCTGACCGAACTCGATCGGGTCTCGGACCACCCGAACCTGATCGTGGTCGCGGCGACGAACCGGAAGGCCGCGTTGGACCCCGCGCTCCTCCGCCCGGGGCGACTCGAATCGCACGTCCACGTCCCCGACCCAGACGAGCCGGCCCGCCGTGAGATCCTGGACGTCCACCTCGACGGCCGGCCGCTCGCCGACGACGTCGACCGCGACGACCTCGCGGCGCGGACCGAAGGGTTCTCCGGCGCCGACATCGCCGCCGTCGTGCGGGAGGCGTCGATGCGCGCGGTCGAGGACGTGACCGAGGCCTACCCGGGCGAGGCCGCGAACGATCACGCCGACGAGGTGGTGGTGACGCGGGCGCATTTCGAGGCGGCCCTGAAGCGGGTGGCGGCGTCGAACGGGTGAGACGACGCCCGACCCCCCGACGCGACCCGGAGCCTCACTCGGGGGGCCACACGCCGGTGACCTCGAACCGCGCCCCGCCGTCGGCCCCGTCGGTCACGCGGACGTCCCACCCGTGGGCGTCGGCGACCTGCGTCACGATCGACAGCCCGAGGCCCGTCCCGCCGGCCACGGTCGAGTAGCCCGCCTCGAAGACGCGGTCGCG
>CAZIQT010000037.1:0-16577 GCA_964541645.1 uncultured Halobellus sp. | reverse complement strand
AGCACGTACTCGTGTTCCAGCGTGACGTACGCGTTCGGCGGCACCATCCCCGACCCCATGAACTTCGCGGCGGCGTTGCCCGGCTTCCGCCACAGGATCTCGGGGAGCGGGTCGAACCCCAGGTCGGTGAACGCGTCGACGACCCGGGAGTGGTTCTGGTAGACCCGGAACCGGCCGTCGAGGCTACGGGTCGCGTCGCCGACGTTCACGCACGCGATCCCGCCGTCGACGAGGACGCGTTCGACCTCCGCCCAGGCGTCGTCCAACACCCCGTGCATCAGGTCGAACGCCCCGTCGCCGTCCCCGGCCGCCAGGGCGTCGCCGACCGCGGGGTCGAGGTCGGCGAAGGTGTCGTCCCACAGCTCGATCATCGGGTACGGCGGCGACGTCACCACGAGCTCGACGGCGTCGTCGTCGAGCCCGTCGAGCCGGCGGGCGTCGCCGACCGCGACGCGGTGCCGGGTCTCCATCGGTACACGTTCGGCGACTCCGAGCCTTAGGGGCTTTGGACCGGGCGATTGTCCCGGCCCCCGCACGCCAACGACGTGCTCTCCCGCCCGGTTACACCGATGTCGGGCGATTACACCCTCGTCCGGGAACGCTCATCACCGTCGTGTGCGTAGGTCCGTCCGCAAATGACAACAGCCGAAACACGCGTGTTAGTGGTCGGGGCGACGGGCAACCAGGGTGGGGCGGTCGTGGAGCACCTCCTCGCGAGCGACGCGGCGTTCGACGTGCGCGGGCTGACCCGCGACGCGACGAGCGATGCGGCGGCGGCCCTCGAAGACCGCGGCGTCACGATGGTCGAAGGCGACCTCGACGACCCCGAGACGCTCCGCGACCCCGTCGCCGACGCCGACGCGGTCTTCGCGGTCACCAACTTCTGGACCCAGGGGTACGACGCCCAGGTCCGGCAGGGGACGACCATCGCGGACGTCGCGAGCGAAGCGGGCGTCGACCAGTTCGTGTTCTCCGGGGTCGGAAGCCACGACGAGGACACCGGCGTTCCGCACTTCGACTCCGCCGGCGAGATCGACGACCACATTCGCAATCTGGACCTGCCGTGGACCATCCTCAAGCCCGTGTTCTTCATGGAGAACCTCGAGGCGTTCGCCGAGGACGTCGTCGACGACGGGCAACTCGCGCTCCCGCTCGCGGAGGGTGTCGGCCTCCAGATGGTGACGAACGACGACCTGGGGCACGCCGCCGCGGTCGCGCTGGCGACCCCCGAGGAGTTCGTGGGCGAGTCGATCGATATCGCGGGCGACGAACGGACGCTCGCGGAGACCGCCGCGGCCCTCACCGCGGTCACGGGTCGGGAGGTGGAGGCGGTCCACGTCCCGATCGCCGAGGCCTACGAGACGTTCGGCGAGGAGTTCACCGTGATGTGTGAGTGGTTCAACGAGGTGGGGTACTCGGCGGACGTCCCGGCGCTCGAATCCCGGTTCGGCTTCGAGTTCACGGATCTCGAAGCGTACCTCCGCGGGGCCGGCTGGGAGGACAAACGGGGCATGGACAGCGTCCCCGGCTGGGTCAAGGCGATAGCGTAACCCCGAACAGGGCGACCGTTTAGTGCCGGCGGCCGCAACGCTGTGTATGACCCTGCACCGAACGCGTCGGCTCCGACGCCGCGACCCCGGACCGCGGCCGCCGGATCCGGGGTGGGGGTGACGCCGGTGGCGTCGATCGTCACGGTCGGCAGCGCCGTCGTCGACCACGTCTGTGCGCTCTCGAACCTCCCGGAACCCGACGGCGGGGCGTTCGTCACCGACCGGAAGCGCCGTGGCGGCGGGGTCGCCGCGAACGTCGCCTGCGGGTGTGCCGCGCTCGGCCACGACGCGGCGGTCGTCTCCCGCGTCGGCAGCGACGACGACGCCGCGTTCATCCTCGACTCCATCCGGGCGTGGGGCGTCGACGCCGACGCCGTCAGCCGCGGCGACGGCGACTCGTCGTACACGCTGGTGCTCCGCGGACCCGACGGGGACCGGATGATCGTGGCCGGCGGCGACGCCGTCCCGCGGCTCCGGCTCCGGGACGCCGACCGCGACCGGCTCCGGGCCGCCGACGTCGTCTTCACCAGCGCCTACGCCCCAGATCCGGTGGTGCGCGAACTCGTCGCCCTGCGCCGGGCGGGCGGGATCGATACGCTGGCGTTCGACCTCGCGGGGCCGCTCCCGGAGCTCGACGCCCGCGGGACGGCGCCGGAGACGATCGACGCGGCCGCGGCCGTCGCCGACCTGTTCGTCGCGAGCGACGTCGCAGCCGAGTCGTATCTCGGGGCGGCGCCGGAGGCGGCCGCACGGGCGCTCGGGTCGGCCGGGGCCGGGCGCGTCGCGGTCACCGCGGGCGCGGCGGGGGCGTACCTCGCCGGTGCGGGCGCGGAGCCGCTCCACGTCCCCGCGCGGGAGTGTGACCCGGTCGACACGACGGGCGCGGGCGACCAGTTCACCGCGGCGCTGCTCCACGCGTGGCTGCTGGGCGACGCCGACGCCCGGACCGCCGGCAGGGTCGCCGCGGCCGCCGCCGCGCGGAACTGCACCGCCGAGGGGCCGCGCGGGACCCTCGCGGTGCCGTCGGCGCTCCCTGATCACTGACCGGCGGCGTCGACCAGCTCCCGGACCCGTTCGGCGTCGACCGGCGCGGTCACCTCGCCACCTTGCTTCAAATCGCTGCCGACGATGGCGCCCTCGGCGATCCCGAGCACCTCGTCGACCGTCCCGCGGGTGACGCCGCTGCCGACGACCACCGGCACGTCGGCGTCGAGGCGGTCGCGGGCGTCGACCACCGCTTCGAGGTGCTTGCGGTCGGTCTCGCGGCCGGTGCCGGCGCCGCTGACCACGATGCCGTCGGCTCGCCCCCGCCGGATCAGGTCCGCCACCTCCTCGGCCAGCGGCCGGTCGGCCACGGGGGCGGCGTGTTTCACGTCGACGTCGGCCAGGATGTCCACGTCGGGCGCGAGCCGGTTCCGGAGCCGAACGGTCTCGGCGGCCCGGCCCGTCACGATCCCCTGATCGGTCGCGCGGACCCCGGTGTGGACGTTGACCCGGACGAACGCCGCCCCCGTCGCGGCGGCGACCGAGACTGCCGCCTCGGCGTCGTTGCGGAGGACGTTGACGCCGATCGGGACGTCGACCACGTCCCGGAGGTCGGCGACGAGCGCCGCCATCTCCGCGACGGTGTGGGTGGGGACGCTGTCGGCGTAGAACGGCGCGTCGCCGAAGTTCTCGACCATCACGGCGTCGACGCCGCCGTCGACGAGCCGCCGGGCGTCACGGACCATCGCCTCGCGGACCGCCGCCCGGTCGCCGTCGAAGTCGGGCGCGCCCGGCAGCGCGTCGAGGTGGACCATCCCGACGATCGGCCGGGTGATCCCGCCGAGCGTCATCGGCTCGCTCCCGCGGTACGTGTTCCTGCGGCCTTCGGGTCGCTCATACCGTGTCGGTCCGGGGGGACGCCTAACAACGCTTCCGGGTGGGGCCCCACCCCGTGGGTCGGCGACGCGCGTCCACCCCCCACGGGGCCGGCGTGCGGCACGGACCGCCGCACAGTAACCGCCCCATAACTATTCGGGGCGGTCGGCGTTGTCGGGACGTCCAAGGGTATGTCGCGGAAACGGATCTCCACCGGGCTCGACGCGTCGGAGTACGAGGCTTTCCAGGAGTACTGCGAGGAACACGGATACACCGACGCCGAGGGGGTCCGCCGGCTGATCTCCGACGGGCTCGACGGGGCCGAACGGGAGCCGCCGCCGGACGACCGGCTGGCCGACGAGCTGGCGGCGCTACGCCGGAACCAGACCAGACACCGGCGTCGCGACTTCGCGTGGATGGGGCTTGTGGTCGTGGCGATCGTCTACCTGGCCGTCGCGCAGTTGGGCGTACTCGGTACGCAACTGACGACCGACATCGGCTTGGTGATCGGCGTCGCCGCGGTGGCGATCGTGGGGCTGTCGCTCGCCGGACAGCTGTGACCGGCGCCCGATCGACGCGGGGCACCGACTGACCGGGGTCCGTCCAGATCGCCTTGCCGCGCGCGAACGTTTATTCGAGTCCGGGCGCATCGTGGTCGTATGTTCGTCACGCCCGCCGGCGGGGGAGACTGAGGTGGCGGATCTCCTCTTCTGGGCGCTGGTCGTACTCGCGACCCTCACCAGCCTCGGCACGGCGTGGGCGCTCGGCGCCAACAGCAACTCGCCGCCGTTCGCCCCCGCGATCGGCGCCAACGCGATCTCCACGATGCGGGCGGCGTTCCTCATCGGCATCCTCGCGGCGCTGGGGGCGCTCACCCAGGGCGGGGCGATCTCCGAGACTGTCGGCGCGGGCCTCATCGACGGGGTCCGGATCACCTCGCTGGCGGCCACGGCGGGGCTGTTGACCGCCACCGGGTTCATGGCGTTCGGCGTCTACACCGGCTACCCCGTCCCCGCGGCGTTCGCGACGACCGGGGCGATGGTGGGCGTCGGCCTCTCGCTCGGCGGCACGCCTGCAGTCGACACCTACCGCCGGATCGCGACGTTCTGGGCGCTCGTGCCGCCGGTCTCCGGCGGACTCGCGTACGCCACCGCCACGCTCCTCCGGCGGGACGACATCCCCGAAACCGTCGGCGTTCCGCTTCTGGCGGCCGTCGTCGGGGGGATCGTCGCGAACGTCCGGCTCTCGATCGTCCCCTCGCCGCCCGGGGAGACGCAAGGGTCACTCGCGGCGTTCGCCGCGCAGACGGCGGGCGCGCCGACCGTCGCGGGCGTCGACCCCGTCGTCGTCGTGACGACGCTGGCCGCCGCGGCCGTGAGCTTCCGGTTTATCCGACGCCGGACCCAGGAGTCGGTCGACCGGGGGGTCCGGACGTTCCTCGTGATCCTCGGGAGCGTCGTCGCGTTCTCCAGCGGCGGCAGCCAGGTCGGGCTGGCGACCGGCCCGCTCGAAAACCTCTACGGGGCCGAACTCGGCCTGCCGAGCATCGTCCTGCTCTCGCTCGGCGCGGCCGGCATCCTCGCCGGCGCGTGGATGGGTGCCCCCAGGCTGCTCCAGGCGACCTCCCGCGAGTACGCCCAACTGGGGATCAGGCGGTCGATCGCCGCCCTGGTCCCCGGGTTCGTGATCGCCCAACTCGCGATCGCGTTGGGCATCCCGATCTCGTTCAACAACATCATCATCTCCGGGGTCATCGGCGGCGGGCTCGCCGGCGGGTCGGCGGGCGTCTCCCGCCGGAAGATCGGCGTCACGCTCGCGTTCTGGGTCGTCACGCTCGTTACGTCGACCCTGATCGGGTTCGGGCTCTACCGGCTCTTCGCGGCGGTCCTCGGCGGGTGACCGCCCCGGCTACCGGACGACGGTGACAGTCACGGGCGCCTCGCCCACGACGGTGGTCGCCACGGTCCCCAGCACCCGGCGGGCGACGCCGCTGCGGTCGCCGCCGTGACCGCCCATCACGACCTGGTCGACGTCGTGGTCGTCGACGTACGCCAGGATGCGCTCGGCCGGGTCGCCGGTGACGACTGCGGTTTCGACCGTCCGGTCGAGTGCCGAGGCCCGCGTCCGCGCCCGGTCGACGACCCGACCAGCCCGGTCGCGGGCGCTCTCCCGGCGGTCGTCGTCGGCCCCGAGGATCCCGCCCTCGCTCATCGTCGCGTCGACCGGTGTCACCACGTTCAACACCGTCACCCGACACGCGAAGCGTTCGAGCGCCTCTTCGAGCGCCGCGTCGGCCAGCGGCGACCCGTCGAGCGGGACGAGCACGTGTGACGGTGGCATACCGACCCTGCGGGGTGCGGGTACAAATCCCCGGCGGTCGCCGGCCCCCCGGCTCGAATCCACCGTCGGCTATTTGCTCCTCACATCCGTTCGTCGCAAAAATAGTCCCGGGCGGATTCGAACCGCCGTCGTAGGCTCCAAAGGCCCACATGATTGGCCGCTACACCACGGGACTCTGACGAAAGGTCACACCGGGATGTTTGAAAACCCATCGGGTCGCCGCGGCGCCGACGCCGCCGGTCAGTCCGCGCGCTGCTCGCCGGCCTCGACGTGTTCCGCGACGACGTCCAAGTGACAACACGCGTCGGTCTCGGGGTCGAAGCAGTCCGGACACTCCGGGTTGCGGTCGATGATCGTGTCCAGACGCTCGGCCACCAGGTCGTCGATGACGGGTTCGAGTTCGCGGGCCTCCGCCCGGAACTCGTCGACCGAGAGCACGTTCGCGAGGAAGCGCTCGATGATGCAGTACGTCTGCAGCGCGTCGCGGGCGCGGACGATCCCCTCGTCGGTCAGCGTGACGCCTTTGTACTTCTCGTGTTCCGCGAGCCCCCGGGATTCGAGCTTCCCGATCATCTCGTTCGCGCTCGCGGGGCTCACGCCCAGCCGGTCGGCGAGCGCGCCGGTCGACGCCGGGCCGTCTTCCATCTGCTGGAGCAAGTAGATCGCCTTGACGTACTGGTCGGCCGTGTTCATCGTGTGTCTCCGTGGTGCGTCGTGGTGCGTCTCATTCCCGGGTGTTCATCAGCTTCGTGACCTCCTCGACGCCCTGGGCTTCCTCCTCGCGGATCCCGATCAGAACGTCGATGAGGCGGTCGCGGTCGATGCTGAACGACGCCTTCGACGCCCGGAGGGCGCCGACGAGGTCGTCGTAGAACTTGTACGCGGTCTCCTCGTTGCAGAGCTGGTCGTAGAGGATGTCGTCGAAGTCGTCGGGTTCGGTCGCGCCGTACTGGGCCTCGACGAGCGCCTCGATCTGCTCGAACGGCACGCTCTCGGCGTCGAGCCGGTCGACGAGCGTCTCCAGCCGTTCGCGGTGCTCCGCGGACTCCTCGGCGGCTTCTTCCAGAAGCGTCTCGATCTCCGGGTCGAGCCGTACCCCGTCGTCGAGCGACTGGTAGTGGTGGTGCGACCGCGCCTCCACGACCTCTTCGAGGACGATCCCGATCTGGAGGAGACGGGCGAGCTGGTGGTCCGAGTCCACCTGGTGGCCGACGCTCACGCCCGCCCCACCCGGTTTGCGGACGATACTCCGTTCATACTGAAGCGGTGGTGGGTGAGCGACTTAAGCGGTTCCCCTCCGCCGCGACCCACCCGTCACCCGCCGTCCTCGCCGGCCAGCGCCGCCGCGCGGAGCCGCTCGCACCGCTCGGAGCCGACGTCGAGCTCCGGGACCGGCGTCGGGGTGCCGTCCCCGTCGGTGGCGACGAACACGAAGTAGGAGTCGGAGGTCTGCTCGCGCTCCCCGGTCCGGGGCTCCTCGTGGAACGCCCGCAGCCGGACCCGGATGCTGGTCCGGCCGGTCGCGTAGGCGTAGCCAACGATGACGCAGGTGTCGCCCTGCGGGATCGGCCGCCTGAAGTCCAGATTGTTGACCGAGGCGGTCACGCAAGTCTCGCCCGCGTGCCGCATCGCACACAGCGCCCCGATCTCGTCCATCCACCGCATCACGTTGCCGCCGTGGGCGCTGCCGTAGTTGTTGGTGTCGTCGGGCTGGATTCGCTCGCGGTTCTCGATGTGGGTGTCGCTGATCGTCGCCATACCGACCGGTGGGGCCCGGACGCAAAACCCCTGGCGCCGACGCCGACCCCCGCGTCACGCCAGCCGCTCGGACGCTAAGTCGGCGCCCGCGACGAGCGCGTCGAGTTTCGCCCACGCGATGTCGGGGTGGACCGCGTTCGCGCCCTCGACGACCGTCTCGAACCCGCAGTCCGCGCCCGCGACGATCCGCCCGGGGTCGCCGACCGCGTCGGCGAACCGCTCGATCCGGTCGGCAACCACCTCCGGATGTTCGACCACGTTGGTCTTCACGTCGATCACCCCCGGGATCAGCCGCCACCCGTCCGGCAGCGGGTGTTCCGCGAACGTTCGGTGTTCGTGCTGGTGGCGCGGGTTCGCGCCCTCGACGACCAACCCGCCCACGTCGGCCTCGTAGAACGCCGGGAGCACGTCCTCGAGGGCGACGTCGCGGTGGTGCGGCCCCGGGTAGTTCCCCCAGCAGCCGTGGAGCCGGATCCGGTCGTCCGGGATCCCCGAGACCGCGCGGTTGAGCGCCTCGACGTGGGTCTCGACCCGCTCGCGGAACTCCGCGACGGAGTCGTCCTTGTAGGTGAGCGTAAACCCCGCGAGCAGATCCGGCGCGTCGATCTGGAGGATCGCCCCCGTCTCCGCGATCAGTTCGTACTCGGTCGCGAGCGCGTCGGCGAGGTCGAAGACGTACGCCTCGGGGGAGTCGTGGTCGTCGGTCTCGGTGAACCGGAGCACCGCCCCCGGCGACGGCGCGGTGTGGAACCGGCCGTGGAACGACACCCCCTCGGCCGCGGCCGCGTCGTCGAACCGCGCGAGGTCGCGCCGGAGGTCGTCGGCGCCGACGTACTCGATCGGGCCCGTCGCCACCGGCCCGCCGATGGTGTCGGTGTCGCCCAGAAGCTCCCGGGCGTACTCGGGGTAGTCGTCGAGGTCCGCGGGCCACGCGCGCTCGACGGTCCCCTCGCCGAACCCCGAGAGCCGGTTCGTCACGTCGACCGAGTACGCGATCCGGCTCTGCTCGCCGTCGTTCGCCACGTCGATCCCCGTCTCGGCCTGGCGGCGCACCACCTCGCGGACCGACTCGCCGACCGCCGCCTCGAACGCCGACTCGTCGCGGCCCTCCGGGTCGGTCAGCAGGCCCCGGAGCCGCGCCGACCGGGGCAGGCTCCCGACGTGCGTCGTCCGGATCGTTGGCGCTGTCATCGACCGGTATCTGACGGCGAACCGTCAAAGGGGTGACGGAGGCCGTAGGCCGGGGGCCGCGAGGGCGCCACCCCGGTACACCGACGTCGGAGCGGCGCTGCCGAAGCCACGTCGACGTCGGCTCCGGGAACGACTCCGGAAACGAATATACGGTCGGCCCCGTGGGCCACCGGACGTGTCCCCGACCCGCATCCGCTCTGCGCTCCTCGTCGCCGCCGGGCTCGCGCTGGTGGCGAACGCCACGGCGGTTCACGCGTTCGACGTCGGCGGCGAACGGCACCGGTACGACACGGTGCGCCTCACCGCGACGGAATCCGGCGTCGAATTCGGCTCCGACACTCCGGTCGACGCCGTCCCCGACCGGATCGACGGTATCGACGGCCTGCTGACCCAGCAGCGCCCGCGGCTCTGCGCGTTCGAGGCACACGCCGTCCGGACCGCGAACACTACGGTGACGGTCCGGGTGACTGCCGAGGGTCGGTTCGAGGTCTCCCGGTCGTCGCTGTCGCCGGCGGCCGCCCGCATCGTCGACTCCGGCCCGACCACGCTCCGCCGCCCGTTGCCGGCGCACGGCCGAGTGGTCGACACCGACGACGGCTACGTCATCGGCGGCGGCGACGACCCGGTCCGCGGGAAACGGCCGCTCCGGCAGGCGGTAGCGGTCGTCGGCCAACTGAGGTTCGGCGCGCTGTTGCTTCGCCGCGGCGGCCGGGGGTTCGTGGCGCTCCGGTGATCGGTTCGGCGTCGTGATCCTCGCGGACGACCCGACCCGGCGGTCGACCGAACGCGGGTGTCAACGAACGGGACGCGCCGTCGTCACATGTAGCCGAGGTCGCGGAGCCGCTCCATCAGGTCCTCCTTGTCCTGGGCGCGGCCCGCGCGCTCGGTGGTGTTCTCGATGTCCTGGAGCCACGCCGGCTCCTCGGTCGTCCTGTCGGTGGAGACCTCGCTGCCGAGCGACCGGAAGCCCGCGAAGTACTTCGGCGAGATGGGGATGTCGTCCATCGTGATCCCGTCGGGGAGGTCGTCGGCGCCCGCCGGGACGTACCCCTCCTCGGGGTACCCCTCGACGGTGTCGGGCACCACGAAGTTCCAGAACGCCTCCCAGACCGCGGCCTCGTCGAACTGGAGGATGGGCTGGATCCGGTCGTGGGGCGGGTAGATGTCGGGGTCGTGCCGCGCCGAGAAGAACGTCTCGTCCGCGCGAGCCTCCTGTTCGTCCCACCGGACCCCGGAGATCACGCCGTCGATGCCGCGGCTCTCGAGGGTGTCGTTGAGCGCGACCGTCTTCAGCAGGTGGTTGCCGACGTAGGTGTCGAGCAGGAACGGGAACGTCTCCTCCTCGTACTCCAGCAGGTCGCGGACGTGGTGGCGGTTGTGCTCCGACAGTTCCGACACGGGGATGTCGTCGCCGGGGTCGAGGCCGTGGTCGTCGACGTAGGCGCCGACGTCCTCGTTGCGGGCGTAGACCACGTCGAGGCCCCACGCCTCGGCCCACCGGTCGACGAAGTCGTGGATCTCGTCGAAATGCTGGAAGTGATCGATGAACACCGCGGGGGGGACCTCCAGGTCGTACCGCTCTGCGACCTCCTTGATGAAGTACAGCGTGAGCGTCGAATCCTTCCCGCCGGTCCACATCACCGCGGGGGTGCGGTACTGTTCGAGGCCGCGTTTCGTGACCTCGATGGCCTTCTCGATCTTGTCCTCGATCGTGGGGTAGTCCGCGGGCGTCTCGCCCTCGCCGTCGGCGTAGTCGACGTCGAGGTAGTCGGGGAACTCCGTCATACTGTAATTACATCTAATTAGGTCCGATAAATGCCTTGTGACATCCGGCTGCCGGCTCCAGTAGGTCTTTGCGCGCCCGCCGGAGACCCGAACGTGATGTCCGAACTGCCGACGGTCTACGTCACCCGACGGATCCCGGAGGTCGGGCTCGACCGGCTCCGGGAGCGGTACGAGGTCGTGGTGTGGGACGGCAAACTCCCGCCCTCGAAGGACCACGTCGAAGCGCGGCTGGCGTCGCTGGACGCCGAGGGGCTGGTGTGTCTGCTCTCCGACGACGTCGACGCCGACGTCCTTGACGCCTCCCCCGACCTCTCGGTCGTGAGCACCTTCTCTGTGGGCTACGACCACGTCGACCTCGCCGCGGCCGCCGACCGCGGGATCGCGGTCGGTCACACCCCCGGCGTGCTGACCGAGACGACCGCCGACCTGGTGTGGGCCCTCCTGCTCTCGTGTGCCCGCCGCACCGTCGAGGGTCACGCGTACGTCGACGCCGACGAGTGGGAGGTGTGGGGGCCGCGACTCCTGACCGGCGCCGACGTCCACGGCGCCACCCTCGGGATCGTCGGCCTCGGCAAGATCGGGACCGCGGTCGCCGAGCGCAGCGCCGGGTTCGGGATGAGCGTGCTCTACACCGGACCGACACGGAAGCCCGACCGGGAGGCCGACCTCGCGGACGTCGGCGTCGACGCCACCTTCGTCGACCGCGGGGAGCTGCTGGCGCGGAGCGACGTCGTCTCCCTGCACGTCCCGCTGACGGCGGACACGGCGGGATACATCGGCGAGGACGAACTCCGGCGGATGGACGACGACGCGATCCTGCTCAACACCAGCCGCGGCGGCGTCGTCGACACCGACGCGCTGGACGCCGCCCTAGAACGCGGGTGGATCGCCCGCGCGGGCCTCGACGTCACCGACCCCGAACCCCTGCCCGCCGACCACCCGCTCCTCCGGCACGCGCCGGAGCGGCTGGTGGTCACGCCGCACATCGGCAGCGCGAGCGTCGGCACCCGCGACCGGATGGCGGAGATGGCCGCGGCGAACGTCGAGGCGGGGATCGAGGGCCGTGACCTCCCGAACTCCGCGCTCCGGGACGCCGGGGTGGAGTGAGCCGGGTCACGCCGGAACCAGGAGCACCCGGAGGTCGTTGACGTTGGTGCCGGTCGCGCCGGTGCGGACGAGCGCGTCCCGCCGGTCGAGGTAGCCGTAGGCGTCGTGGGCCGCGAGCGCGGCCCGGGCGCGCTGCGGTTCGTCGACCGTCTCGGCGTCGACGACCGCGCCGGCGGCGTCGGTCGGCCCGTCGAGCCCGTCGGAATCGACGGCACAACAGACCACCCCGTCGGGGAGCTCCAGCGCCGCCCGCAGCGCGAACTCCTGGTTCGGCCCGCCGGTCCCGCCACCCGTTCCGACCGCGACGGTCGTCTCCCCGCCGGAGACGATCGCCGCCGGGGGGTCGGCGGGGCGACCCCGCCGCCGGATCTCCTCGGCGATCGCGACGTGGGTCACCGCCGCTGCCTGCGACTCCCCCCGGATCGACGACGACAGCACGACCGGGTCGAACCCACGGTTCGCACACGCCTCGCTGGCGGCCGCGACCGCGGTGGCGTTGTCCGCGAGCACGTGGACCGACACGTCGTCGAAACTCCGGTGGTCCGGGCCGGGCGTCTCCGGTACGTCGCCGGCGGCGCCCCGGTCGAGGTGCGCCCGGACCGACTCGGGGGCGTCGATCCCGGACGCCGAGACCACGGCGCGGGCGTCGTTGTAGGTGGTCGGATCCGGGGAGATCGGGCCGCTCGCGACCACCGACGGGTCGTCCGACGTCACGTCGCTGAAGACGATTCCGACGGTCGTCGCTGGGGCGAGTTCGCGGGCGAGCCGTCCGCCTTTGACCGCCGAGACGTGCTTCCGGACCGCGTTGATCCGGTCGATCGGCGCGCCCGACCGGACGAGCGCGTCCGTGAGGTCCCGGAGGTCCGCAAGCGGGATCCCCTCGACCGGAGCGGCGAGCAGCGCGCTGCCCCCGCCGGTCGCGACGACCACGACCAGGGTACCCGCGTCGGCCGCGCGGGCGAGGTCCAGCAGCCGGCGTGTGCCGTCGCGGTTGGCTTCGGTCGGCACGGGATGGGTCCCTTCGACGACCGCGACCGGCCCGGCCGGCGCGGGATCGTCGGTCACGACGAGTCCCTTCGACAGGGCCGGTCCCAACGCCTCCGCGAGGTGGCTCGCGATCCGGCCGGCGGCGTTGCCGGCGCCGAGGACGACCACGTCGTCGTACGCCGCGAGGTCGTAGGTCGCGTCGCCGACCATGAGCACGCCGTCCGTGACCCCGACGGCGTCGCGCAGCACGCGCTCCGGGCGCGCGGCGTCGATCCCTGCCGCGACCGCGTCGAGTGCGACCGTCGTCCGGCCGGTGGTCCGCAGGCGCTCCCGATCGATCACGCCTCCACGTTTGCGCTCCGCGGGATAAAACCGCCCCCCGACGCGCCGCGGGGCGTCCGCGCGGACGCAAGTTTATGTACCGAAAGGCGGTATCGTGTGGTATGACCCTCGACGACTTCGCTCTCGCCGCCACCACGAACGACCTCGCGCGGGAGCCGGAGGCCCGCGGGGCGGCGGACCTCGTCGAATTCCGGATGGACAAGGCGACAGATCCGATCGCACAGCTGGAGGCCTACGACGGCGAGCTCCCGGTCGTCGCCACCAACCGGAACCAGTGGTTCGGCGGGAAGGCCCGCGATGCCGGCCGCTTGGACGCCCTGTTTGCGGCCTCCCGGTCCGACGCCGTCGCGTACGTCGACCTCGAACTCGAAACCGTCCGGGGCACGGAGTGGATCGTCGACGAGTTCCGCGGGAACGACGTCGATCTCATCGTCTCACACCACGACTTCGACGCGACCCCGGACCGGGACGTCCTGGCGGCGATCGTCGAGGAGTGCGCCGGCTACGGCGACGTCGCGAAGGTCGCGACCTCCCCGCAGGACCTCTCGGACTGTCTGGCGCTGCTCGACGTGCTCCGCGAGGCCACCGACGCCGGGACCGACGCCGCCGGAATCGCGATGGGGGCGCTCGGACGCCACACCCGCGTCGTGGGACACGTCTACGGCTCGAAGCTGGGCTACGCGCCGCTCCGGGACGACGACAGCGACTACGCCCCCGGCCAGATCCCGCTCGGAACCCTCGCAGCGCTGGTCGAGGCCACGAAAGGCGACGGGGGCGCCCCGGCGATCGAGGGGCTCGCCGACGACGCGCCGGGGTCGTCGGGGCTGTCGCTTCCGAACTGAGGCGACAGTCCCGCTCGCGACTACCCTCGTGAGCCGCCCGGCAGCGGTTCGACGAGGTTGAGCCCCTTCTCCGCGGCGATCCCCCGGAGGCGTTCGAGCACCGCCTCGGTGGTCCCGGCCTCCGCGGAGACCCCCAGCCGGGCGCTGGAGACGGCTGCGGTCCCCTCGGGCGCGGCGACCGCGACGTCGGTGACCGTGGCGTTCGTCGACTCCCGGATCCGCGAGAGGGTGTCCGAGAGGTCGGAGTCGATGACGTCGCCCGACAGCACCACGGTGAGCTCCTCGCTGTACCGCTCCGCGCCCGCCCGGGTCACGTTGATGCCCGCGTCGCGGAGGTCGTCGATGATCCGTTCGAACCGATCGGGGGTCGCCTCCAGGTCGACCTCGACGGGGACGTGGCCGCGCGGGGTGACGTTGCCCCGCTCGTGGAAGATCGACAGCAGGTTCCCGCCGTTGTCCGCGATCGGGCGGAGCGACCGCAGCAGCTCCCCGGGCTCGTCGACCAGCTCCAGCCGCAGGGTGTACGCGCGGACGTCCGCTCCGGCGTCACTCACCGACCGCCCACCCCGCGTTCGACGCGTCCGCGTCCATACCCGATGCCCGGGACGGAACGGAAATAAAGATACTGTCGATCCACCGACCGATCGGAGCCGACGGGCGGACATCGGTACGGAGCCGGCGTCGACGCCCCGCGACCGGGTTCACGGAGGTGCAAGGCCGTCGGCCGTGGTGAACCGCCGCCCGATCGCAACCCCGATTCCAGTGATCCCTCAGCGTCGGCCGTCTCGCCGCTCCGTGACCCCTCCGGTCGCCCCCGGCGCCCTCCCGCGAGCCGGCGAGTGCGCCGCGTCGTCGGTCAGTTCCCGCCGCCGACACCGTACCACGGATAAAAGCTACGAGAAGTACGGGTAAAGAACCACGACGCTTCGATGGAGATATATACCCGTATGCGGAATTTGGTACGGGCAATCGGGCTCATCCCGCTCGGTATCGCGCCCGTCGTACTACTCCTCACGGCCGCGCTCGGCGGACCTCGGGTGTCCCTGTCGACGTTTCCGGTAGTCCCCTGGATCGCCGCCCTTCCGGCGGTCACGTTCGTCGGGTATATCGTCGGACTGGAAGCCGACGCCGCTCTCCGGACCGGCGCGGGCGGCCGGCGACTGCCCGGAGCGGCCGAGGGCGTGACCGTCCTGGCCGTCGCGGGCGGCGCGCTCGTCACCCGAGTCCTGGCGATCGACCTCGGCCTCGGCGTCATCGTCGCGGCCGCACTGGCCGGCCTCGTGGCCGACCGCGTGGCCCCGTCCTACGGGGCGGCCGTCTACTGCGGGGCGTTCGTCGGAATGGCCTCGCCCGTGCTGTTACCCGACGCGGTGAGCGTGGCCGCTGCGGGAGTCGTCGCTGGGTTGGTCTTCGTCGCGGGCGACGGGGTCTTCGACGGCTTCGGGGGAAAGCTCGGCACCGCGGCGTTCGTGGGGTGTGTCGCCGTCGCGTCGGCGTTCGGGGCCAGCAGCGGCGTCGGAAGTCAGGTCGCCCCCCCGGCCGTGGTCGGGTACGCACTCGCCGGCGCGGCTGCGGCCGGCGTGACGTCCGTCTGCTCGGTCCGGTTGGGCCACGGTCCGGTGCAGGCGTCCGCGCTCGTCGGCCTCGTCGGAGGGCTCGTCTGTCCGCCGCTGCTGCCCGCCGGTGAGGGTCTCGCGGGAGTCGTCTTCTGTGCGTCCTTCGCGGGGATGGCTCGCCCCACCCGGGTACCCGGAGCGTGGACGACGGCGACGGCCGGCGCGGTGTGCGGGCTGCTCGTCGCCGCCACCAGCACCGTGTTCGTCGGGTTCGGCGGGAAACTCGGGACCATCGCGTTCGCCGCCTGCCTGATCGTCCGCGGTCTGCTCGCCGCCGGCACGGACACCCTTCCGGCTTCGCTCCCGACGCCGACCGACGGCCTCCGGTCCTGATCGCTCGGGTCTCCGTCGCGCGACTGCGCCCAGGCTCCCACCCGAACCCCACCTCCGGATCCGCGCCACCGGCGCGTGGTCGCTGCCGTTCGACGCGCCCGATACGGATCGGGACGGCGGACCCACAGTCGTCGCTGATCCGCGTGGTAGTGATCGGTAGTCGACCGTCCCAGTCCCGGTAGAAGGCCGCGTCCCCCGCTAGCTGATGAACTTGTTGTCCCGCCAGTTCACGCCGTTCGAGCCGCCCTCGCCCTGGGCGGGGTTCTCCACGACCTCGATGCTCGCGGGGCGCTCCTCGCCCTCGACGATGCGGTGGGCGGCGAGTTCGTCGTCGATCTCGGTGATCGCGGTGAGCGTCCCCTTCTCGGAACGCAGCGCGATCTCCCGGAGGACCAGAAACATCGGATACTGGAGCGCGGTGTTCTGCAGCACCGTCTCGCGGTCGCCTTTGAAACACGCGAACTCCACGAGCTCCGAGGGGATCTCCTCCTCCTCTTCCTCCCACCGCGGCGCACCCGCTCGCGGGGGTTCCTCCTCGTAGACGCGGTTCTCGGTGATGCTTGCCTTCAGCTGTGCGGTCGGGGTGTACTTGCTCAGGTTGTCCTCGGCGGCGACGGCCTTGAGAATCAGCGTGTTGTTGCGGCGTGTCACCTCCACGTCGTCGACCTCGGGCGGCAGGTCCGGGTCACCGTTCAGATACGCTTCGACATCTTCCAGGGGCAGTTCCAGTGTCGAGTGGAGTCGGTATACGCGGCCTGACATAGTTGTGAGGGGTGGTACCCGTACGAAGCGGACGCGACGTGACGTCGGTACCTACCGGCAGGTACGACCCCCGGACATATATGGGCTACCCTTCCACGCTCGAA
>CAZIQT010000036.1:0-16638 GCA_964541645.1 uncultured Halobellus sp. | reverse complement strand
AAGATCAGTTCCTCCGTCGGCCCGACCAGCAGGATCGTCACCGGGATCAGATACAGGAAGTAGACCGGCTGTTCGGCGCCCTGCTCGACGATCGCGCTGTCGGCGCCGCCGACACCAAGGAGTCCGAACAGCAGCGTGGCGCCGAGATACAGCCCGATCAGCCCGCCGAACCCGCCGGCGAGCCACTTCAGATCCCGCCGGGTCGGTACCCTGACCGGGACGAAGTCGACCCGGTCGGTCACGAGCAGGTAGCCGACGCCGGCGACGCCGAAGCCGACGAACTGGAACGCGCTCCGGAGCGCCAGCCGCAGCGCGCTCCCTCGGGGGATCCCGGCGGCGTCGAGCAACGGACGCCCGAGCGAGATGGCGACGACCGCGAGCAGCACGACGAGGGCGACGACCGCGAACGCCCCGCCGATCGCGCGGATGTGGGTTCGTGGATCGCGAAGGCGGGCCTCGGAAGCCATTACCGGTCACTACGCGTGTGAGCCGCAAATGGGTACCGGTCCGGCGCGGGCACGCGACGACAGCGCCTTTCCGGCGGCCCGTCGTACGGTCGGTATGACCGACTTCGACCGCTGTCCGACCTGCGACCGCGAACTGACCCGGATCGTCGTCCCGGACGCGGTCCGGGCACACGCCCCCGAGGCGGCCGCCGCCGTCGGGAGCTGTCCGCGGTGTCTCCGGACGATCCCGCTCGGCGGATCGGCCGACGCCGACGCGGACGGCCCGATCTCGGGGGCGGCACCGCCGGCCGCGACCCCGCCCGGCGAGGGCGGCGCGGCGCTGTTGCTCGCGGTCGGCTACCTGGACTCGGTGGCGCTGAACCGCCCGGCGATCGGGGCGCTCGTCGACCACGCCGAACGGGCGGGTGCGGACGTTTTTCTGGCGCTGGACCGACTCGCCGGGGACGACTCCGTCGACGCCTTCGTGGACTTGGGGCGTCGGCGCCGGCAACTCGAATCGATGCTCGACGACTGAGCGACCGCGAGCAGCGTATCAGTACCCGATTCCTCACCCGATACATACGCTTGAACCGATCGGACTCATCCGGACTATCGGCTGTCGTCGCGCGAGAGAGACCGACCTGGGTGTCGAACCGCCGTACTGCCCGGTCGGGTCGTGTCGGTGGAGCGGTCTACGCGCCCTCTGACACCCGAGTTAGCACGGCTCGTCGCTAGTTTATGTCGACGCTCGTCGTTCGTTCTTGTGATGAGTTCACAAAACACACGTCAGACGAAATACGACGTCGAACTGGGCCAACTCGGGGCGAAACTCGCAGTCTCGGCGGACGAAAACGAAGCCGACGTGGCAGTAGTAGAGCACGAACTCGCCCCCCACTCGCTCGCTGCGCCGTTGCACCGTCATAGCCGTGAGGACGAGATTTCCTACGTGCTGGACGGCGAGATGACTGTTCTCGCCGCCGACGAGGTCGCGACGGTTTCAGCGGGGGAGTTCGTAGTGAAACACCGGGACGTCTGGCACACCTTCTGGAACGCCGATGACGACACGCTCCGGTTCTTCGAGATCATCGCGCCGGGGAAGTTCTCGGGGCTCTTCGAGGACGTTGCCGAACTGTTCCCGTTGGATCCAACTGACGATGAAAAAATGGCCAGATACCAGGCCATCAACCAGCGCTACGGGTTCGAGGTCGACTTCGAGAGCGTCCCACGGCTGTGTGAAGAACACGGACTCCGGATGTAGGCACCGTCCCACCAAGACGCGCGTTACCGATCGATCCCTCCGCGTTGCAGACGGCCGCCGCGTCACCCGCCGGCGGCCCGCGGACGTTCCCCGCGGATTATGTTTGCGACCGGACGGAGCGCAACAAACGGCGCGTGCTCAGACGCCCGTCGAGTACCGCAGGATCCCCGCGATCCCGCCAAAGGCGTCGTGGAGCTGTTCGCCCTTCTCGAAGTCGGTGGAGATGAACTTCGTCTCGGTGCCGCGCTGGCCCGCGATGTCCATCAGGTACTCGATCACGTCCTCGCGGTCGATCTTCTCGGCCTCGTCGCCGCACTCGCCGCACCGGTGGTCGGGATCGCTGTGGCGGCTGTCGACGACTTCGTACTCCTCGTGTCCGTCGGGGCACTCGTAGATCACGACGTCCGAGCGGAGGTCCTCCGAGAGCAGGAGCCGGTCGACCGACCCCATCATGAGGTTCTTCCGGGTCGGCTCGAACCCGTAGGTCGCCTTCTCGCCGGTGTGGAGCTGTTCGAAGAACTCCTCCATCTCGGCTTTGTCCTTCATGACCTCCTGGTCGGCGAGCACGTCGCTGGCGGCGTCGACGAGGTCTTTCAGCCCGGACTCGTCGGTGTAGGAGACGTCGAACTTCCCGGCCACCAGATCCCGGAGCTCGTGGTGGAGGTAGTCGCCGTCGAGGAACTCGTCTTTCGTCGGCGAGGGGCCGCCCACGAGGATACCGTCGATCTCGTGGCGCTTCGGGACGAACAGGTCGTCGGCCATCCCCGCGACCTCCTGGTAGAAGTTGTCGATGGCTTCCAGTCGGAGGCGGGCGAACCGCTGGGCGGACTGACCGCCCTTCCGCTGTTTGCCCGGCACGAGCGACGACGCCGACTTGACCGCCTCGACGCGTTTGCCCTTCAGCCACCCGACGTTGGCCTCCCGCCGGTCGAGCACGATCAGGCCAAACAGCCCCTTGTCGGTCAGCATGTGCTCCAGCGGCTCGGTCAGGAAGTTCGAGTCGCAGTGGTACCGGAACGACTGGATCGGCTCCGGCGGGCTCTCCAGCACCCGCGTCACCATGTCGGTCTGGCCGCCGCCGGAGTCGACCGCGCCGGAGAAGAGCACGATCCCGTTGTCCGGCGGGTAGGTGTCGTAGTACCGGAGCCGGTCCTTGATCGACGTGAGCGCGTCCTGGACGTTGGTGCGGGTCTGCTTGGACTTGATGTTGGACGCCTCGGAGTGTTCCTGGGTGACGTGGGCGACGACGTCGGAGACCTGCTTGTCGGGGGGGATGTAGATGGTGACGAGCTGCGTGCCGGAGCCCTCGTACTCCGAGAGCTCCTCGATGACCTTCCGGAACTCGTACTTCCGTCGGTCCTCGTTGACTTCCTCGGCGTCGGTACTCATTATCGAGTGTAGGCTCTCCAGTCTGTAAGTAACCTGCGACTACAGCCGGCGGCGACCGCACATTTATATCCTTCACGCGGGAGAACGGGAACGATACTATGGGACGGGTCTACGCGGTCGTCAGTGCGAAAGGGGGGGTCGGCAAGACGACGACGGCGGCGAACCTGGCGGCGGCGCTGGCCGCGGCCGGCCCGCGGGTCGCGGTCGTCGACGGCGACCTCGGGATGGCCAACCTCGCGGGCGCTCTCGGCGTCGAGGTCGGCGAGGTGACGCTCCACGACGTGCTCGCGGGCGACGACGAGGAAGCGGACGACGACGCCGACGGGGCGGACGCCGGCGCCGGAATCGACGCCGCGATCCACGAGGGGCCGCACGGGCTCGCGGTCGTCCCCGGTTCCCCGGCGCTCGACGCGTTCTCCCGCGCGGATCCCGAGCGGCTGGAGTCCGTGCTCGACGACCTCGCCGCGGCGTACGACTACGTCGTCCTCGACACGGGCGCGGGGTTGAGCACCGACACCGTCGCCCCGCTTACGTTCGTCGACGAGATCCTGCTGGTGTCGACGCCGACCCGCGACGCCCTCGGCGACACCGACAAGACCCGGCAGGTGGCCGAGCGGCTCGGCGTCACCGTCGCCGGCGCCGCGCTCCTCCGGGCCGACCCCGCCGCCGCGGAGTCCGACGCGGTCGTCGACTCCCTCGACGTCGGCGTGCTCGGCACCGTCCCCGACGCCGAGGAGATCCGACGCGCCTCCGCGGCGGGCGAGCCGCTGACCACGTTCGCGCCCGACAGCCCGGCGGCGGCGGCGTTCGCGTCGCTCGCGGCTGCGCTCACTGGCGAACACGTCGCCGCCCCGATGGCCGACGACGGCGACGCGGCGCCCGATGCCGCCGTCGCCCCGGCGGACGGTGACGTCGACGACACCGACGGTACAGCCCCGGCGGACGGTGACGCCGCGCCGGACGACGCCGTGGTCGCCCCGATCGATTCCGACGCCGACGGGGAGCCGGAGGCCGCGCCGGACGACTCCGACGCCGACGGGGAGTCGCCGATCGAGCCGACCGCGGACGCGACGGACGGTGCGGCCGCGGCAGCCTCCGGTGCCGACGCCGGTGACGGCCCCGCCGAGCCGAGCGACGACCCGGACTTCGAGGACGACGGGGACGCGGACGCCGACGACGTAGCCTCGGGAGCCGAGGCCGGCGATACAGACGACGACGGGCCGACGACTGACGACGACGGCGACGGAGCGATCGACGACGACGTCGACGTCGACGAGGACGATGACGACGCCCCTGCAGACGAACCTCCAGAGGGGGCGTCGCCGTCCGGGGACGCCGCGGTCACGGAGTCGGTGCCTCACCCGGAGTCGGATCCGACCGCTGACCCGTCCGAGACCGCCGCTCCGGAGTCGGTCGTCGACGTCATCGACGACGCCTCGGAGTCCCCGGTCGAGCCCGTGGACCCCGCGGCGGTCACGGCGGGCGACCCGACCGACGACGAGGGCGTCTACACCACCCCGCTCGAGGAGGTGCCGATCGACGAGGCGGAGTCCGGCGGCGACCCCGACCCCGACCCGACCGGCGCGGCGGCGCCGATCCCCGACGCGGCCGACCGGACGGCGGACGACGACGGCTCGGACTCCGAAGACGAGGACGACGAGGACGGCGGAGGCGGCGGGTTCTTCAGCCGCTTCTTCGGGTGACGCCCCGAAACGGGAACTTCTTTTATCCGGGTGGGACGAGTCGTCGGTATGCCGGAGACCAACTCGCGCGTTCCCTTCTGGTGGCTCGTCCTGTTCCTACTGCTCGCGCTCGGGGCGGGGGCGGCGGCAGTGCTCGCCGTCGGCGGGTCGCTTCTCGCCGGCGTCGTCTTTCCGGTCGTCGCGTGAGCCGCCGCGGCGGATGCGGGGCTCCGGCCGGCCTCACATCGACTCGGGGGCTTCGATTCCGAGGGCGTCGAGCGCGTTCGCGACGGTGTGCCGGGCGGCCTCAACGAGCCCGAGCCGGGCCGCGGCGACCGCGTCGCTGTCGGCGTTGAGCACCGAACACTCCCGGTAGAACGCGTTGAACGCCTCCGCGAACGACCGCGCGAACGTGGCGACGACGTGGGGTTCCAGCCCCTCGGCGGCTTCCTCGATCACCGCGGGAAACCGCGCGATCGCCGCGAGCAGCGCGCGCTCGGCGTCGGAATCGAGCTTCGACACGTCGGTCGCGGGCTCGATCCCCGCCGCCTCGGCCTCCCCCTCGATCCCGCAACACCGGGCGTGGACGTACTGGACGTACGGCGCCGACTGCGCCTCGAAGTCGAGCGCGCGCTCCCACTCGAAGGTGATCCCCTTCGTGGGCTGCTTCGAGACGATGTCGTACCGCACCGCGCCGATCCCGACCTGGCGGGCGATCCGGTCGAGGTCGTCGTCGTCGAGGTCGTCGTCGCGGCCCCGGGAATCGAGCCGCGCCTCGACCTCCTCGCGGGCGCGCTCGATCGACTCGTCGAGCAGGTCGTCGAGGTCGACGCCGGTGCCCTCCCGGGTCGACATGCCGCCCTCCGGGAGGTTGACCCACGAGTAGAACGTCTGTCTGAGCGCGTCGGTGTCGTGACCCAGGAGTTCGAGGGCGGCCTCCAACTGTTCGGCCTGGAGCCTGTGGTCCTCGCCGAGCACCGTCACCGCCTCGTCGTAGTTGTCGAACTTCCACTCGTGGTGGGCCAGATCCCGGGTGGTGTAGAGGGTGGTGCCGTCCGACCGCAGGAAGACCAGGTCGTTGTCGATCCCGAACGACGAGAGGTCGAGCTGCCACGCGTCCTCGTCGTAGACCGCGTGGTCGGACGCCTGCAGCCGGTCGACCACGTCGTCGGCGTCGCCGTTCCGGATGAACTCCGTCTCCTTTACGAACCGGTCGAACTCCGCAGGGAGCCGCCCCAACGACGTGCGCATCCCGCCGAGCACGCCGTCGACCACCGCCGCCACGCGCTCGAAGGTCCCGTCGTCGCCGGCCTCCAGCCCCCGCATTATGTCGGCGATCTCGGCTTCCGCCGCCGCGACGGCGTCGTCGTCGCCGGACTCCAGGAACGCGTTGCCCGCCCGGTAGTACCGCACGAGGTCGTAGTCCGCGCGGTCGCGTTCGGGGTCGGGGAGGTCGGACTCGTCGAACGTCTCGTAGGCCCACGTGAACGTCGCGATCTGCCGGCCGGCGTCGTTGACGTAGTAGTGGGTCTCCACGTCGTGGCCGGCGTAGTCGAGCACCCGGGCGACCGCGTCGCCGTAGATCGGGTTGCGGGCGCGCCCGACGTGGACCGGGCCGGTCGGGTTCGCGCTGGTGTGTTCCACCACGACCGACCGCCCGGTCGGCGGGAGGGTGCCGTAGTCGGACGCCCGCCCCGCGTCGAGGGTGTCGGCGTAGTACGCCGTCGAGACGTAGAAGTTCACGTACGGCCCCTGGGAGTCGACGCGATCGACGTAGTCGTAGCCCGCGGGGTCGACCGCGTCGGCGACGTCCGCGGCCACCGACGGCGGCGGGGCGCCCACCTCGCCGGCCAACCGGAACGCGACACTCGACGCCAGCGTCGCCGCCACGTCCTCCGGGGGCTCCTCCACCCCGAGGTCGTCGGTCGGGAGGTCGAGGGCGGTCAGGGCGTCCTCGACCGCCTCGGAGACCTCCGCACGGAAGCGTCTGAACATACCTCGCGTTGTCGAACCGCGATTAAATCCCTTCCGAACGGACCACGGCGGCGTCTCACCGGCTCCGTGCGGTCCCGGGCACCGAGCGACCCGTCCGGCCGCACCGATGGTTTTAGACCCCGTGGGGTCGGAGTCGGGAGTACGGAACGATCGTTCTTCGGGGCACCGCCTGTATCACATTTTCGTGACGCATCACGGGGCCGTTATCCTTAACACGGCCGCACCCCAACCCCCGGTAATGTCAGAAACGGCAGCCTCCGCCGTCGGATACGACGAGCTGGCGGCGCTGAAGTTCGTCGCCCTCGAGGGCGGCCGGTCGGGCCCCGTCAAGATCTCGTGTTCCGGGCTCGCTGACCACCTCGACGCGTCGAGTCAGACCGCCTCCCGTCGGCTCCAGCGGCTGGAATCCGCGGGCCACCTCGACCGCGACGTGGTCGCCGACGGCCAGTGGGTCTCGCTCACGGAGTCGGGCGAGTCGGCGCTCCACCGCGAGTACGCCCACTACCGCCGGATCTTCGAGGGGACCGACCCCTCGACGGTCGAACTCGCCGGCACCGTCACGAGCGGGATGGGGGAGGGTCGACATTACATCTCGCTGTCGGGGTATATGGAGCAGTTCACCGAGCGGCTGGGCTACGAGCCGTTCCCCGGCACGCTCAACGTCGACCTCGACGAGGAGAGCGTCCGAGCCCGCTCGGCGGTGTCGTCGCTGTCCGGCGTCCCGATCGACGGCTGGGAGGACGACGACCGGACGTTCGGCCCCGCGACGTGTTACGCCGCCTCGGTCGCGTACGACGGCGCGGTCGCCGAGGAGACCCACATCATCGTGCCCGAGCGCACCCACCACGACGAGACCCAACTGGAGATCATCGCGCCGGCGAAGCTCCGCGAGACGCTGGACCTCGACGACGGGTCGGCGGTCTCGGTCCGCGTGGAGGCGGTCGAATGACCCGAACGACGGCGGATCTCGGCTCGGAGGCGACCGACGGGGGGGCGGTCGAGCGGGCGGTGGCGGCGTTCCGGGACGGAGATCCGGTACTGATCCACGACGCCGCCGACCGCGAGGGCGAGACCGACGTCGTCTACCCGGCCGGCGCGGTCGACGCCGACGCGGTCGCGCACCTCCGCGCCGACGCCGGCGGGCTGGTCTGCGCCGCGGTCTCGGACGCCGTCGCCGACGCCGCCGGGCTGCCGTTCCTCGAAGACGAACTCGATCACCCCGCGGCCGCCGACCACGACCTCGCGTACGACGACCGCTCGTCGTTCTCGCTCCCGGTGAACCACCGCGACACGTTCACCGGGATCACCGACGAGGACCGCGCGCTCACCATCCGGCGGCTGGCCGACGCCGCGGCCGCCGTCGAGGGCCCCGAGAGGTACGACGCCGAGACGTTCGCCGCGGAGTTCCGGACCCCCGGGCACGTCCACGTGCTCCGCGGCGCGCCGGACCTGCTGGCGGACCGTCGGGGACACACCGAACTCGGACTCGCTGTGGCGGCTGCGGCGGGGCTCCCGCCGGCCGTCGTGGTCTGTGAGATGCTCGACGCCGATTCCGGGGGGGCGACGGCCCCGGCCGCCGCTCGGGAGTACGCCCGCCGCAACGGCTACGTCTACGTCGAGGGCGCGGCGATCGTCGACCGACTCGGGTAGCCCCAACGGCCACCCCCCGGACGCGTCGATTTCGGCCTGAACCGACGCGTAACACGTCGGACGCTCCTGTATGGGTTTTTATATCCCGGGGCGCAACCACGTCGTATGGGATTCGACGAGATGGACGTCGACACGATCTGGCAGGACGGCGACTTCGTCGACTGGGACGACGCCACGGTGCACGTTCTCACGCACGCGCTCCACTACGGCACCGGCATCTTCGAGGGCGTCCGGTGTTACGACACCGACGAGGGCCCCGCGATCTTCCGGTGGGACGAACATCTGGAGCGGTTCTACCAGTCGGCGCAGCCCTACGACATGGAGATTCCGTTCTCCCGGACGGAGCTCACCGAGGCAACGCTCGAACTCCTCCGCCGCGAGGAGCTCCGGTCGTGTTACATCCGCCCGGTCGCGTTCTACGGCTACGGCAGCCTGGGCGTCAGCCCGAAGGAGAACCCGGTCGACACCGCGATCGCGGCGTGGCCCTGGGGCACGTATCTCGGCGAGGAGGCGCTGGAACGCGGCGTCGACGTCATGATCTCCTCGTGGCGGAAGTACGCCTCAAGCCAGGTGCCGACGAACGCCAAGACCACCGGGCTGTACGTCAACTCGCTGCTGGCCGGCGAGGAGGCCCGGCGGAACGGCTACACCGAGGCCATCGTCCTGAACAAGGAGGGGCAGGTCGCCGAGGGGCCGGGGGAGAACGTCTTCCTCGTTCGCGACGGCGAGATCTACACCCCCGGGTTGTCCCAGAGCATCCTCGACGGCGTCACCCGCAACACCGTGATCGAACTCGCCCGCGAGCGCGACTACACCGTCCACGATCAGGCGACCATCTCCCGCGGCGAACTCAACACCGCCGACGAGCTGTTCTTCACCGGGACCGCCGCGGAGGTCACCCCGATCCGGAAGGTCGACAACGTCGTCGTCGGCGACGGCTCCCGCGGCCCCGTCACCGAGGAGCTCCAGCAGGCGTTCTTCGACCTCGTGGAGCGCCGGACCGACGCCCACGAGGAGTGGTTCACGTACGTCTGAACCCCCCGCTTCCCGCTCGGTCGCCGCGCCCGCTCCGTGGGACCTTCTCGCAGGGTTTTACATCGGGCAGGTCACTGGTTGGCGTATGAGTGCGACGGCCGACCCCATTCGGGTGCTCCACGTCGACGACGAGCCGGGGCTCGCCGACCTCGCGCGGACGTTCCTCGAGGAGTCGGACGACCGGATCACGGTCCGGACCGCCGCCGACGCCGCGGAGGGGATGGCGGTGCTGTCCGACTCCGCGGTCGACTGCGTCGTCTCCGACTACGACATGCCGGGGGAAAACGGGATCGAGTTCCTCGAACGCGTCCGGGAGACACACCCCGAACTCCCGTTCATCCTCTACACCGGCAAGGGGTCCGAGGAGGTCGCCGGCGAGGCGATCTCGAAGGGAGTCACCGACTACCTCCAGAAGTCGACCGGCACCGAGCAGTACTCCATTCTCGCCAACCGGATCGCGAACGCGGTGGAAAAACGTCGGGCCCAACGCGAGACCAGGACGGTCAAACGTCGGTTCGAGGCGGTCCTCGAGAACACCACCACGCCGATGTTCATGAAGGACGACCGCGACGAGTACCTCTTTGTCAACCGGGCGTACCGCGAGCTGTTCGGGCTCGAGGACGCCGACGTCGTCGGCCGAACCGACGCGGAGCTCCTCCCGGACGACGTCGCCGAGGAACTCCAAGCCAGCGACGCGGCGGTGATCGACCGCAGCGAGTCGGTCGAGGTCGAAGAACGGATCCCGACCGACGACGGGGAGCGGGTGTTTCTGACCACCAAGGTTCCGATCCACGACGTCGGCGCCCGGTCGGACCCCGACGACCCCGTCGCGGTGTTCGGCGTCGGGACCGACATCACCGACCGGAAACGCCAGAGCCGCCGGCTGGAGACGTTGATCAGCAACCTGCCGGGTATCGTCTACCGGGCGCGGAACGACCGCGGGTGGCCGATGGAGGTCGTCCGGGGCGACTGCGAGAGCCTGACGGGCTACTCCGCGGCGGCGCTCCAAGGCGGTGACGTCGCGTGGGGCGAGGACGTGCTCCACCCGGACGAACGGGACCGGATGTGGGAGTCCGTACAGGACGCGCTCGCCGACGACGAGCCGTTCGAGGTCTCCTATCGGATCCGGACCGCGGACGGCGAGACCAGGCGGCTGTGGGAGCGGGGCCGCGCCGTCGACACCCCCGAGGGGCAGGTCCTGGAGGGGTTCATCACCGACATCACGGAACAGAAGCGGCGCGAGCGGGAGCTCACCCGGATCAAACGCCGGTACGAGACCGTCTTCGCCGACCCCAACATCCTCGTCGCCCACCTCGACACCGACGGCACGCTCGTCGACGTCAACCCGACCGCGATGGCGTACGTCGACGCCGACCGCGACGACGTGCTCGGCGAGCCCTTCCGGGAGACGCCGTGGTTCGACCACTCAGAGGCGGCCCGCGAGGCGGTCGACGCCCGGATCGACCGGGCCCGCTCCGGGGCGTACGCGGAGTTCGACGCCGAGCGCGTCCGCCCGAACGGCGAGCCGTACGCGGTCGAAGGGGTGTTCAGGCCGGTGACCGACGACGACGGCACGGTGGTGTCGATCCTCGTCTCCGCCCGGGACGTCACCGACTACCGGGCCCGGACCGAGGAGCTCGCCGCCGAGCGCGACCGCTACCGGTCGCTGTTCGAGAACAGCCCGCTGGTGATCTGGGAGCAGGACCACTCCGAGGCCATGGCGTACCTATCGGCGACCGTTCCGGAGGCCGCGGACGTCGAGACGTACCTGCTCGAGCACCCCGAGGAGATCGACCGGCTGCTCGACCGCGTCGAGGTCCGCGACGTCAACCGGAACGCCCTGCCGTACTACGACGCCGACTCGAAGGCGGAGGTGATGGACAACCTGGACGAGGTGATGGTCGAGGAGACGACCCAGCTGCTCGCGGCGCAGTGGGCGGCTTTCGCGGACGGGGCGACCGAGTTCCGGACCGAGACGGAGGCGCGGACCCTGTCGGGCGACCGCATCGAGGAACTCCTCCAGGTGGTCGTGCCGGACGGCGCCGCCGACGACTACTCCCGGGTGTACGTGATCGGAACCGAGATCACCGACCAGAAGCAGCGCGAGCGCCGGCTGAAACGCCAGAACGAGCGGCTCGACCAGTTCACGAGCGTGGTCTCCCACGACCTCCGCAACCCCCTCCACGTCGCGTCCGCGCGGGTCGAACTCGCCGCCGAGGAGTGCGACAGCCCGCACCTCCGGAGGGCCGCCGAGGCCCACGACCGGATGGAACGCCTGATCGACGACCTCCTGACGTTCGCCCGGGCGGGCAGCGACGCGATCGAACTCGAACCCGTGGCCCTCCCGCGGCTCCTCGACACGTGCTGGAGCGGGCTGCCGACCGACGGCGCGTCACTCGCCGTCGAGACCGCGGTGACGGTCCGGGCCGACCGCGATCGGCTCCGGCAGCTGTTCGAGAACCTGCTGTTGAACGCTGTGGAACACGGTTCCACGAGCCCCCGCTCCGAGGGTCGCGGGGACACCGTCGAGCACGGCGGGACGGTTTCGATCACGGTCGGGGACCTCGGCGACGGCGGGGGGTTCTACGTCGCCGACGACGGTCCGGGGATCGACCCCGAGGACCGCGAGACGGTGTTCGAGGCGGGCCACTCGACCGCCGGCACGGGCACCGGGTTCGGACTCGGAATCGTCGCGGAGGTGGCGGAGGCCCACGGGTGGGACGTCGCCGTGACCGACGCCGCCGGCGGCGGCGCCCGCTTCGAGGTCTCCGGCGTCGAGGTCGTCGACGACACGCCGCCGTAGCCCGCAGCCCCCGACGTTCGGGCGGTCAGTCCTCGGACCGGGTGTCGATCTCGATCGGCGACGTCCGCTCCTGCTCGCCGAACCCCGCCGACAACACCCGGGTCAGCGCCTCCTCGACGCTCTCGTCGGTCTCCGTGATGTCGTCGGGGTCGACCTCCATCACGAACCCGGTGGTGATGTTCGGCGCGGTCGGCATGAACAGCACGATCCGGCCGTCGTCGGTGGCTTTGCCCGTCTTGAACGCGGTCATGCGCATCCCGTTCCAGGGCTCGACCTTCACCGGCTTCTGGAGGTCCTCCGTGCCCGTGACCGCGGTCTCGACCGCCAGCTTCGACGCGTTGTACAACACCCGAATCAGCGGGACCCGGTTCATAGCGCCGTCCAGATACGTCTCGAACAGCCGCCCCACGGTGGTCCGCATGAGGTACCCCACCGACAGCACCAGCATGACGAAGACGATCACGGCGACGAAGAACCCGAACGGCTCCCGGAGCCCCCGGATGACCGGCAGGTCGACGATCTGGGAGTACAGGTAGTTGAGAACGAGTAGAATGACGATGACGGGTGCCAGCACGATCAGCCCGCTCGCGAAATCGCGCCTCCAAGAGGACATCTACCGACCGGTACGCCTTCCGACGGATTAAACCACCCGACCCGGCGGCGTGACGGCCGGCCGCGAACCGGGGCGCCTTTGACGCCGCCGGGTGTGATCGGTGGTATGCTCCTCGGTCCGGTCGCCGTCGCGTTCTGGGCGATGTTACCGGCGTACGTCCCGAACAACGCAGCGGTCCTCGCCGGCGGCGGCACGCCGATCGACGGCGGCCGGACGCTCGGCGGCCGCCGACTCCTCGGCGACGGCAAGACGTGGCGCGGAACCGCGGTCGGCACCGTTGCGGGCGTCGCGCTCGCGCTCGCCCTGAACCGGGTCGCCCCGGCTGCCGCCGCGGCGACGGGGGTCACGCTCCCGACGTTCCCCCTTCCGGCCGCGGCCGGCCTGGCGTTCGGCGCGATGCTCGGCGACGTCTCCGCGTCGTTCCTGAAACGCCGAACCGGCCGGGAGCGCGGCGCGGCGTTCCCGGTGGTCGATCAACTCGACTTCGTCGCCGGCGCGTTGGCGTGCGCCGCGCTGTTCGACTTCGGGTGGTTCGCCGCCACGTTCACGCTTCCGGTCGTCGGGGTCGTGGTCGTGCTGACGCCGGTGCTCCACGTCGCGACCAACGGGGTGGCGTACCTGCTCGGGCTGAAGGAGGAGCCGTACTAACCCACCTTTTTATTCAGGGGTCCTCGACGGCCGCTCCGCGGCCGTCTCGAACCCCCGACAAAAAGCTGGATCAAAAATACCCGCGAGGCTCGCATCCGCTCGCCTCGCGGTCTCGACGCCGGCTTCGACCGCGCCGCACAGCACGGCGACTACAACTTCTCGTCAGCCTGGCCAATCAGCAGTCCGGGTGGAAACCCACGCGAGGCTCGCGGTCCGACTGCTGGCTTCGACCGCGCCGCACAGCACGGCGACTACAACGCCCCGTCCCGAACCGTCCGGTTTAAGCGACTCCCCACACCTCTTCCAGCAATGTCGAACGACGAACTCGTCGCGGCGCTCCGGGACGCCGACGCAGTCAAATTCGGGGAGTTCGAGCTCTCCCACGGCGGCACATCCGACTACTACGTCGACAAGTACCTCTTCGAGACCGACCCCCGCTGTCTCCGGCTGATCGCGTCGGCGTTCGCCGACCGCGTCGGCGACGAGACGCTCGCGGGCGTCGCCCTCGGGGCGGTGCCGCTCGTCGCGGTCACGGCCGCCGAGACCGACACGCCGTACGTCGTCGTCCGGAAGGAAACCAAGGAGTACGGCACCGGCAACCGGATCGAGGGCCGGCTCCCGGACGGCGAGCGGGTGGTCGTGCTCGAGGACATCGCGACCACCGGTCGGAGCGCGCTCGACGCGGTCGAGGCGCTTCGTGACGCCGGCGCGACGGTCGAGCGTGTGCTCGTCGTCGTCGACCGCGAGGAGGGTGCCAGCGAGCTGCTGGCCGACGCCGGCGTGGCACTCGAGAGCCTCGTGACCGCCGACGACCTGCTCGCGGCGGCGGAGTGACCCGCTGGCGCCGCCGCCGCCCCTGGACTGCGGCGGGGCCCGACCCGCCCGTGACACGTCCCGGCCCGGATCGACGTGTTCTTACAGACGACACGCCGCAGGTCGACGTATGAACAGAGCGGAGAAGGCGGCCCTCCAACTCCGGGCGGTCGCGGTGCTGCGGATGCTGAAGGAGACCCGAACCTACGACGAACTCGCCGACTGCACGGGGCTTCCCGCGGGCGACCTCAACCGGTACGTCAACGGTCACGTCCTCCCCGGCGCCGACCGGGCCCGCGACCTCGTGGAGGACGCCGGCCGTGACGCCCTGACCGCGGAACTCGACCGTCGCGTCGAGTTCGACGACGACGGGTACGCCGACAACTCCGCGGTGGTGTTCGACCAGACCTTCCTCGATCTGGTGGCGCCGGTCGCAGCCGACGCCGTCGGGTTCGACCGGCCGGACGTGGTCCTGACCGCCGCCACCGACGGGATCACTCTCGGCGCCGCGATGGCGAGTCACTTCGACGCCCGCGTGGTCTACGCGAAGCAGTCGAAGGAGACGGCGGTCGAGGAGTTCATCGAGTCCCGCCAGCGCGTCTCCCCGGGGATCGAACTCACCTACTACCTCCCCGCGCGTGCGCTGTCCCCAACCGACACCGTCCTGATCGTCGACGACCTCATCCGGTCGGGCGAGACCCAGGCGCTTTTGCTCGACGTCGCCGAGCAGGCCGGGGCGACGGTGGCGGGCGTCTTCGCGCTCATCGCGGTCGGCGAGGCCGGCCTCGACCGTGCCCGCGGCCTCACCGACGCGCCCGTCGACGCGCTCTCGACGTTCGACCCCGAGTGACCGCCCCGGCCGAGGGTTATGAAAACGTTTATCGATCCGATGCCGGCTATGCTCGAACGTGTATCATGGGGCTGGCTGACTCCCTCGTAGACCGATTCGATGTGCACGAACACGGGTCGTCCGTCCGAACCGAACTCCTGGCGGGGGTGACGACGTTCCTGACGATGTCGTACATCGTCGTCGTCAACCCCGCGATCCTCTCGGGGGCGATCACGCCGCAGGGCGTCCCGCAGGGGGAGGTCCGGTCGATGCTCGCGGTCGTCACCATCGTCGCGGCGGCGACGGCGACGCTCGTGATGGCGCTGTACGCCAACCGCCCGTTCGCGCAGGCACCCGGCCTCGGACTCAACGCCTTCTTCGCGTTCACCGTGGTCGGCGCGCTCGGGGTTCCGTGGCAGACCGCCCTCGCCGCGGTCGTGGTCGAGGGGGTGCTGTTCGTCGCGCTCACCGCGGTCGGCGCCCGCGAGTACGTGATCGGACTGTTCCCGAAGCCGGTGAAGTTCGCGGTGGGGACCGGGATCGGGCTGTTCCTCGCGATCATCGGGCTCCAGGCGATGGGGATCGTGGTCGGCGACGACGCGACGCTCGTCACCCTTGGGTCGGTCGCCTCCAACCCGGTCGCGATCCTGTCGGTGCTCGGGCTGTTCCTCACCTTTGCGCTCTACGCCCGCGACGTCCCCGGATCGATCATCATCGGCATCGGCCTCACCACCGCTGCCGGGTGGGTTCTCACGCGGTTCGGCCCCGTCTCGCCGGAGGCCGGACTCGTCGCCGGCAACGCCGCGGTCACCTACGACGTCACCCCGCTCGCGGGCGCGTTCGTCTCCGGGCTCGCGAACGTCGAGGCGTTCACCTTCGCCTTGGTGGTGTTCACGTTCTTCTTCGTCGACTTCTTCGACACCGCCGGCACGCTCGTCGGCGTCGGGCAGGCGGGCGGCTTCCTCGACGACGACGGGGAGTTCCCCGACATCGACCGGCCGCTGATGGCCGACGCGATCGGGACGACCGTCGGCGGCGCGCTGGGCACCTCGACGGTCACGACGTACATCGAGTCCGCGTCGGGGGTCGAGGAGGGCGGCCGGACCGGGCTGACCGCGCTCACGGTGGCGGGGCTGTTCGTCGTCTCCCTGGTGTTGGTGCCGCTCGCAGCCGCGATCCCGCTGTACGCCTCCCACATCGCCCTGGTCGTGATCGGGGTGGTGATGCTCCGGAACGTCATCGACATCGAGTGGAACGACCTCACTCACTCCATCCCGGCGGGTATGACAATCCTCGTGATGCCGTTCACCTACTCCATCGCCTACGGGATCGCCGCCGGGATCGTGTCGTACCCGCTGATCAAACTCGCCGCCGGCGAGGGCAGCGACGTCCGGGCCGGCCACTGGGCGCTCGCGGGCGCGTTCGTGATCTACTTCATCGTCCGCACCGGCGGAGTTCTCACGGCGCAGTTGTAGGG
>CAZIQT010000035.1:0-17284 GCA_964541645.1 uncultured Halobellus sp. | reverse complement strand
GTCCCCCAGGCCCAGACCGAGGAGCACCTGATGGCGCTCGACATCATCGGGATCGACAACGTCGTCATCGCACAGAACAAGATCGACCTCGTCGATCGCGAGCGCGCGATCGACTCCTACGAACAGATCGAGGAGTTCGTCGCCGGCACCGTCGCCGAGGGGGCGCCGATCGTCCCGGTCAGCGCCCAACAGGAGGTGAACGTCGACCTCCTGATCGACGCCATCGAGCGGGAGATCCCAACCCCCGAGCGCGACGAGACCGAGGACCCGCGGCTGTTCGCCGCCCGGTCGTTCGACATCAACCGCCCGGGTACCACGTGGGGCGACCTCGCCGGCGGCGTCGTCGGCGGGTCGGTCGTCCAGGGGAAGCTCGAAACGGGCGCGGACCTCGAACTCCGCCCCGGCCGGGAGGTCGAGGAGGGCGGCAGCTCGGAGTGGCGCCCGATCACCACCGACATCCGGTCGCTCCAGGCCGGCGGCCGGACCGTCGACGAGGTCCGCCCTGGCGGGCTCTGCGGCATCGGGACCGGCCTCGACCCCAGCCTCACGAAGGGCGACGCGCTGGCGGGCCAGGTCGCCGGCGAGCCCGGTACCCTCCCGCCGACCCGCGAGGAGTTCACGATGAGCGTCGAACTCCTGGACCGGATCGTCGGCGAGGACGAGGGCTCCGTCGAGGAGATCTCGACCGGCGAGCCGCTCATGCTCACCGTCGGCACCGCGACCACCGTCGGGTCGGTCACCAGTGCCCGCGGCGACGAGGCGGAGGTCACACTGAAACGCCCGGTGTGTGCGGAGGCGGGCGCCACGATCGCGATCAACCGTCGGGTCGGCGCGCGGTGGCGGCTCATCGGCATCGGGACCCTGGAGTGAGAACCCCCGTCCGTGCCACGGAGTCCGGTGACCGATCGTGACGCGGACGCCGACGGGGACCGACCCACGGTGATCCTCGACACCAACGCGCTGATGATGCCGGTCGAACTCGGCGTCCGGGTGTTCGACGAGCTCGACCGGCTCGTCGGCGACGCCGACTTGGTCGTCCCGCGGCCGGTGCTCGCGGAACTCGACCGGCTCCGCGACGCGGGCAACGGGGAGGCGGCGACCGCCGCCGCGGTCGGCCGCGACCTCGCCGACCGGTGTCGGGCCGTCGACTCGGCGGCGTCGTACGCCGACGACGCGGTGATCGAACTCGCAGCCGGGGTCGACGGCTACGCCGTCACCAACGACAGGCCGCTCCGCGACCGGTTGCTCGAACGCGGCGTTCGCGTAATCGGTTTAAGGGGCCGAACCACATTGGAGATAACAGAACCATAACGTATGTACAAACGGGTACGACTCACAGACACGGTAGAGGTGCCCCCGCGGCACCTCGCGGACGTGACGCCACAGCGGGTCAAGCGGCTCCTGCAGGACAAACTCGAAGGCCGGATGGACGAGGACGTCGGCAGCGTCGTCAGCGTCGTCTCCGTCCACGACGTCGGCGAGGGCACGGTGCTCCCCGGTCGCGCCGGGGTCTACTACGAGGCGGCGTTCGACGCCATCACCTTCGACCCCTCGATGCAGGAGGTCGTCGACGGGGAGGTCGTCGAGGTCGTCGAGTTCGGCGCCTTCGTCGGGATCGGGCCGGTCGACGGGCTGCTCCACGTCTCGCAGATCTCCAACGAGTATCTGGCGTACGACGAGGAGAACCAGCAGCTCGCGTCCACGGAATCGAACCGCACCCTGAGCGTCGGCGACTCCGTTCGGGTTCGGGTGGTCACCAAGAGCATCGACGAGCGCAACCCCCGCGATTCCAAGATCGGGCTGACCGCGAAACAGCCCGGGCTCGGGAAACACGCGTGGCTGGAGAGCCAACGCCCGTCGGCGCCCGCCACCACCGAAGCGGAGGGGCAGTAGATGGCCGAGTCCCGCCTCGCCTGCCGGGAGTGTCACTACATCAACCACGGCGACGCACAGGCGTGTGAGAACTGTGGGTCGAGCAGCCTCACCGAGGATTGGGCGGGCTACGTCGTCATCTCCCACCCCGAACGCTCGGAGATTGCCGAGGAGATGAACGTCGCCGAACCCGGCGGCTACGCGCTGAAGGTCCGCTGAGTCGATGCTTTCGCTGCCGCCGGGGCTCCGCGGCGCGTTCAAACGGCCGTTCGGCCCGGTCTACACCGACGCAGCCGCGCTGCTAGACGACGCCGGCCGCCCCGTGATCGCGGTCGGCGACGTGGTGAGCTACCACCTCCGGGCGGCGGGCCACCGCCCCGCGGTCGCGGTGATCGACGGCCGAACCGAACGCGAGGCGGTCGACGACGGAATCCGCGAGGCGCTGTCGGACCCCGAGCGCCGCCGCGACGTCGCGAACCCCCCCGGGACGCTCTCGGAGCCGCTGCTGTGCGCCCTCGCGGACGTCGCCGCGGAGTTCGGCGGCGGGGCCGACGCCGAGGGCGGCGGGGCCGTCACGATCGTGGTCGACGGCGAGGAGGACCTCGCGACCCTCCCCGCGGTCCTGGTCGCGCCGATCGGCGCGACGGTCGTCTACGGCCAGCCCGGCGACGGGATGGTCCGGGTCGCGGTCACGGCCGACGCGAAGGCGGAGATGCGGTCGCTGCTCGAACGCATGGACGGCGACGTCGCCGGCGCCCTGGCGGCGCTCGGCGTCGACGGCCCGGCCGGAGTCGCCGGAAACTAAGTTCCCGCGGCCGTCCACGTGGCGTATGTCCCTGCCGAGAGACACCCTCCTGTTCAGTATCGTGTTGATGTTGTGGGCGGTCGAGATCGAAGCCAGCGGCTACGGGCCGTCCGGATCGATCGTGCTCACCGCGCTGGCGGTCGGCGTCATCGGGCTCCTCGGGAGCGTCGTCACCACCCTGCGGGCGACGGGTCCGGCCGCCGAGACCGACGGGTCCGAGTGACCCGCGTTCCGTCGAACGAAATCCTTTTACTCCTTTCCGGCGGAGAACAGAGCAACTGAACCATGGACATCGACATCATCTCCGAGGACGACAACCCGATGCTGCATCGGTCCGACGTCCGCTTCGAGATCGCCCACGAGGAGGCCACGCCCTCGCGGCTCTCGGTGCGCGACAGCCTCGCCGCGAAACTGAACAAGGAGTCCGACGAGGTCGTGGTCCACGACCTCGACACCAAGTTCGGGATGCGCAAGACGATCGGTTACGCGAAGGTCTACGAGTCGTCGGACTTCGCCCGCGACATCGAGCAGGACCACATGCTCGACCGGAACAAGATCGAGGCCGACGACGCCGACCCCGAAGCCGAAGAGGCCTGAGCCGCGGTCGTCATGCGAATCGTCGGCGTCGAGGGCACCGCGTGGGCCGCGAGTGCGGCGCTGTACGACTCCGATTCCGGCGAGATCCACGTCGAATCCGACGCCTACCTCCCCGACAGCGGCGGCATTCACCCGCGTGAGGCCGCCGAACACATGGGGAGGGCGATCCCCGAGGTGGTCTCCGACGTGCTGGATCTGGCGGCCGACACCGGCGACACGAACGGCGTCGACGTCGACGCCGTGGCGTTCTCCCGGGGGCCGGGGCTCGGCCCGTGTCTCCGGGTCGTCGGCACCGCGGCGCGGGCGCTCGCGGGAACGCTGTCGGTGCCGCTGGTCGGCGTCAACCACATGATCGCCCACTTGGAGATCGGGCGCCACCGATCGGGATTCGACTCGCCGGTCTGTCTGAACGCCTCGGGCGCGAACGCCCACCTGCTGGGGTACCACGACGGCCGCTACCGGGTGCTGGGGGAGACGATGGACACCGGCGTCGGAAACGCACTCGACAAGTTCACCCGCCACCTCGGGTGGGCCCACCCCGGTGGTCCGAAGGTCGAACGCCGGGCGCGGGACGGCGAGTACCACGACCTCCCGTACGTGGTGAAGGGAATGGACTTCTCGTTTTCGGGGATCACGTCGGCCGCGAAAGACGCCGTCGACGACGGCGTTCCGGTCGCCGACGTGTGTTTCGGGCTCCAGGAGACCGTGTTCGCGATGCTGACCGAGGTCGCCGAACGCGCGCTGTCGCTCACGGGCACCGACGAACTCGTGTTGGGCGGCGGCGTCGCCCAGAACGACCGGCTCCGCGGGATGCTCGAATCGATGTGCGCGGAACGCGGCGCCGACTTCCACGCGCCCGAACCCAGATTCCTCCGGGACAACGCCGGCATGATCGCGGTGCTGGGCGCGAAGATGTACGCCGCCGGCGACACGGTCGCGATCGCGGACTCGGCGGTCGACTCGAACTTCCGCCCGGACAAGGTACCGGTGACGTGGCGCGGCGAGGAGTCGGTGGCCCGCGACCCGACGGCGTCGGGGACCATCCGCGGCGCGGAAGCGACCGTCACGGTCGCAGGCGACCGGGTGGTGAAGCGGCGCGTGCCGAAGGCGTACCGCCACCCCGACCTCGACGCCCGACTCCGCGCGGAGCGCACCCGGGCGGAGGCCCGACTCACCAGCGCCGCCCGCCGTGCGGGCGTCCCGACGCCCGTCGTCCACGACGTCGACCCCGACCCCGGCACGCTGGTGTTCCAGCGGGTCGGCACCGACGACCTCGCGGCCGGGCTGACCCCGGACCGGTGCCGGGCGGTGGGGCGACACCTCGCGACGATCCACGCCGCGGGGTTCGTCCACGGCGACCCCACCACCCGAAACGTCCGGATCGGGGGGGAGGGCGACCCCGTGTTCCTCATCGACTTCGGGCTGGGCTACCACACCGGCCACGTCGAGGATCACGCGATGGACCTCCACGTCTTCCGCAGGAGCGTGGCGGGGACCGCCACCGACCCCGACCCGCTCCGCGACGCGTTCGAGGCGGGGTACGCCGCCGACGGCGACGACGCGGTCCTGGCTCGGCTCCGGGAGATCGAGGGACGCGGTCGGTACCGGGCGTAGCGGCCGGTCGACTCCGGCTTCGGCTCCGGCCGCGCGGTGACACCCGCTCGACGGAGGGTCGCGTTTAGGTAGGCGACGACCGGCCGGAAACCCGCTCTCGGGTGGGACCGGAAGGGGCCGCGCTCTCGACGAACCCGGGGGCTTCCGAAGTCTTCACCACACCGGTCACAGCGGATTCACTCCTAACTACACAGTACCCCGCGGAGTATGACAAACGATTTACTCCCGCCCGGCGTAGCGTGGGGTATGGCTGACAAACCGAAGCAAGGTGAGATCCTCGGCGTTCCGTACAACTTCGAGCGACCCTCGATCGGCCGGCTGGTCTCCTCGCACTGGCAGCCCGGCGACGGGATGCTCGTCCGGAAGCCGTTCGGCATCGGGTACACGCTGAACCTCGCGAGTTGGCGGTCGTGGATCGTGCTCGCGGTCGTCGGCGTCCTGCTGCTGCAGGAGCGGAACGCCGGGAGCGCGGACGTCGACGACGCCGACGACGCCGACGAGGAGGACGACCCCGCGGAGATCGTCGTCGACTGAGGCCCGGTAGCGCCACGCCGACGCCGGAACCGACGACGCTTTCTCCGGCGCCGCCGCAGCCTCGGGTGAATGCTCCGTTACGTCACGACCAACTCGGGGAAGGTCCGGGAAGCCCGGGAGTATCTCGACGGCGTCGAACGGCTGGATTACGACTACGCCGAGGTGCAGGCCTCGGAGCTCGCTCCGATCGCGGCCCACGGCGCCCGGGAGGCGTACCGCCACGCCGGCGAGCCCGTCTTGGTCGACGACTCGGGGCTGTTCGTCGACGGCTTCGAGGGGTTCCCCGGCCCCTACACCGCGTACGTCGAAGACACCTTGGGGATCGAGGCCGTCCAGCGCCTCGCGGCGCGCGAACTCGACGCGCCGCACCGGGGGGCGTTCCGGTGCGTGCTGGCGTACTGCGACGGCGACGACTTCGCCGCGACGCCGGACCCGGTCGACCGCGCCGACCGGAGCGCCGCGGCCGCAGCGGGGGCCGACGCCGCCGACGGATCCGGGGGCGACGGGAGCGACGAGCGCGGGCCGGCGCCCGCCGACGACCTCCCGGTGAAGCTGTTCTACGGGTCGGTCCGCGGCCGGCTGGTCGAACCTCGCGGCGACGGCGGGTTCGGCTACGACCCCATCTTCGAGCACGACGGACGGACGCTCGCGGAGATGACTCCCGCCGAGAAGAACGCCGTTTCCCACCGCGGCCGCGCGCTGGCGAAGTTCGCGGAGTGGTTCGCGGGGCGGTCCGTCGGGGAGTGAGGCGGGCCGCGGTCCCCGACGTGCCGAGTCTATAGCCTTATTTGTCCGACGACCGAACCGGAGGTATGCACATCGTACCGGACACGAGCGCGGTCATCGACGGTCGCGTGTCCGAGCGGGTCGAGTCGGGCGAGGTGGCGACGGTGTCGGTCCCGGAGGCGGTCGTCGGCGAGCTCGAATCCCAGGCCAACGACGGCCTCGATTCCGGGTGGGAGGGGCTGACGGAGCTCCAGCGGCTCGCCGGACTCGCCGACGACGGCGCCGTGGAGGTCCGGTACGTCGGCCGGCGGACCAAACCCAGCGAGGCGACCGGCGCCCACGAGGGCGACATCGACGCGCTGATCCGCGACGTCGCCGAGGAGGAGGGCGCCACCCTGCTTTCGAGCGACGTGGTCCAATCGGAGGTCGCGAAGGCGAAGGGACTCGCGGTCGACTACGTCGAACCCCGGACCCGGGGCTCCGGCGAGTTGGTCATCGAGCGGTTCTTCGACGAGCGCACGATGTCGGTCCACCTCAAGACCGACACGAAGCCGAAGGCCAAACGCGGCGCCGTCGGCGAGATGACCTACCAGACCATCGACGACGCCGTCACCGACGAGGCGACCATGAAGGAGTGGGCCGACGACGTCGAGGAGACCGCCCGCACCAGCCCGGAGGGGTTCATAGAGCTGTCGGAGCCCGGGATGAGCATCGTCCAGTTCCGCGACTACCGGATCGCGGTCGCCCGCCCCCCCTTCGCCGACGGGATCGAGATCACCGCGGTCCGGCCGATCGTGAAGACCGACCTGGAGGACTACGAGTTCGCCGACGAGCTGAAGGATCGGTTGATCGAGCGCCAGCGCGGCGTCCTGATCTCGGGGTCGCCCGGCGCGGGGAAGTCGACGTTCGCGCAGGCGGTCGCGGAGTTCCTGACCGACAGCGACTACGCGGTCAAGACGATGGAGAAGCCGCGCGACCTCCAGGTCGGCTCGGACATCACCCAGTACACCGCCCTCGGCGGCGACATGGCGAAGACCGCCGACTCCCTACTCCTGGTCCGGCCGGACTACACCATCTACGACGAGGTGCGGAAGACCAAGGACTTCGGCGTCTTCTCCGACATGCGGCTGGCGGGCGTCGGGATGGTCGGGGTCGTTCACGCCACCCGCGCGATCGACGCGCTCCAGCGGCTGGTGGGCCGGGTCGAACTCGGCATGATCCCGCAGGTGGTCGACACCGTGGTCTACATCGAGGACGGCCGGGTCGACACCGTCTACGACGTGACGACCGAGGTGAAGGTCCCCGAGGGCCTCACGGCGGAGGACCTCGCGCGGCCGGTGATCCAGGTCGCCGACTTCGAGACAGGAAACCCAGAATACGAGATCTACACGTTCAACCGCCAGGTCATCACGGTCCCCATCGGCGACACCGGGGCGGAGGAAAGCGGCGTGGACCGGCTGGCGCGCCAGGAGGTCGAACGCGAGATCAAGTCGATCGCCCGCGGCCGCGTCGAGGTGGAACTCCAGGGCGGGAACACCGCGATCGTCTACGTCGACGACGACGACATCTCCAGCGTGATCGGGAAGGGCGGCGGCCGGATCTCCGACGTCGAGGACCGGCTGGGGATCGACATCGACGTCCGGACCCACGACGAGCGGCCCGGCGGCGGGGCGGGCGGCGGCTCAAACGCCCCCGCCGGCGGTGGGGGCGACGACGGCATCACGGTCACCCCGGAGGTCACCGCCCGGCACGTGGCGATCCGGGTGGACGAACACGTCGGCGAGACCGTGGAGGTTCGCGCCGACGGCGAGTACCTCTTCACCGCGACGGTGGGCCGCGGCGGCGAGGTCCAGGTCTCCCGCGGCAGCGCGATCGCGGACGAACTCGAGGCCGCGATCGACCGGACCCAGCGGATCACGGTCCACCCGGCGTAGCCGGGTCCGTCGCGGTCGCCACCCTCAGTGGAGCATATCCAGCAGGAAGATCGCGAGGAAGCCGACGAAGAACAGCGTCGTCGACACCGGCGTCTCGGGCACCTTCCCCGCCTTCACCAGGAGTTCCTCGGTCACGAGATACAGCAGCGCCGCGGAGCCGAACGCCAGGATGATCGCGATCGGGGCGCCGGTCACGCCTTCGAGCAGCAGGATGCCGCCGGTCACGCCGGCGGCGAGCAACACCCCGAACGTCGCTGGGACCGCGAGCTTCCGGAGCACGCCCATCCCCGCTGGGAGCGCGACCACGCCCGCCACCCCGAGAAACAGCACCTCGATCGCCAGCGCCACCGCGATGATGACGCCGGTGTCGGGGTTGTCGAGGAAGGTGACGCCGATCAACACCCCGTCGATGGCCATATCGATCCCGACGGTGATGAGCAGCCCGGCGGCGCCCGCGAACTGCCCACCGACGTCGCGCTTCTCGATCGTCTTGCTCAGCCGGTGGATCCCGAGCATGGTCACGACTCCGACCGCGAACCCGAGGACGACCACCCGGGGCGCCCGGCCGTGGATCTCCGGCAGCAACTCGGCGGCCACGGCGGCGGTGACGACCCCGGCCGCGAAATGTTGGACGTTGCTCTCCATCTGCGGCCCCGGGGGGCGGTAGACCGCGATCACGCCGCCGATCAGGGCGGCCACGACCGCCAGCGCCGTGTACGACAGCGCCTGCACCAGTACCATACGATCCGGTCCAGACCGAAGCCGTATCATCCTGGCGGCGGCGGTCGACCGACGCCGTCGGGGCCGGCCGAACCGGTCGATTCTTCCGCCGACCGCCGTAGTGGAGCGTATGGACGCCGACACGCCGCCGTCGGAGGTGCTCGACGAGCTGTTCGCGACGATCGAGGAGCGGAAGGAGACCCTGCCGGAGGGCTCCTACACCGCGTCGCTGTTCACCCACGAGAAGGGCGAGAACGCGGCCTTGGAGAAGCTCGGCGAGGAGGCGACCGAGGCGATCCTGGCCGCGAAGGACGGCGACCGCGAGGAGGTGGTGGCGGAGAGTGCGGACCTGGTCTATCACCTGCTCGTGGTGCTGGCGATGGAAGACGCCTCGCTGGACGACCTCCGTGCGGAACTCCGGAAGCGGTTTTGACGCCCCGCTGGCGGTCCGGTCGCCACCCGCGTCGACAGCGACGACACACTGGACTCCACTCCGGTGTCGCCTTCGAGTCGGGTCCGCTCCGAGCCCCTCGTGGCGTCGATGTCCCGATCAGAACGGGGGAAGCCGGCCGCTGAAAACTCGGCGGGCGCTCGGGACGGTGCCGGCGACGGAGGCGTTCCGCCGCGGTCAGGTGAGGTGTCCGGGGCGCGGACCGTGACGGGGCTGCATCGGCACTGACAGGCCGTTACGTATCGGGGGAGCGTCTCCGGTCGCGTCCGATTCGTCGGTCGTGTACTGTTCGTCCGTGTCGGTGTTGTCGTGCATCGTCGTCGGATAGCTGGGGGGGTGCGATCTGCGGGCTGTCCCACCGTCGTACTGCTATCCGAGACGTACCGGCACTGTCATCACTCACGCTGTGACGCCAGAACATAATAAAAGTTCATTATTTAGACGGCGGCCCACGTTACCGGTTCGCAACGCACGGTGCACGGACGCCCGCCTCCTCCCGCTCCGTCCCACGACGACCCCTCGGGTATCCCGCGCGCGGGTCCGACCGGCTACCCCTGGAGCAGGTTCATGACCTCGTCGGCGACGTCCGGTTCGACGGCGACGACGTAGCGGTGGCCCGCGGTCAGGGTGGTGTCCGACCGCGCGACCCGCTCGCCGTTCGCGTCGGAGACGATCAGCGACCCCTCCGGGAGCCGCACCTCGGTGAGGCGCTTGCCCGCCGCGGGCGCGCCCTCCGCGACGCGAACGAGCATGATGTCGAGGTCGCCGGTCACGTCCGCGAGCGTCCGGACGTCGCTGCCGACGATCTCGTTTGCGGCCATCCGCGCGCCGGCGCGCTCGGGGAACAGCACCGCGTCGACGAACCGGGTGTACGTGGTCCCGGAGGCGCGGTCGATCCGCGCGACCGTCCGGATCCCGGGGGCGAGCTCCGAGGCGGCGAGACACACCGCAAGGTTCAACCCGGCGTCTCCGGTGAGTGCGGCGATCGCGTCCGCGCGGTCGACGCCCGCCTGCTCGATGATCCCGGGGTTGGTGGCGTCGCCCTCGATGACGGTGACGACCCACTCGTCGGCGATCTCGTCGATCACGTCCGGGTCACGCTCGATCACGGTCACGTCGTGGCCGCGGTCCGCGAGGATTTCGGCCGTCTGGAACCCGACCCGTCCGCCGCCGGCGATGATCACGTCGAGGTCACTGGTCATGGCTCAGTCGTCTCCCTCCGGGGTCATTTCGGTGTCGGTCACCGCGCCGCCCTCGCTCCCGCGTTCGCGTTCGCGCTCGGTCCGGGGCCGGATGCGGCGGAGCAGGAGGTACGCGACCCCGCCGAGGACGATCCAGCCGACGCTCAACCCCAAAGCGAGCGGGTCGGTCCGGATCAGATACTCGATCAACACCACCGTCAGCACCAGGTTGAGCGCCACCCCGATCAGCGGCGGCAGGGGGTACAGCGGCATCTCGTAGGGGCGGTGCATGTCCGGGCGCTCCCGCCGGAGCCGGATCACGGCCACGTTGACGATGATGAACGACAGCAGGAAGAAGAGACTCGACATGTTCCCCGCGCTCTGGGTCGGCAGCGCCACCGACCCGAGCATGACCACCGCGCTCGCGAGGATCGCGACGAACGGGGTTCCGTACCGGTGGTGGAGCTGTCCGACCGACGGCAGCAACTGCCCTTCCCGCCCCATGGAGAACGCCACGCGGGAGGAGGCGATCACCACCGCGTTCAACGCGGTCAGCGTCGAGAACACCGCGCCGAAGACGATCAGCGCCCCGCCGTTCCGGATGATCGGGAGCCCCTCGGGCATGAACGAGGTCGCGGCGGCGGCGATCCCGGCCTCGCCGGCCTCCGCCAGCCCGGCGGCCCCGAGCGTCCCGACCGCGACGGCCACCACCGCGAGGTAGACCACGACCGTGGCGCCGAGGCTGACGAAGATCGCCTTCGGGATGTTCTCCCGGGGGTTCTCGACCTCCTCGGTCACGGTGGTGATGAGGTCGTACCCCTCGAAGGCGATGAACGTCAGCCCCATCGCGGGGAGGATCGCGGCCGCGCCGGCGCCCTCGGGGAACAGCGGCTGGAACTCCGCCCCGGAGAACATGGGCGAGGCGAGCCCGAACCCGACGAACACCACCAGGATGCTCACCTTGATGATGGTGAACACCGTCTCGGCGCTCCCGCTCGCGGCCGTTGAGACCGCGTTGAGCGCGACCAACGCGAGCACCGCGACGAACGCCAGCAGGAACGCGAGCGGTACCCCCGCGTCGACGACCGGGAGCGCGACCGCGCCGACCTGGTCCGGCGGCGGCACCACGCCGTAGACGTGCAGGAGCTCCAGGAAGTTCGGGGCGAACCCCAGCGCGTAGAGCCCGCCGGCGATCATGTAGGCGAACCAGAGCATCCACCCCATGATGAACGACGACAGGTCGTCGAAGATCTCCCGGACGAACGCGTATCCGCCGCCGCTTTTGGGGATCGAGGCGGCGAGTTCCGCGTAGGAGACCCCGGTGAACGCGGTGACCACGCCGTTCAGCGCGAACACCACGATCGCCGCCGGGCCGGCGATCTCCGCGGCCAGCCCGGTCAGAACGAAGATCCCCGCCCCGATCATCGCCCCCATCCCGATCATCGTGGCATCCAGGAGGCCGAGTTCGGCGTTCGGAGAGCGACTCTCGCTGCTCATCTCGTCGTGGGAGGTGCGGTGGTGGCTGCGTCCATCGGACCGTGCGCCGTGTTATCACAGTTGCGCCGCTCCCGGCTCTTCAACGTTCCGGCCGCGCGCCGACGCGACCCGTCACGACGGTCGCGGCGCCTCGGCCCCGCTACTGGAACCGCACGCCGAGGTCCCACAGGTCGTCGTTGTGCTGGGCCACGTTGATCAGAAGCGGCGTCAGCGACTCCACCTCCGCGGCGTTCGCCAGCCCGCCGGCGTCGAGCGCGCGCAACCCGTCGATGTCCTCCGCCAGCCCCGCGACCGTCCCCTTCGCGTCGGGGTCGTCGCCCAGAAGCAGGGTGTCGACGTCGAGGTCGGCGTCGAGGTCGGCGAGCCGGCCGGCCGCGAGCGAGTGGAACGCCCCGATCACGGGCACGTCCTCGGGGGCGGCGTCGGCGACGAGCGCCGTGACGCTGCCCGCGCTCGGCGGGTGGTAGTGGAACCCGTCCTCGTCGCGTTTCAGCCCCGCCGCGGGCGTGACCAGGACGTCGCCGTCGTCGAGGCGATCCGAGACGGCGTCGACGGTGTCGGCGACGTGGTACGGCGGCACCGCGAGTACGACCACGTCGGCGCGGTCGGCCGCCATGGCGTTCTCGAACCCGGTGATCTTCCGGTCGCGGCCGTGGGACTCCAGCACGGACTCGTACTCGTCGGCCGCCGCGTGGGCGTCGTCGGGGTCGCGGGAGCCGATCACGACGTCGTGGTCGGCGTGGTAGCCCCACCGCAGCGCCAGTCCCTCGCCGACGTCGCCGGTCCCGCCCAGAAGCGCGATTCGCATACCTACGGCTGGGGCCGCTCCGGGGTAAAGGGTTGCGTGACCGGGCACCCCTGCCGGTGTCGGTAGCGGCGCGTCGACCCGAACCCTACTCCCCCGCTCGCGACGCCGCCGGCGCGTACACCAGCAGAAAGCCCACGAGCGGGGCCACGACGAGCGTCCCGAGGAGGATCCCGGTTCGGATCCGGCTCGCCGGCGGGAGCAGCGACCACGCGCCGAGGCCGACGGCGTCGACCGCGACCACGATCGCCGCGAACTGCAGGAAGGGGCGGCCGACGCCGTTCATCCGGCCCCCCCGCCGCCACCCGCGGTCACGCCGTCCGTCCCTCCCGTCCGCGGTAGGGGTTCAGCCGCTTCGCGTACGACGCCACGAGCCACCCCGCGGCGAACGCCGCCAGCCTGGGGCCGAACCCCTCGTACCCCAGCGCGGCGAGTCCGGCCTGTCCGGCGGCGGCGACGACGAAGAACGCGACGTACTGGATCGTCCGGTCGCCGAACGCCGTGGTCGGTGACGCCGCGGCCTCCGCGACCCGCGCCGCCGCCCCCGCGACGACGACGAAGACGAGGAGCGCGACGGCCGGCCGCGGGACGCCGACCCCGTCGGGGAGCAGCGCGAACGCGACCACCAGCGCGACCACGGCGGCGAACACCACCGCCCACGCCAGCCGCTCGACCCGGATCGGATCCATCGTCGGCCCTTGGCGGACCCGCGGAATAAGCCTACCCGTCGACCCTCACCCGGACCGCGGCGTCCCGTCGCCGAAGACGACCCCCGGGAGGTCGTCGACCGACTCGACCACCGCGTCGGCGCCGGCCTCCGCGAACGCCGCCCGGCCCGACTCCCCGCGAAGCCCGCCGGTGAGGACGCCGATCCCGTGGTACTCCCGGTCGGGATCCGCGGCGGCGGCGTTGACCGCGGTCGTCACGTCGTCGAGGGTGTCGCCCGCGAACGCCACCACCCCGGCGTCGAACCGGTCGGCGAGCGCGATCAGCGCCTCGGGGTCGGGTTTGCCGGCCGCGTCGTCGTCCATCGTGAACCGGTGCTCGTCGGGGATCGACAGCCCGACCCGGCCCAGGGCGATGTCGGCCTCCGCGGCCGGCCGGCCGGTGAGGACGCCGACGTCGGCGCCCGACCGGAGCCGACCGAGGGTGGCGGGATCGACGAGCACCGGCTCGTCGTGGATGTACCCCGGCGCCTCGAACGGCGGGGCGCCGGCTTCGAGGTCGCGGTACAGGTCGGCGCCGAGATACAGCGCCTGGAACGTCTCGCGGAGGGCCGTCGAGTCCCGGGCGTCGCGGACCGCCGCGAAGTCGTCGGCCGACAGGTGGGCTTCGACCACCGACTCCGCCGCCGCGAGCCCGCCGCCGGCCTCGCGGATCCGGTCGGCGAACTTCGGAAGCGAAAGGGGATCGCGGTCGTCCGCCAGCACGTAGAGCGCGACCGCGTCGGTCACGTCCCAGTCGTTGTTGAACCCGCCGGCGTCCTTGAAATACTGGACGTCGGCGCGGTCGATCGTCCGGCCGTGGAGCCGGTCGACCGACTCGACGATCGCGCGGCGGTAGGAGTCGGCCACGTCGACGAGCACGCCGTCGATGTCGAGAACGACCGCGTCTGCGCGCATACCTGTGGGCGGTCGCCGGGCGAACTTACCTCTGTCCCTCCGGCGCGCCGGCGGGCCGCCCCGGCGCCGGAGTTAGGAGATATTTTAGGGCGGCGACGCAACGAGGCTGATATGAGCGAGTACGACCCGCAGGCGCTCGAAGCGCGGTGGCGGGCGCGGTGGGCCGAGGAGGGCCGCTACGAGGCGGATCCGGCCGACGCGGCCGAGGGCGACGACGACCCGACGTTCATCACGGTTCCGTACCCCTACCCCAGCGGCGGAATGCACATCGGCCACGCCCGGACCTACACCGTTCCGGACGTCTACGCCCGGTACCGACGCCAACAGGGCGACAACGTCCTCTTTCCGATCGCGTGGCACGTCACCGGCACGCCGATCATCGGCGCGGTCGAGCGGCTGAAGAAGGGCGAGGAGGACCAGTTGTCGGTTCTGCGCGACACCTACAACGTCGCCGAGGACACCCTCGAAGACTTGGAGACCCCGATGGGGTACGCCCGACATTTCATCGAGAACCACTACAAGAAGGGGATGCGGGACCTGGGGCTGTCGATCGACTGGCGCCGGGAGTTCACCACCAACGACGAGCGGTACTCGAAGTTCATCACCTGGCAGTACGAGACCCTGAAGGAGCGCGGCCTGCTGGAGAAGGGGCTACACCCCGTGAAATACTGCACCAACGAGGAGCAGCCGGTCACGACCCACGACATCCTGGAGGGCGAGGAGGCGGAGTTCCAGGAGTACACCCTGATCCGGTTCGGCCACGGCGACACCGTGGTCCCGATGGCGACGCTCCGGCCCGAGACGGTCCGCGGCGTCACAAACGCCTACATCGACCCCGACGCCACCTACGTGATCGCCGACGTCGACGGCGAGGAGTGGTTCGTCTCCGCGGCCGCCGTCGAGAAGCTCCAGCTTCAGGGCCGGGAGGTGACGCCGAAGCGCACCGTGACCGGCGACCACCTGGTGGGCGCCCGCGTCGAGAACCCCGTGACCGGCGACGAGGTGCTCGTCCTCCCCGCCGACTTCGTCGACGCCGACAACGCCACCGGCGTGGTGATGTCGGTGCCGGCGCACTCCCCCGACGACTACCTCGCGCTCCAGGAAGCGAAGGCCGACGACGACCGGCTGGCGGCGTACGGGATCGACCCCGCCGACGTCGACGCGATCGAGCCGGTCCCGATCCTCACCGTCGACGGCTACGGCGAGATCCCCGCGAAGACCGCGGTGGAGGACGCCGGGATCGAATCGAGCACCGACCCCGACCTCGAGGCGGTCACCCGCGACCTCTACAACAGCGAGTTCCACGCCGGACGCCTGAACGACGCCTACGGCGAGTTCGCCGGCGAGGTCGTCGAGGCGGTTCGCGGCCGGTTCCGCGACGCCTTCCGCGAGTCGGGGGCGTTCGATCTGATGCGGGAGTTCTCCGAGGAGGTCGTCTGCCGGTGCGGCGGTGACGTCGTGGTCGCCGAGCAGGACACCTGGTTCCTGCGGTACAACGACGAGGCGTGGAAACGGAAGGCCCACGACGCGGTCTCGCGGATGGAGGCGATCCCGGAGAACACCCGTGGGGAGTACGACCACACCATCGACTGGCTGAACGAGTGGCCCTGCATCCGGAACTACGGGCTCGGCACCCGGCTGCCGTGGGACGACGAGTTCGTGATCGAGCCGCTGTCGGACTCGACGATCTACATGGCGTACTACACCGTCGCCCACCGGCTCGCCGAGATCCCCGTCGAGGACCTGGATCGGGACTTTTTCGACGCGCTGTTCTACGGCGCCGACGCGGTCGAGGATCCCGACGAGCGGGCGCTGGAGCTCCGCGCGGAATGGCGCTACTGGTATCCGGTGACCTACCGATTCTCCGCCAACGACCTCATCTCCAACCACCTCACCTTCTACCTGCTCCACCACGCGGAGCTGTTCGACCCCGAGGAGTGGCCAGCGGGGATCGTGATCATGGGGATGGGGCTGCTCGAAGGCGAGAAGATGTCGTCGTCGAAGGGCCACGTCGTGCTGCCCGACGCCGCGATCGAGTCCTACGGCGCGGACACGGTCCGCTTCTTCCTGCTGAACTCCGCGGAGCCGTGGCAGGACTACGACTGGCGGACCGAGCAGGTGGAGTCGGTCCGGGCGCAACTGGAGCGGTTCTGGACCCGGGCGGGTGACGTCATCGACGACCCCGGCCCCGGGGAGCGACCGGAGCTGTCGACCGCCGACCGGTGGCTGCTGTCGCGGCTCCAGCGCACCGTCGCCGACGTGACCGAGGCGCTCGACGGCTCCGAGACCCGAACCGCGAGCCAGGCGGCGTTCTACGACTTCGAGGAGGACCTCCGGTGGTACCGCCGGCGGGCGGACCGCTCCCGGCCCGCGGCGCGGTGGACGCTGCGGGAGGCGCTCGAAACCCGGCTCCGGCTGCTGGCGCCGTTCGTCCCGTTCCTCGCGAACGAGCTCCACGAGCGGCTGACCGGCACGCCCGCGGAGGACGCCCCGTGGCCCGAGCCCGACGACGCGCTGCTGGACCGGGGCGTCGAGGCCGCCGAGACGCAGGTCGAGCGCCTGGTCGACGACGTCCAGGGGATCCAGCAGTCGCTCCGGAACGCCGACGAGACGGTCCCGGAGGCCGACCCCGACCGGATCCGCGTGACGGTCGCCGCCGACTGGAAGCGCACGGTGTTCGACGCGGTCGCCGAGATCGGCGCCGACCAGGGCGCGGTGATGGGCGAGGTGATGAGCGACCCCGACCTCCGGCAGCGGGGCGACGCGGTCAACGATCTGGTGTCGGAGCTCGTGGAGTTCGCCCGCGCCCGTGAGGCCGACGAGCTCGACGCGCTGGCCACGCTCGACGAGGCGGCGGTCTACCGCGACGCCGCGGCGTTCCTGGAGTCGGAGTTCGACGCGGAGATCACGGTCGAGACCGAGGGCG
>CAZIQT010000034.1:0-17604 GCA_964541645.1 uncultured Halobellus sp. | reverse complement strand
TGCAGTGGGCCGAGAAGACGTTCGAGAAGCTCGACTCCGAGTCGGGACGTGACGCTTCCGACGATGAGGCGGCCGGCGGCTCGCAGTCGGCGTCGGAGTGACGGACGGAGCGAGTCGGTACCGAAGCGAGCCGACACCGAAGCCGTCGGCGCCTCCCCCACCGGCTGCCGCGGCTTCGACTCAGTCGCCGCGCCGGATCCCGCCGTCGACGTCGAGTTCGAGGACGGTGTCGAACAGCTCCCGGAACCGGTCGACGGTGTCGTCGTCGTGGACCTCGTTCGAGAGGTGGAACAGCCCGACAGCGTCGTGCTCACCCAGGAGTTCGAGCAGGTCGGCGGTCGCGTCGCGGGCGCCGTCGACGCCGGCGTAGTACGCCATCTCGGTCACCGAGTCGACGCTGATCCGGAGCTTCCCCTCGTGGGAGTCGAGGAACTCACGGGTCTGCTCGACGATCCCGTCGAGGTCCTCGGGGGTGGAGACGTAGTGGACGTGGTCGGAGGTCCGCCGGGAGTAGCCCCGTTCGACCGACAGCGCGTCGAGGATGTCCGCCTTCGACTCGTCGACGTCGTAGTGTTCGAGCTTCTGTTCGACCTCGCGGGCGGTGGTTCGAGTGGAGATCACCAGGAAGTGGTCGGTGTCGGTCTTCAGGAAGTCGGTGTCGATCCGGTCGGTCTCCCCGATGCTCGGGTGCAACAGGAGTACGCCGGTGCCGCCGGGGATCGACTCCGGCGCGTTCTCGATGGCGAGCGCGTAATCCATACCCGTAGGTCGGTTTCCCGTGACTTAACCGATGTGGGTCGGGTCGACCGCCGCGGACCCCGCCCGTTCGCTCGCCGGCTCCGGCCCGACGCCCCTCAGTAGACCGAGTCCGCGGTCGCCGCTCCGATGACGCTGAACACCGACCCGATGCTGACGGCCTTCAGCGTGGTGCCGACCACCGTCCACTCGACGGAGACGTCGAGCGACGCGGCCGAGGCGGTGCCCGACGACCCCGCGAACGTCTCCGGGGCGTTGAACGCCAACGCGAGGATGAACACCGAGAGGTACGACACCACGATCAGCGAGATGAACCGGACCGGTACCCCGCCGACCTCGGTTTCGCGGTCGGGGTTCCGGTCGTCGGCCTTGTACAGCGCCCCGTATCCGATCGCGAGGACGATCACCACGGTCGCGAGCGCCTGGGCCACGGACATGCTCTCGGCCAGCACCCACACCTCCTCGGTGACCACGAACGGGCCCGCCAGTAGGAACCCCCCGACGATCTGCTGGACGGTATCGGAGAGCGCGAACCGCCGGCGGCGTCCGACCATACCGCCTCTGGCCGCCCACGGGGTAATAGGTGCTCGGTTGTCCCGCCACGCCCGACGGAGCCGCGGCCGAACCGGACGCTTTTCCTCTCGCGGCCGCCACCGCCGTGTATGAGCGTCCGCGAGGAGTTCGACGCGTGGGCGGCCGACGGCCGCGACCGGGGGATGGAGGACAGACACTGGCACACCGCGAAACACGCGCTGGCGCGGATGCCGGTCGAGGCCGGCGACACCGTCCTGGATCTGGGGTGCGGCAGCGGGTACGCCGGCCGGGCCCTCCGCGACACCCAAGACGCGGGTCGCGTGTACGGCCTCGACGGCTCCCCCGAGATGACGCGGAACGCGCGGTCGTACACCGACGACCCGCAGGTCGCCTACCTCGTCGGCGACTTCGACGCGCTCCCGTTTGCGGACGACGCCGTCGACCACGTCTGGAGCATGGAGGCGTTCTACTACGCCGCCGACCCCTCCCACACCCTCGAGGAAGTCGCTCGCGTGCTCCGTCCCGGGGGGACGTTCTACTGTGCGGTCAACTACTACGAGGGGAACGTCCACTCCCACGCGTGGCAGGAGCGGATCGACGTCGAGATGACCCGGTGGTCGGCCGCGGAGTACCGCGAGGCGTTCCGCGCGGCCGGGTTGGCGGTCGCCGGGCAGGACTCGATCCCGGATCGCGAGGTGGAGATCCCACCCGAATCGGCGTTCCCGACCGACGAGTGGGAGACCCGCGAGGCGATGGTCGAGCGCTACCGCACGTACGGCACGCTGCTGACGGTCGGCGTCGCGCCGTAGCCGGCCGCTCGCCACCCAACGCTACCCCGACTCCGTGTTCTCCCCGGGCTCTACGGCGATCACGTGGGCGTCGGCGGCGTCGAACCCCACTCGGACGTCGCCGGCAAGCGGGTCTGCCGTCCGCACGGTCAACTCCCGGCCCTTCCATCGGAGGTAACTCCGCGTCGACTCCCCGAGGAACTCCGCGTTCGACACCGTGGCGTCGAGCACCACCGACGGCCCGGCGTCGCCGGTCCCGCCACCCTCGTCCGTGCGGCTGCTCACACTCCCAGCGTCGGGGTCACGAGCTTCGCTCCCGCCTTCGAACACGGTCATCCGCTCGGGACGGACGCAGACGGTCACCCGCGCGCCCGGCGGGATCCGGCGGTCCGTCCGCACCGGGATCGCCGTTCCGTCCACCTCGACGGCCACCGCGTCCGACCGCCCGCCGGGACCGCCACCCGTCCCGGCGTCGCTCCCCCGATCGATCCCCCTTGTTTCGACTGGAGATCCCGACCTGTCGCCCGCCCGACTGTCCGGAGCCGCCGGCGCCCCGGCGCTCCCCGCCGGCCGCGCCCGCCCCTCGAAGACGTTGTTGTCGCCGACGAACTCCGCGACGAACCGGGTCTCGGGCCGGCGGTACACCGCCTGCGGGGTGCCGACCTGCTCGACCGCACCGTCGGATAACACCGCGACCCGGTCGGACACCGCGAGCGCCTCCTCCTGGTCGTGGGTGACGTAGAGGGTCGTGATCCCGAGCTCCGATTGGATCTCCTTGATCTGGAGCCGGAGCCGCTCGCGGAGCTGTGCGTCGAGCGCGCTCATCGGCTCGTCGAGGAGCAGCAGCTCCGGCCCGGGAGCGAGCGCCCGCGCCAGCGCGACCCGCTGGCGCTGCCCGCCCGACAGCGCTCCGGGGTCCCGCGGCCCCGCGTCGGGGAGGTCGACGAGTTCGAGCAGCGACGCCACCCGCTCCGCCCTGCGTTCGCCGTCCGGCGGGTCCGTGAACCGGAGGCCGTAGCCGACGTTCTCGGCGACCGAGAGGTGCGGAAACAGCGCGTAGTTCTGGAACACCACCCCGACCCCGCGGTCCTCGGGCGGCACCCCGCCCATCTCCTGACCGTCGAACCGGATCGACCCCCGAGTGGGGGAGTCGAAGCCGGCGACCAGCCGGAGGGTGGTGGTCTTCCCGCACCCCGACGGCCCCACCAGCGTGAAGAACTCCCCGTGGTCGACTTCGAGGTCGATCCCGCCGTCGTGGTCCCGCCCGCTGGGTCCGCCCGCCTCCGATCCCCCGAGCGCGACGGTGTCGCCGTACGCTTTCCGGACGCCGTCGAGGGTCAGCCGCACGCTCAGAACCCCCCGCTCCGTCCGTAGCGGTCGCCGAAGCGGTCGATCACGACGAAGCTCAGGCTGGTGACGAGAAGCAGGAGACACCCCATGGCGGTCGCGGGGCCGAGCCGCCGACCGAGATACCGTTCGACGGCGACCGGCATCGTGTAGCTCGCCGATCCCTCCGCCAGCACGACGGTGGAGTCGAACTCCCCGATCGAGATCGCGAAGGCGAACGCCGCGCCCGCGACGACCCCGGCGGCCACCAAGGGGAGTTCGACGTCGACGAGCGCCCGCGCCCGAGTCGCGCCGAGGCTTCGCGCCGACTCCACCAGACGGGGGTCCAGGTTCCCGAGTAGCGGCGCGACGCTCCGGGTCACGAACGGGTACGCGCCGACGGCGTGGGCGGCGACGATCGCGACCGCGCCGGTGACCTGGAGCCTGGTCCCGAGCACTTCCACGCCGAAGACGAGCCCCCGGAGCAGCCCGAGCCCGACGACGATCCCCGAGACCGCGAGCGGCGCCATGGTCAGGGCGTCGATCGCGGCCCGCCCCCGGAAGCTCCGGGTGGTCAACACCGCGAGCACCACGCCCATCGGAACCGCCACCAGGAGCGTCCCCGCCCCGAACACCAGCGAGTTCCACACCGCGGGCAGCGGCCGGACCTGATACGAGGCCCCGGTCCGTTGGCGTTCGAGCAGGAAGCGGTAGTGATCCAGGGTCAGCCCCCCGCCGTCGGTGACGCTCGTGAGCACCATCGACGCGATCGGGACGACGAACACCGCGAGCACCACCACGCCGTATCCGGCGACGATCGCCCGGACGCCGACCGCCCCGGGCGTCCACGACGCCGGCCACACCGACCGCCGGGGCCGTGTGTCGGCGCCCTGCCCGTCCCCGCGCTGTCGCCCCTCGTACCGGAGGTAGAGGTAGGTCAGCCCGAGCGAGATCACCGTCTCGACGGCGGCGAGTGCGGCCGCCTCCGAGTACGCCAGGTTCCGGATCCGCGAGAAGATGAACACCTCGACGGTCGCGAGCTGGAAGCCGCCGAGCGCCAGGACGATCGGGAACGACGCGAACGTGAACACGAAGGTGAGCGTCGCCCCGATCGCGACCGCGGGCAGCAGTTGGGGCACCACGACGTCGTAGAACGCCCGGGTCGGCGACGCCCCCAGGCTGCGTGCGGTCTCGACCGCGGAGGCGTCGACGCTCTCCCACGCCGCGGTGGTCACCCGCGCCACGAGGGGGGCGTTGTAGAAGGCGTGGGCGATCACGATCGCGGGCAGCGTGAACAGCAGCTCCACGGTCGGTAGCCCGACCGCCCGCAACACGGCGTTGAGCGTGCCGTTCCGCCCGAACGTCGCGACGAACCCGATCGCGACCATGATCGACGGCATGACGAACGGGAGGATGGTGAGCGAGCGGACCACCCCCCGCCCGGGAAACTCGAACCGCGCGAGGATCCACGCCCCCGGGAGCCCGAGCGCCACCGACGCGACCGTCGACAACAACGCTTGGTAGGCGGTGAACCCGAAGATCTCCACGAGGTAGAACTCCGAGGTCAGCACGCCGACCACCGGAGCGGCCGTGATCGTGCCGTCGACGACGATGGCCTCGACGAACACGGTCGCCACCGGGAAGTAGAACACCACGATCAGGACCGCCGCGGTCGTGGCGGCCACCAGCCCCAGCGCGTGGCGCTCCGCCCACGCCCGCACCGCAGCCGCCGGGGCGCGGGTGATCGCGGGGGAGTCGGTCCGGTCGAGCACCTCGCGGACGCCTCTCACCGCCGGCCCTCCCGGGACGCGGCCGGTGTTATCCGACTCCGTCGACCTTCCTGGGACGCAGCCGGTGCTCCTCGGGTCCGCAATCCCGACCCGCGCGCCTGCGCCGCCGTCACTTGCTGGCGAACTGTCGCGCCCACGCTTCGGTCCACGTACTCAGTCCGTCTCGAAGCGCGTCGTACGTGAACGTAACCCCTTCGGGCGGCTCCTTCGCGTAGGTCGCGAACGACTCCGGGAGGTCGGCGGTCGACGTCGCGGGGAACGCCACGTTCCGCTGAGCGATCTCCCCTTGGACGTCGGGCCGGAGCATGAACTCGAGGAACGACCGGGCCAACTCGGGATCGTCGGCGTCCTCGAAGACCGCCATCCCCTCAGGGTTGGCGTACCCCTGATCGTTCAGGAACCGTATCCGGTGGCGGGCGAGGTCCTCGTCGGACCGGGAGGCGTACACCTGATCCGTCGAGTACGACACCACCATCGGGGCTTCACCCTCCGAGTAGGCGGTGTACGACGACGACCACTCGTCGAGCACCCGGACGCCGTTGTCCTGGAGGGCCGCCCAGTAGTCGAGGTAGCCGTCCTCGCCGAACCGTTTGATCGTGTGGAGCAGGAACGACCGGCCGGTCGTGCTCGATGTCGGGTTCTGCGCCAGCAAATCGCCCTCGTAGTCGGCCCCCAGCAGCCCCTCGAACGTCTCCGGGGCGGCGAAGTCGCCGTAGGCGCCGTGGGTCTCGTCGTAGACCAGGCTGACGTAGCCGGTGTCGAACGGGACCGCCCGGTCGTCGGGGTCGAACTCCAGGTCGGACTTCACGTCGTCCCGGCCGGCGAGCCCCTCGACCGGGGCGAACAGCCCGTCGTCGAGCCGTTCGTCGATCCGGACGAGCGCGTCCACGGAGAGACCGACGTACACGTCGGCGTCGATGTCGACGTTCCGGGCGGCGCGCTCGACGTAGTAGTTGATCTCGCTGTCGGGCGTGGCGAACCGGAGGGTCGCGTCGAACTCCGACTCGAAGGTCTCCTTGAGCCAGGGGCCCGGGCTCGTCGAGGGGGCGTCCACGAACGCGCCGTACGTCGAGACCACCAGTTCGGGGGTGGGCGCCGCCGTGGTCCCGGCGGTCGTCGCGGTCGCCGTCCCCTGGTCGGGCGTCGACGCGTCCGTCCCGTCGCTCCCCCCGCCGCCCATACACCCGGCCAGCCCGGCGACGCCGCCGGCGCCGACGGCTCGGAGGAAGGTGCGTCGTCTCATTACCAAGTGATTTCACCGAGTGGTACTTAACCGTAGCGTCTCGGTGCCGACGGCCGTCGCCGGCACCCTCCGGGCGGGCCGCCGGACCAACGTTCTTTATGTCTCGCGGTGAACAGCGACCGTGTCGATCCAGCGCCGGTACGCCCTCGGCGGCCTGTTCGTCCTCGCGGGCGTCGTCGCCGCCGCCCTCCTCGTGTCGGTGCTGGGAACGGTGTTCCTGTCGGTCACGGTGGCGTACCTGCTGTGGCCGGTCCGCCGCGAACTCGTCGCCCGCGGGTGGTCCCCGCGGATTGCGAGCGCCGCGGCGACGACCGGTGCCTTCCTGGGGGCGCTGCTGGTGCTCGCGCCGCTCGCGGTCGTGGCGTACCTCCGGTTCGACTCGTTCGTGGCGCTCGTGGGGCTGCTCCCCCCGGAGTTCGTCGTCGACGCCCTCGGGTTCGAGTACGTGGTGACGCTCGACGCGGTCGCGGCGTTCGTCGTCGGGTTCGTCGAGCGGGCCGCCCGCCGGGCTGCGGCGGCCGCCCCCGTGCTCGTGTTGGAGACGACGCTGTTCGCCTTCCTGCTCTACTCGCTTCTGTTCTACGCCGAGCAGACCCAGCGCGCCACCCTCGCGTTGGTCCCGCCGGGGTACCGCGACGTCGCGGCCGCGCTGAACCGCCGGACCCGGGAGACGCTCGTCGCGATCTACGTGCTCCAGGGCGCGACCGCGTTCGGCACCTTCGTGCTCGCGCTCCCGACGTTTTTCGCGCTCGGCTACGACAACTCGATCACGCTCTCGGTCGTCGCGGCGCTGCTTCAGTTCATCCCGATCATCGGGCCGAGCGTCCTGTTGGCCGGGCTCGTGGCGTACCACGTCGCGATCGGTCAGCTCCTCCAGGCGGCGCTGGTCGCGGTCGTCGGGGGGTTCGTGGTCGCGCTCCTCCCGGACGTGCTCGTCCGCCCCCGGCTCGCCCGCCGGACCGCCGACATCCCCGGCAGCCTCTACTTCGTGGGCTTCTTCGGCGGCGTGCTCACGCTCGGTCCCATCGGGGTCGTTGCGGGCCCGCTCGCGGTCGGGCTGTTCGTGGAGACGGCGTCGTTGCTCTCGACGGAGCTCAACCCCTCGCCCCCGGCTCCCGGGGCCGATACCGACGTCGATCCGCCGGACCGCTCGGGCGACGCCGCCGGGGATCCCGACCGATCCAGTTCTCAGGAGTGATAGACGGACCGATACGCTTTCCATTGGGGTTCACATACCACACGGACATGTCAGAAGTGATCGACGGCGGATCCGGGCCCGTCGGCTCCTGGGCAGTGCTCGACCGCACGGGGTGGGAGACCGGCGACGAACTCCTAATCCGGCTCACAGACGCGCTCGCGGGACTCGACTCCGAGGCGGGGACGGTACTCTACGACCACGTCGCCGTCGACGCCGTGCTCGACGCGCTGGAACCGGGCCCGACCGCCGACGGAGTCTCGGAGGTGCGGTTCGACTACGGCCGCTACGAGATCAAAGTCACCCGGGCGGGGGTCATCGCCGCGAGCCCGGATCCGGATCCGGACCCCGACCCGGCGGTACAGCCCTCGGACTGACGGTCGGGCACTCCCCGGTCGGCCCCGGGTCCACACCCGCGGCTCTCCGCTCACCCCCTACTTCGAGTCCGACTGCGAGTCGACGTCGGACCCCGCGTCGGCCCCCTGGTAGCCGCTCCCGACGACCTCCCGGACCCGCCCGGCGGTCACCTCGCCGACGCCGTCCACTGTCAGGAGGTCCTCCTCGCGCGCCGTCATCACGCCCTCGACGGTCCCGAACGCACGCAAGAGCGACTGCGCGGTCACGGGTCCGATATCGGCGATCGCGGAGACCACGTACTCCTGCTGTTCGGCGAGGGTCTTGGCCGCCTTCTCGCCGTGGACGCTGACCGCACGGTCGCGCTCGGACTGCTCCCGGGCGGCGATCGTACGGAGGAGTTCGCCGGTCTCGGACTCGCCGGCGGTCTGGAGCACGCTCACGTCGAAATCAACCGCCAACGACGCCAGCGCCCCGCGGATCGCGTCGGGGTGGACATTCCGCTCCTCGTAGAGCCCGTCGCCTTCGAGGATCAGTATCGGCCGTGCGTACGCACGCGAGAGGTCGCCGATCTGCTCGAACAGCGACCGGTCGCCGCCCAGCAGGGTGTCCAGGAAGTCCGCCACCGACTTCCGCTCGACGGCGACCCGGTCGGAGAGCACGTAGTCGCCCACCGAGAGCGTCTCCAGCCGGGTTCGGACCCCCTCGCGCTTCGAGAGGTCCTTCGCGATCGCGGCGTCGAGCTCCCGCTGATCGACCACGATCTCGGTCTCCTCGGCGTCGCCCTCGGCGGTCGCGACGATGCCGTCGCCGGCGTCACCCCCGGCGCCGGTGTCGTCACCGTCGCCGTCGTCGCCGGCGTCACTGTCGCCATCCCCGCCCGCGCCGCCCCCGGTGTCGGCGTCGTCTCCGGCCGTCCCGCCGGGGCTGCCGCGGTCGACCGCGGCGTCGCCCGCGCCGAAGTCGGTCAGCCCGGCCTGCCCGTTCGTCGCCGCGTCGGCGTCGGCGGCGTCGACGTCCGTCGGGCCGTCGGACTCCGCGCTGCCGTCGCCATCGTCGTCGCCGCCGTCGCTGGACGGCCCGTCGTACGCTTCCAGCGCCGCCTGCGGCGGCGTCAACTCGGACTCGACCTCGCCAGCGACGCCCTTCAGCTCCCTGAGTTCGGACTCCATCTCCTTCTCGCGGCGCTTCGAGATCCAGTAGTACGCCTCGTCGCGGGTGTCCTCCGCCAACAGGACCACCACCCGGCCCTCGGCCTGCCGCCCGGTCCGGCCCTTCCGCTGGATCGACCGGATCGCCGTCGGCACCGGCTCGAAGAAGAGTACCAGATCGACCTCCGGCACGTCCAGGCCCTCTTCCGCCACGGAGGTCGACACCAGCACCTCGAACTCCCCGTTCCGGAACGCGTCGAGGGTGTCCTGTTGTTCGGTCTGAGTCATGCCCTCGGAGGTCTCCTTGTCGCCCTGGCCGACGAACCGTCGGACGTCGAACGACGCCGAGAGAAATTCCGTCAGCGCCTCGGCGGTGTCGCGGGACTCGGTGAACACGATCACCCGCTCGCCGCCCTCGATCCCCAGCGTCTGCGCCAGCAGGATCCGGGTCCGGGAGAACTTCGGGTGGGTGCCGTCGAACGACTCCGCGAGCCGCATCGCCTCCCTGACTTTGGGCTCGGCGACCAGCCGCTGGCTCGCCTTCGATGCCCCCGACGACCGGGCGGCGTTGCGCTGTCGCTCGAAGTACCGCCGCACCGACTCCACCGACTGGGTCTCGACCAGCTCTACCGCCCGCCGGAGCTTCATCACCTCCGCGTGGGTCGACATCCCCTTGTACCCCTCCGACTTGTCGGCGTCGATCAGCTCCTGGAGCTTCCCGCGCATCCGGTTGAGCTGCTTCTGGGAGACGTCGGGCTGGGTGGTGTTGGTCACCCCCAGCGACTTCAGCTTCCCCAGCCGATCCTTGATCACCTCGTTCAGCGCGTCGCGGATCCCCAGGATCCCCTCGGGGAGTTCGATCCGCTCCCACTCCACGGAGGTGTCGTGGGTGTACTCGGCGACGTCGGCGTCGCCTTCTGTCATGACCTCGACCTCCTCGAGCCCGAGGTTCCGGCAGACCGTGAGGATCGACTCCTTGTCGCCGCCGGGGGAGGCGCTCATCCCGGTCACCAACGGATCGGCCGCGTCCTCGTGGTACCGCTCGGCGATGTAGACGTAGGCGTACTCCCCGGTCGCGCGGTGGCACTCGTCGAAGGTGAGGTGGGTGACATCCGAGAGCGAAATCCGGCTCCCCACCAGGTCGTTCTCGACGACCTGCGGCGTGGCGACGACGATCCGCGCGTCGGTCCACCGGTCGGCGCGGTCCTCCGGCCGGATCTCCCCGGTGAAGACCACGATCTCCTCGTCGGGCACGTCGAGCGCCTCCCGGTAGAACTCCGCGTGCTGCTGGACCAGCGGCTTCGTGGGCGCCAGAAACAGCACCGTCCCCCCGACCGACGCCAGCCGATCGGCGGTCACGAGCAGGCTCACCGTGGTCTTGCCCAGCCCCGTCGGGAGACAGACCAGGGTGTGGGCGTCGGACGCGGCGTCCGCCAGCCGCGTCTGGTACCCCCGGCGCTCGATGAACCCGGAGGTCAGGAGGGCGTGATCCACGTACGCGGGGTCGTCGGTAGCCGCCATCACGCTCGATTGGGCGCCATCGCTGTTAAGCGTTCGCCGACGACGGTGGAAGTGAAACCCGGTGTGTCACGACGCCTCGACACGGATCCGGCGCCCGCGGCCGTCGCGCCGGATCCCGACCGGCGGTGCTACGTGCTCCCGTCCCCGAACCGCCGGTCGAACGACTCCGCGGCGTCCGGTTCCGCCCGCGTCTCGAACCCCGCCGACCCGTCGGTGCGGTCCTCCACGGAGTCCGGCAGCGACGCGCCCGTCAGCGCCGCCCACTCCGAGAGGGGCCGCTCGTTGTTTCGGTCGTTCATCCTTCGGGCATAAGATTTACACCGGAGATAATAACGATTGTGATGGTTCTTCATGCCCCGAAACCGTCCTCGGACCCGACCCGGCCGGCGCGAGGCCGATCAGACGACCTGCTCGCCGTCGTCGTCGTAGACCTCGATGGCGTCCACCGGGCACGCCCGCGCCGCGAACTCCGCGTCGAGTTCCGCGTCGGCCGGGATCTCCGCCTCGTAGATTCCGGGGTCGACCTCCGTTGCCCCGTCGAGGTCGGCCTTGCCGGCGTCCATGTTCCGCTCGAAGGCGTCCCACTCCTCGACGCACTGGAACATCCCGATACAGGTGTCCCGGTCGTATCTGACTCGCATACGGCCGCTTCGGCGAGCGGACACATAGCGGTGGCGGCGCGACGCGACGCACGACGTTTCGGGCGAGCCCCGATCTCGGTCGTGATCCGGTCCGCGACGCGTCCGGTTCCGGTGCAACAGTGTTATTGTGTAACATTACCACTAGCGGGTATGGACGGTCGCGAGCAGCCGATCGACGACGTAATGACCCGGCCGGTCCGGTCGGTCGCGCCGGACACGCCCGCACGGGAGGCGGCGACGGTCCTCCTCGACGAGGGGATCGGGTCGGTGGTCGTCGCGGACGCCGACGGCATCGTGACGAAGACCGACCTCCTCGCGGGGATCGACGACGGACGCGTCGAGGCGCCCGTCTCTGAGCTCATGACCGAGCCGGTGGTCACCGTCCCGCGGGACGCCGACGTACGGACCGCAATCGACCGCATGCACGAATACGAGATCAAGCGGGTCGTCGTCGAGGACGACGCCGAGCCCGTCGGGATCGTGAGCACGACGGACGTCCGGCGGGCGCTCGCGACCGATCCCGACTCGGCGGTCGGTCTGTTCGCCGGTTCGGTCGACGCCGGGACCGACGACACCTACGAGTGCATCTCCTGCGGCGCCCGCGTGACCGCCGCGAACAAACCCGGCACGTGCGACGACTGTGGGGCTCCGATGCGCAACATCAGCGTGCCGCGCAACTGACGCCACCCGCACGCCGAGCCGCTCCCCGGACGCGTGGCTCGTGCCGACGCGACCGTCTCCGACGGTTTAACTTCGGGGACGCCGTACTCCGGTACAATGCATCCGGAGGAGGTTCCCGAACTGCCCGCGGGGGTCGTCGACCGCCTGCGCGAGGACGGCATCGACGAGCTCTACCCGCCGCAGGCGGCGGCGGTCGAGGCGGGCGTCACCCGCGGCGAGAGCCTCGTCGCGTCGGTGCCGACCGCCTCCGGGAAGACACTGATCGCGGAACTCGCGATGCTGTCGAGCGTCGCCCGCGGCGGGACGGCGCTCTACATCGTCCCCCTGCGGGCGCTGGCGGCCGAGAAGAAAGCGGAGTTCGAACGGTGGGAGGCGTTCGGCTTCGACGTAGGGGTCTCCACCGGCAACTACGACGCCGACGGCGAGTGGTTGGCGTCCCGGGACGTCGTGGTCGCGACCTCCGAGAAGGTGGATTCGCTGGTCCGCAACGGCGCGGCGTGGATCGACGACCTGACCTGCGTGGTCGCCGACGAGGTCCACCTGGTCGACGACGCGGGCCGCGGCCCGACGCTCGAAGTCACGCTCGGGAAGCTCCGCACGCTCAACCCCGGTCTCCAGGTGGTCGCGCTGTCGGCGACCGTGGCCAACGCCGACGTCATCGCGGAGTGGCTCGACGCCGAACTCGTCGACTCCGAGTGGCGGCCGATCGAGCTCGAGGCGGGGGTCCACTACGGCAACGCGGTCACGTTCGACGACGGCAGCCAGCGGGAGGTCCCGGTCGACTCCGGCGGCCGTGCGACGGCCGCGCTAGTCGACGACGCGCTCGCGGGCGACGACGACACCGGCTCGTCGGCGGACGACCAGGGCTCCTCGCTGGTGTTCGTCAACTCCCGCCGGAACGCCGAGGCCGCCGCAAAGCGGCTCCGGGAGGTCACCGACTCCCACCTCACGGCGGACGAGCGCGGGCGGCTCGCCGACCTCGCCGCCGACATTCGGGACGTCTCCGACACCGAGACCAGCGACGCGCTCGCGGACTGCGTCGCGGCGGGGGCGGCGTTCCACCACGCGGGGCTCGCGCCCGAGCACCGCTCGCTGGTGGAGGACGCGTTCCGCGACCGCCTCGTCAAGTGTGTGTCTGCGACGCCGACGCTGGCCGCCGGGGTCAACACCCCGAGCCGGCGGGTGATCGTCCGGGACTGGCGGCGGTACGACGGCGACTACGGCGGGATGAAGCCGCTCGACGTGCTGGAGGTCCACCAGATGATGGGGCGGGCGGGGCGCCCCGGGCTGGACCCCTACGGCGAGGCGGTCCTGCTCGCGAAGAACGCCGAGACCCGCGACGAACTGTTCGAGCGGTACGTGTGGGCCGACCCCGAGCCGGTCCGGTCGAAGCTCGCGGCCGAGCCCGCGCTCCGGACCCACGTGCTCGCGACGGTTGCGTCGGGGTTCGCCCACACCCGGGAGGAGCTGCTCGGGTTCCTCGACCGGACGCTGTACGCCACCCAGACCGACGAGTCCGGCCGGCTCGAAGCCGTCACCGACGACGTGCTCGCGTATCTCGACCGCAACGGCTTCCTCGAACGTGACGAGGGGTCGCTGTCGGCGACGAGCGTGGGGCACACGGTCTCGCGGCTCTACCTCGACCCGATGACCGCCGCGGAGATCGTCGACGGGCTGGAGTGGGCCGACGCCAACCGTGGGTCGGCCGTCCGGGCGTCGAACGGCCACGGAGCCGACACCGGTGGGGACGGGGAGGCGGCCGCGGCCGACGACGGAGCGCCCGGGTTCCGGCGGGCCAGCGAGTTGGCGCCGAGGGGCGGCGACGCCGACGCCGAGTCGGGCGGGACGGCCGACGCGTCGGCCCCCGACGAGCCCACGTATCCCACCGCGCTCGGGCTCTTCCACCTGGTCTCCCGGACGCCGGACATGTACGAGCTCTACCTCAAATCCGGCGACCGCGAGCGGTTCACCGAGCTCTGTTACGAGCGGGAGTCGGAGCTGCTGGGGCGCACGCCGTCGGAGTACGAGGACGTCCGGTTCGAGGAGTGGCTGTCGGCGCTCAAGACCGCGAAGCTGCTGGAGGACTGGGCCGACGAGGTCGACGAGGACCGGATCACCGAGCGCTACGGCGTCGGCCCCGGCGACATCCGCGGGAAGGTCGACGCCGCGGAGTGGCTGTTGGGGGCGGCCGAACGGCTGGCGGGGGAACTCGACCTGCCCGCGGTCCCGGTCCGGGAGGCGAAAAAGCGCGTCGAGTACGGCGTCCGCGACGAGCTCCTGGATCTCGCGGGGGTCCGCGGCGTGGGTCGGAAGCGCGCCCGCCGGCTCTACGAGGCCGGGATCGGGACCCGCGCGGAGCTCCGGAACGCCGACAAGTCGGTGGTGCTCCGGGCGCTCCGCGGCCGGCGGAAGACCGCCGAGCGGATCCTGGAGAACGCCGGCCGGCAGGACGCTTCGATGGACGGGGTCGAGAAGGCGGGCGAGTCGTCGACGACGCCCGACTCCCCGGACGCCGCGGGCCGGGAGGCCGACGCCGACCGTACGCGACCCGATGGGGACGCCGATCCCGAGGAGCAGGCCAGCCTGGGTGACTTCGGATGAGGCTGGTCGAGGGCGTCGTCGATGTCGACGACGTGGACGCGTTCGTCGCGGCCCTCGACGATGTCGCCTCGGAGGCGGGCACGTCGGTCCAGGCGTTCGACGCACGGTACGTCGTGAGCCGCGGACACCTCGAACGCGCCGTCGAGTTGGCCGACCGCGCGATCGACCGCGGCGAGGCCATCGCCCGCGACCGGGCGGTGGAGATCCTGCTGTACGCCGCGGGCCGCCGGCAGATCACCGACGCGCTGGAACTCGGGGTATCGACGGGCCCGAACCGGGTGGTCGTGCTCGTCGACGCCCGGGTGGACGGCGACGCGGAAGCCGGCGACGCGGACGACGCGGAGACGGCCGCCGTCGAGGTGGTTCGCTCGCGCGTCCTCGACGCGGCCGAGCCGACGCTCGGCGACTACGATCCCGACCGCGTCCGGTCGTACTTCGACGTCGACGACCGCGAGCTCCGCGTCGTCGACGGCGACCTCGAAGCGCTGGTGTGCGAGCGGGTGGCGCTGCTGGTCGTCGAGCGGTAGCGCGTCCGTCTCGCTTCCGACCCCCACTCTGGACGGGCTCTGCCCTCCGGGACCGCGGCCCGCTGGACGGGGTAGGGCGACCATAGCTATGCCCCGAGCGCGCGTTCTGGTGGTATGGACACACTCCTACCGGCGTTCATCGGCCTCCCTGGCGGCCCGGAACTGCTCGTGATCCTCCTGTTGGTCGTGTTGTTGTTCGGCGCGAACAAGCTCCCGAAACTCGCCCGCTCCTCGGGGCAGGCCATGGGGGAGTTCAAGCGGGGACGCGAACAGATCGAGAGCGAACTCACCGAGGCGGCGCGTGACTCCGCCGCTTCGGCGGAACCGGAACCGGCGGAGCGGGCGTAGCACCCGCCCGGCAGTAAGATCCCCTTTTTCACCGGTCTACGGTAGAACGCGACGCCACACGGCGGATCCGCTCGGTCCGCCGTCGGAACACAGTCGTTCCTTCCGGTCCATCGTCCGTCACTCGTTCGAAACCCCGCGTCGCTCCGGGACGGGCGGCGTACCGGCCTCGAACCCACGCCGTCGCCCGCGTCACTCGTCTTCGGCCACCTCCGCCGGCGGGTCGACCGCCACGTCCCGTGGGGGGTCGACCGCCACCTCCGTCGGCTCCGGGGTGGTTCCGACGCGCGTCCGGCGATCACGCAGCGTGTGGACGCCGCCGGCGACAGTCACCGCCGCGGCGACCGCCAGCGCGTACCCGAACCCGCCGACCGACGAGAACGGGGGGATCCCGAGCGCGGCGACGACGACGAGCGCCGAGAGCACGCCGCCCAGCGCGAGGTAGAACTGGCTCCACGGGATGTCGTCCCGCGGCACCACGTCGAGGTAGATCTCGAACGCGTCGAGGTGCTCGGTGGTCGCGACGGTCCCGCGGTCCCTGTCGTAGGCGACGGCGCCGAGCCGGTCCATCATCGGCAGGTGCGTCTGGTGGAGCGCGGTGTACACCCGCTTCCGCTGTTTCGGCGTCACGGCCCGCCGGTCGATCCGGTTCTCCCACGCCGCGATCTGCTCGGAGAGGTCGCGGATCGTCACCGAGTCGCCGACCTGCGCCAGGTAGTGGAGGGTGTACCGGCGCCGGCGATTGCTCAACGTCGTGAAAATCGCCTCGGTCGGAAGCCGTTCGGCTCCGGCGTTCACGTCGTGATTCGTCGTCTCTCCGATGGCCAGCGCCTGTGCCCCACCATTCATACCAACCTATTGATTAGTAAGAAGATAAACTTATCTGCCGGGGGCAGTACTGCGAATAAGGTCGGCTTAGACCAGTCCGGACGCGGATATCACACACGAGTCGTACGTCGCACCACTTCCACGAACGGCCGAGCGGCGGGTACGGATCCCATACCTATGATTACGTACCGCCTTCCGTACGTAGAGATGACTCGACAGTACGGTACCCTGCTGACGGCCGTCCGCCGCCCGGAGTACACCGGCGCGAACCGGTGTCTCCCCTGCACGGCGGTGAACCTTCTCCTCGCGACTGGCGTGGCCGCGGCGGCGGCGTTGGTCTCCCGTCCGCTGGGCGTCGCCGTCGCGGCGGCGTCGCTCGCCGCCATCTACCTCCGCGGCTACCTCGTCCCCGGGACCCCCGAGCTCACGAAGCGGTACCTCCCCGAGCGCGTGCTCGCGTGGTTCGGGAAGGCTGACGCCCCGGCGACCCCTGCGGACGTGACGTTCGACGCGGTCGACTTCCTCGACCGCAACGAGGTGGTCGTGGAGGTCGGCGACGACGTCGCCCTCGCGCCGGGGTTCGAGCGCCGGCTCGACGACGCGGCGCTCGCCGTCGACGCCGACGCGGCGATGACGGCCGCCGCGGCGGATCTCCTCGCCGTCGACGCCGACCGCGTGTCGTTCGTCGGCGAGGGGGGGTCGTGGCGCGTTCTGGTGGACGGGTCGATCGTCGGCCGGTGGGAGTCGCGGGCGGCGTTCGTCGCCGACCTCGCGGCCCACCGGACGCTCGCCGCGTGGACCGACGAGTGGGCGTCGGTTCCGGGCGCCGCCTGCGGCCGGACGCTCTCGGCGGTCCGCGCGTGTCTCGACTCCTGCCCGACGTGCGGGGGGACCATCCGGCTGGGTACCGAGACGGTGAGCTCCTGCTGCCGGGCGTACGAGGTCGTGGCCGCCACCTGCGCCGACTGCGACGCCCGGCTCTTCGAGACCGACGCCGGTGCCGTCGCCGCGGTCGAGTGATCCGGCCGCTCTCCCCGCTCGTTTTCCGACACGTACGCGACTCGGTGACGCCGGGTCCTGGCTCGCGCCTCGAAACCGCGGCCGATCCCCTACACTGACGACAGCCGTCCGCGGGACCGCAGCCGACGGGGAGGTGACGCTATCGGTCGCGTCCCGCGTCGAGCACGCCGCCGGCTCGGATCGCGGTCGGCGTTCGGATCCGCGGGCAGATCGCGAGTCTCAGAACAGTCGACCGCGGAGCCGTGCGAGCCGTCCGCGGGCGCCGACCCGGGCCGCAAGCAGCTGGTAGACCGTCGAGGCGGC
>CAZIQT010000033.1:0-17658 GCA_964541645.1 uncultured Halobellus sp. | reverse complement strand
CGCGCTCCGAACATATAATACTTCGTCAGACGGTACCACACCTCACGGAACCGGAGGCCGCGGCGGCGGGCCGCCTCAGTCGTCGGCCGCCGCGGGCTCTTCGGTCTCGCTCTCGGCGTCGAGCAGGTCCATGAACGCCGCCAGCCACTCGGGGTGGTCGGGCCACGCCTGTCCGGTCACGAGGTTGTCGTCGACGGTGACGCCGTCGACCCACGAGCACCCCGCGGCCTCGACCTCCGGGCGGACGGCGGGGTACGCCGTCATCTCGTACCCCTCCAGCACCCCCGCGGCCGCGAGGATCTGCGGGCCGTGACACAGCGCGGCGACGGGCTTGCCCGCCTCGAAGAAGTGCCGGACGGAGTCGAGAACGACGTCGTAGGTCCGGAGATACTCCGGGGCGCGGCCGCCGGGGACCACCAGCGCGTCGTAGTCGGCCGGGTCGATCGCGTCGAAGGTCGCGGTCACCGCGAAGTCGTGGCCGCGCTCCTCCAAGTAGGTCTGGTCCCCGCGGAAGTCGTGGATCGCGGTCTTGACCGTCTCGCCCGCTTCCTTCTCCGGACAGACCGTGTCGACGTCGTGGCCGACGGCCTCCAGCGCCTGGTACGGCACCATCAGTTCGTAGTCCTCGCCGAAGTCGCCGACGATCATCAGTATCTGTTGGCTCATTCTCTGACCCCAGTCCCGGTTCGACGCCCGCATCTATAATGATTGTGCAGGGGTCACCCCGGTCCCGGCAGGATCGCCTCCAACCCCGACAGCGAGTCGAGGACGTGGTCCGGACGGATCGGCGACGCCTCCAGGCCGGCGTCGTCGGTCACGCCGGTTCGGACGAGGGCGGTCCGCATCCCCGACCCCTCCGCAAGCGCGACGTCGGTGTCGAGTCTGTCGCCGACGACGAGGACCTCCTCGGGCGCGAGCCCGAGCCGCTCCAGCGCCGCGTTCCGCGTGATCCGGCTGGGTTTGCCCAGGATCGCCGCCGGGTCGCGGCCGACGACGTTCGCGATCGCGTCGATCATCGCGCCGGACCCCGGCAGGTCCTCCTCGGGCGCCGGGATGACGACGTCGGGGTCGGTCCCGAGGAAGGTGACGTCGGGGTCGTCGAGCAGCCGGAGGCAGTTCCGGAGGGTGCGGTAGTGGAACTCCCTGTCGATCGACGCGACGAGGACGTCGACGGCGGGAGCGTCCCTGCCCGTCGTCGTCCCCGGCGCGCCGTCCGCGTCGGCGCCGACGGTGACGACCGAGAGGCCGGCCTCACGGAGCAGGTCGACGAACCCGGGGTCGCCGACCACGGCCACCCGGTCGTCGGCGTGGTGTTCCGCGAGGTACCGGGCGGAGACGCTCCCGGCGGTGATCACCTCCTCGGTGTCGACGTCGAACCCCGCGCGGCCGAGCCGTTGTTCGTAGTCTTCGGGGGGCCTGGTCGGGTTGTTCGAGACGAACAGCCGGCGGAGCCCCGCGTCGTCGACCGCCGCGAGGCCGGCCGCCGCCCCGGGGAGGGGTTCGTCGCCACGGACCACGGTCCCGTCTACGTCGAGGATCACGCCGCGAACACTCATCGCCGCCGGTACGGGGAGTACGGTGTTGAACGTAGCGGGTCGGCGGCGTCGGCGCGGACCCGAACGCCTCGCCCGACGGACGCGGCCCGGTCGGGCCGTACGTTTATGACCGATCCCGGGGCCAGCCCCCGCGTGCGGTGACGAGTCACCCCGCGCCGGGCCGCGGATGTCCGGCACGTCGGCGCGGGGACCGCGGCGTGCCGGCTGTTCGCCACGAACCCGATCGGGCGGCGTCCCGCGGACGTCGACGGGCGTCGGGGTCGAACAGTGGCGTCTTCGGCGGGGCGCCAGCGGGCACGGGAGGGCCGCGCGTTCGGCCGACCGCGCCGAGTTCCGTCACGGTTCTGAGACAGTAATCCGATCTGATACGGAAAGACGCATATACGCCAGGTTCTTGTGCGGTACTGTGACGAAATCCCAGCTCACACTCGTTCAGATCGACAACTACGGCCCCTGGACGGTGACGCCGAACCCGCGCCGGGAGATGGACCTCCAGACGCTCCAATCGCGGCTCTTCGCCGACCTCGCCCAGTTCGTCGGGAGCCGGGACGGGTACGTGTTCTTCACGCGGTTCGATAACATGGTCGCGGTCACGAACGGCCTCGACCGCACGGACCACGCGCTCCTGCAGGAGACCATCGGAAACCGGTATCCCGTCACGATCAGCCTGGGGACGGGGACCGACGCCACGCCGGTGGCGGCCCTGGAGGCGGCGACCACCGGGCTCCAGCGTGCGGGCTCCGCGCAGGACGGCGACCGCCGGGAGGTGCTCGCCGGGGAGTATCTCGGCGCCGCCGAGCGGACCGACTCCGACGTCCGGATCGCGCACTTCGACGTCAACGACGCCACCGGGAAGTACACCGACCAGCTCAACGAGTTCGACTCGTTCATCCAGATCGAGCAGGGGTACGCCGCCCTGATGCGCCACCTGCGCGAGGAACACGGCGCGCTGTCGTTCTTCGTCGGCGGCGACAACATCATCTCGGTCTGTCCGGCGATGGACGAAGCCGACTACCACGACGCGATCGACCACGTCGAAGCCGACGCCGGCGTCGAACTCAAGGTGGGCGTCGGTACCGCCGCAACTCCCCACGTCGCGGGGATGGACGCGAAGCACGCGCTGGAGGCGTGCCGACACGAGGGCACCGCGGTCGAACTCGGTCGCCCGGCCGAGGAAGTCGACGTCGCCACCGACTGACCGGTCGTTCGGGGGAATCCCCGTCGCCGCTTGCCGACTTCGTTTTGATTTGGTAAAAAGATCTTTGCGAAAGTCGAAGTATTAAGTTGGTGCCGGTCGTAGGGATAGTTGCAATGAGCACCCAGAAGACGGTCCGGCAACACGCCGGCGAAGTCGAGGGCAGCGAAGCGCTCCGCGTCGACGCGGAACGCGCCGAGCAGATCGTCGACGCCCTGAACACGGATCTCGCGTCGACGTACGTCCTGTATCACCAGCTGAAGAAGCACCACTGGAACGTCGAGGGCGCGGAGTTCAACGACATCCACGTCTTCCTCGGCGACGCCGCCGAGGAGGCAGAGGAGTTCGCCGACGAGCTCGCCGAGCGCGCCCAGGCGCTCGGCGGCGTCCCGGTCGCGGGGACCGACGCCATCTCCGAGCACGCGGCGGTCGAGCCGGAGGACGAGGACGTCTACGACATCCGAACGTCGCTCCAGCACGACGTGGAGATGTACGGCGACATCATCGAGACGCTCCGCGACCACATTGAGCTCGCGGAGAACCTCGGCGACCCGACGACCGCACACCTCATCCGTGAGAACCTGATCAACGTCGAGGACGCGGCCCACCACATCGAACACTACCTCGAGGACGACACGCTCGTGCTCGAGTCGGCGACCCGGTAGGCGACTCGCCTCAGCGATCGGGCGTCGCCGCGGCGTCGGCGTCGAACGCGATCCACCCGTCGCGGTTTCCGGTTTCGACCAGAACGACCCGGTCGGGCGACGACCGGTGTTCCGAGACCCCGGGATCCGAGTACGCGCCCGGGTCGCGGTCCGTATCGTCTCCGACGAACTCCGTCTGTCCCATTACCGTCCCTTGACGCCTGTCGGAATAAAACGCTTTTGGTGCGCCTAAAATCCGGGAGAGGGAGTCGACAACCCGTCCGTGCGTCGGCGACGGCCGGATACACACGCTGTTTTGTTCTCCGGATCGCACTCCCGACATGGTCGAGTCACTGTTCACGCCGCTTTCCCTCCGGGGAACGGAGCTCCGGAACCGGATCGCGGTGTCGCCGATGTGTCAGTACTCCGCGCCCGACGGCTTCGCCACGGAGTGGCATACGGTCCACCTCGGGAGCCGCGCGGTGGGTGGCGCCGGCGCGGTGCTGACGGAGGCCACCGCGGTGTCGCCCGCGGGCCGGATCTCCCCCGACGACCTCGGGATCCGGTCCGACGACCACGCCGATGCGCTGGCGGACGCGGTCGCGTTCGTCCGCGACCACGGCGCCGTGCCGGGGATCCAGTTGGCCCACGCCGGCCGGAAGGGCAGCACGACGCCGCCGTGGGATGGCGGGGGCCCGATCCCGGTCGAGGCGGGGGCGGGTGGGAGGTCCTCGGCCCCACAGCGACCCCCTATCCCCACCGGAGCGGCGGCGAACAACCGACCGTCCGGATGACCGGCGACGACATCGACCGGGTGACCGAGCAGTTCCGGCTGGCCGCGGCGCGCGCCCGCGAGGCCGGCTTCGAGATCGTGGAGGTCCACGCCGCCCACGGCTACCTCCTCCACGAGTTCCTCTCGCCCGCGACGAACGACCGCGAGGACGACTACGGCGGCTCCTTCGAGAACCGGATCCGGTTCGCCTGCGAGGTCACCGAGGCCGTCCGGGAGGTGTGGCCGGACGACAAGCCCGTGTTCGTGCGGATCTCCGCGACCGACTGGCTCCCCGATCGGCCGTCGTGGGACGTCGACCAGTCCGCCCGGGTGGCGCCGTTCCTCGCCGACGCCGGCGCCGACCTGATCGACGTGAGCGCCGGCGGCATTCACCCCGACCAGCGGGTTCCCGACGCCGGCCCGGGGTACCAGGTCCCGTACGCCGAGCGGGTCGGCGCGGCCACCGACACTGCAGTGGGTGCGGTCGGCGGGATCACGGAGCCCGAACAGGCGGATCAGGTGATCCGGAACGGCCGCGCAGACCTCGCGCTCGTCGGGCGCGAGCACCTCCGGAACCCATACTTCGCGCTCGAAGCCGCCCACGAACTCGGCGTCGACGTCGAGTGGCCGAAGCAGTACCGCCGCGGCCGGGTCGAGTGACGCCCGGCCGGCGCACACGTTTTTGCCCGGCCGTCCCCAACATCCGGTATGTCCTCCGACCCCACCGACCGTAGCCGCGACCGCGACCGCGACGAGGACCTACCCGAACTCCTCGACGACCTCGAAGCCACCCTCTCGGACCTCCGTTCGGAACTCCGCCGGGAGTCGGCGCCGGACCGCCGCGACGCTCCGACGCCGCGACGCCGTCGGGATCGGCGGGACGTGGACTCGGGGCGGCCGCGCCCCCCGTCGGTGTCGGAACTGCTGGGGTTCACCGAACGGTACACCATCCCGACGCTCATCGCGACGCTGGAGGCGACCATCCGGGCGCTCGAACTCCTCCGCGGTACCCTCCGGCTGGTGAACCCCGACGGCTCGGCGGTCGAGCCGGCGTCGGACCGCCGGACCGACTCGACGGCCGCCCGGCTGGGGTCCGGCGCGGCGGACGTCGGCCGGGGGGCGGTCTCGGGGGTCGAGCGCGCGCTCTCGGAGCTCGAAGCCGCGCTCGCGGAGTCGAACGTGCCCCGGGACCGGGCGTCGGAGGAGCTCCTCGGGGAGATCCGCGACCTCTCGACCGAGGTCAGGGCGCGGCTCGACGGCGCGACGGGCGCGGGCGACGCGGACCGGGGCGGTCGCCGGCGGGACGCCGACAGGGCCGGCAGTCAGGGTTCCGAGGGCGCGTCCGACCCCGACGGCGTCTCGATCGAGGTGACCGACGCCGACGGCGCCGACGACAGGAGCGGGGCGGGCGGGTCGAACGCCGGCGACGGCCGGGCGGCCGGGGACGCCCCCGAGGTGGACGTCGAAGCGGAGTTGGCGTCGATCAGGCGGGAGGTCCGCGGCGGGGACGGCGTCGCAGCGGCCGACGCGGGGTCCGACGTCAGTAGAGCGGACCGCGACGGCGCGTCGGCGGGCGACGATGCCGACAGCGACGCCGACGGCGATGCGGGAAGCGACGGGCGTGCGGACGAGCGCGACGCCGACGCTGACGACGACGCCGACACCCGACCCTGACTAGCGGCGCGGGGGGATCGGCACCGGCCGCGGATCCGAACGGCTTAGGGGCCGACGGCTCCGAGCCGGAGATATGACCGCGGCACTCGTCGCCGAGGACGTCAGGAAGTCCTACGGCGGCGTGACGGCACTCGACGGGGTGTCACTGGACGTCGAGGCGGGGGAGGTGTTCGGCCTGGTGGGGCCCAACGGCGCCGGCAAGACCACGCTCGTCCGGGCGCTGACCGGGACGACCCGGGCAGACGGCCGGGTGCGGGTGCTGGACGAGCGCCCGGCGGCCGTGGATCGCTCGCGGATCGGGCTCCTGCCGCAGTCGTTCGCCCCCGCCGCCCGGCTCACCCCACGGGAGCTGCTCGCGCAGTACGCCGGCCGGTACGACGACGCCCGCGACCCCGCGGCGGTCCTGTCGGACGTCGGAATCGACGGGTCGGTGCGGGAGCAGTGGTACGAGACGCTCTCCGGCGGCCAGAAGCGGCGGGTCTGCGTCGCGATCGCGCTGGTGAACGATCCGGAGGTGCTGTTCCTCGACGAGCCCACCACCGGGATCGACCCCGCGGGTCGGCGCGCGCTGTGGGGGCTGCTGGAGGACCTCGCCGCGGGCGGAACCACGGTGCTTCTCACCAGCCACTCGATGGCGGAGGTCGAGCGGCTCTCGGACCGCGTGGGGTTCCTCAACGGGGGGCGGCTCGTCGCGGTCGGGAGCCCAGGGGACCTGATCGCGGCCCACGGGGGTCGCAGCCGGCTCGTAGTCGAGACTCCCGACGACGCGTCGACCCCGCCCCCGAGCCTCGACGGCCTCGGCGGCGACTTCACGGTCTCGGCGGAGGCGGGCCGGGTGGTCGTCGAGGGGGTCGGCCCCCGCGACATCGACGCCGTGGTCGCGGCGTTCGACGACCGCGGGATCGGCGTGGACTCGCTGACCTGGGCCCAGCCCGACCTCGGAGACGTCTACTTGGAACTCACCGGCGAGTCGTTCGCGGGTGACGCCGCCGGGGCCGACGGCGGGGGGGCGGCCGAATGAGCCGGGCGAGCCGGATCCGCGCGGAGTTCGTGGCGTCGTGGCACGCGTTCCTCCGCCGCCGGACCGCGGTGTTCTTCACGTTCTTCTTCCCTGCGATCGTCGTGGTGATCTTCGGCGCCCTGGTGGGGACACAACCCACCGGCGGCGGGCTGTTCTCGGAGCCGGACGGCTACTACGTCGCCGGCTACCTCGCGGTCGTGGTGCTGTTTACGCCGCTGTCGCGCGTCGGGAGCACGGTGGCCCGCTACCGGGCGGGCAGCCGGTTCGAGAAGCTTGCGACCACGCCGCTGCGACGGTGGGAGTGGCTGCTCGCGCAGTCGCTCGTAAACGTCGTCGTGGTCGGCGCCGCGGCGACGCTGCTGCTCGTGCTCACCGTGTTGGTCACCGGGACCGCGGTCCCGATCGCCCCCGCGACGCTGCTTTTCCTGCCGTTCGTCGGGTTCGGCGTGGTGCTGTTCTGCGGGCTCGGCGCGGTACTCGGCCGGGTCGCGAGCTCCCAGGACGGCGTGATCGCGGCGTCGAACGCGGTGGCGCTCCCGCTTCTGTTCCTCTCGGAGACGTTCGTCACCCCCGACCTCCTCCCCGCGTGGTTCCGGCCCGCACTCGCGGTCTCCCCGCTGACGTACGTCGCCCGCGGGGTCCGCGCGGTGACGTACGTCGACGCGACCGCGCCCGCGCTCCCGAACCTCCTGGCGGCGGCGGCGTTGGCCGTGGTCTTCTTCGCGGTCGGCGCGGCCACGGTGCCGAAGGCCGACTGAAGCGACGCGGGCGGGGGTCGGGTTTTATTCGCCCGCGCCATCGACACGCGGACGATGGACGTATCCGATCGGAACGCGGCCCTGCAACGGCTGGAAGACGGCGGCGTGGTCGCGGTGATGCGCGGCGCGGACCCCGACACCGTCGTCGACGTCGCCGCGGCGCTGAGAGACGGCGGCGTCACGGCGTTCGAGATCACCGCCGACGCCCCCGACGCGACGGGGATGATCGCCGAGGTGTCGGCGTCGTTCGACGGGTCGGAGGCGATGGTTGGTGCGGGCACCGTCCTCGACGGCGGGACCGCACGCGACGTCATCGCCGCCGGCGCGGAGTTCGTGGTCGGCCCGACGTTCGATCCCGGCATGGTGGAGACCTGCAACCGCTACGGCGTCCCGGTGGCGCCGGGGGCGTTCACCCCGACGGAGGCGCTAACCGCCTACGAGGCCGGCGCCGACCTGGTGAAGGTGTTCCCCGCGTCGTCGGCGGGGCCGGGCCACCTGTCGAGCATCGCGGGGCCGCTGCCGCAGATTCCGCTGATGCCGACCGGTGGGATCGACGCGGACAACGTCGGCGACTACATCGAGGCGGGGGCGGCGGTCGTCGGCGCCGGCAGCGCGCTGCTGGACGGCGACGCGATCGCGGCCGGCGACTTCGAGTCGATCACCGAGACCGCCGACGAGTTCACCCGGGCCGTCGAGGCGGCGCGAGCCGCTCGGGACGAGTGAGGACTGAAGGCCGAGGCCCGAGGGCTCACCCCGACAGCAGCGTCTCGACGTGGCCGTGGAATGCCGGCTGCACTCGGTCACGGAGCCGGTCGGGACGGGTCTCGCCGTCGAGCGACACCAGGTACGCGGTGCCGTCGGCGCCGCCGTACGCGCGCTGGAAGTCGTAGACGAACCCCGCGACCGTGACCGCGTCGGGAACCTCGGGATCGTCGTCGAGGAACGCGACCTGCTCGCGGACCGCGTACTCCACGAGCCGGTTGACCGCCGCCCGCCGCGGCGTCCCCTCGTCGACGACGCCGGCCTCGCGTGCGGCCTCGACAGTGGGGACCAGCCGCTGGATCACCTCGTGGACCGCCGGGGAGGCGTGGTCCGCGGCGTCGGCGTCGAACACGGCGTCGAGGGCAGTGGTGATCGCGCCGCACCCCGTGTGGCCGACCACCGCGACGAACTCGACGCCAAGCGACGACACGGCGTAGCCGACGGTGTCGTTGACCACCCGGTCGCCGTCGACGTCCGACCAAACTTGGTTGCCGACGTTGCTCCCGGTGAACAGGTCGCCGTCGGACCGCGCGCGCCAGATCCCCTCGGTGGGGACCCGGGAGTCCGAACAGGAGATCGACGCGACGGGCGGGTGCTGGCCGTCCCTGACGGCGTCGAAGTGACCGGGGTCGAGCGACGCAACGTGGTCGTCGTTGCTCTTCAACAGGCGTTCCAGCGGCTCCATACCGGACCGGTCGGCTGTCGGCGGGATCAATGGTCGGGATCGCTCGCACCGCTCGTCCCGGTCGTTCCGCCGGTGTCGTCCGTCCTGCTCGTGTCGCCCGATCCGTTGGCGGGGTCCGGGCCGGCGCCCGATACCGCGGGCGAGTCGTCGGCTCGTCGGTCCGCCGGCGCGTCGTCGCCGCCCGCGTCGTACGCGTCGTCGACCCCGATACCGGCGCGGCCGGCGCGGTACGCGTCGACCGCGCGGTCGAGCCGGGCTTCGAGCTCCTCGCGGAGGTCGTCGGCGGTGGCGTCGGTGACGTCGACCGCGGCGGCGTCCTGGCCCCCGAGCGACAGCGACCCCGCGGTGTCGACGGTCACCGTCGCGAGGCCGAGGCGGCGCTGAAACACCGTCCGCGAGTCGATCACCGTCTGGATCCGGTAGTAGGGCACGACCTTGGTCCGCCGCCGCAACACCCCGTTCCGGGTGACGACGTGGTGGTCGCCCAGCCAGACGCCGCGGTGGCGCCACGTCGCGTGGGCGAACCAGATCGCGAGCGGCGCGAGCACCGCGGGCGACCACGGGGGAACCGGAAGCGGGACCAGGAGGTCGGCGCTGTAGGCGATCCCGGTGAGCACGCCCACCACGACCAGATACCGCACCAGATACCGGCGGCGGGCGCGCTTCGGGGGGCGCCGGAACGTCACCTCGCCGACGGGTTCGAGCTCCTCGATCAGAGCCAACACGCGGTCGCGCTCCGCCAGGGGGACGGCCGCCTCCGACCCGCGCGAGCTGCCGCCGGAGCCGGGGGCGTACCCCGCGGTCTCGATGTAGAGCGTGGCGTAGTCGAAATACCGCTTCAGGGGGTTGTCCGCCACGGTCAGCGTCTGGATCTTGTCGAACGGGATCGACCCGTCGTACCGCTGGAGCAGCCCGCGCTCGTACTGGAGTTCGTCGCCCGACCGCACCAGCCGGAAGTCGTAGTACTGCGCCACCGCCGCCGCGGCCCCGACGACCCACGAGAGCAGGGCGACGCCGACGAGGACGGCGGCGCCCGCGAGAACGAGCGCGACCCCGGAGGTGGCTCGCAGGTACGTCGGAACGACCGTCGACCCGACCGTCGACACGATCAGGAACAGGACGCCCGGCACCCGGAAGTCGATCGAGAGCGCGCCCACGAGAGCGAGTTCGGTCCGGTCGAGCGCGAACAGCTCGGTGACCGGCGGCGCGTCGGGCCGGCGCCGGGTCGGCCGGTCCCCCGCCCCCGGTGCCGCCGGGTCGGGTCCGGCGGCGTCGCCGTCGGCGTCCTCGTCGCCGGCGTCGTCGTCCTCCTCGGCGGCCCGCTTCAGCCGGCCGAGCGCCGACTGGAGCCGTTTGGCCTCCTCGAAGGAGACGAACCGGAGCCGGGCCTCGGTGTCGCCGCCGCCGGCGGTCTCGAAGGAGACCACCGCGATCCCGAGCAGCCGCTGGACCACGTTCCGGGAGATGTCGACGTTCTGAATCCGCCGGAGCGGGATCTCGCGGCTCCGCCGGGAGAGCACGCCGGACTCGATGTCGAGGGTGTCGCCGCCGAGGTCGTAGGTGAACCGCCGGACGTACGCGGTCTCGTACCCGATCAGCGCGAGCGCGGCGGCGCCGGCGATCGCGAACAGGACAATCGGGCCCGCGGGGCCGACCCCGGGGACGTCGATCCCGCCGCGCGCCACGAACGCGATCGCGATCGCGAACCCGCCGCCCCGCTGGAGCACCCGGTACGGCACCGACAGCGGCGACAGCCTCCGGGACATCTCAGACGGCGTCCTCGCTCTCCGAGCGGATCGCGAGCCGTTTCAGCCGCTCCCGGAGGTCGTCGGCGTCGCCGGCGCCCAGCCCCGGCACCGACACGTCGGCCCCGCGGGAGCCGGCGGTGTAGACCACGGTGCTCGCGAGGCCGGCCACGCGCTGGACCGGCGACCGGGAGGTGTCGACGTGCTGGATCCGGACGAACGGCACCACCGTTCGCACCCGCGTGAACACCCCGCGTTCGAGGTACAACGAGTCCCCGCGGACCTCGAACCGCCACACCCGGTACCGGAGGGTCGCGAGCACGACCCCGAGGGTGCCCACGCCCACGAAGACCGCTCCGGGTGCCCACCCGGGGAGCCACGGCGGGGCGAGCAGCCGCTGGGCGGCGACCACGATCCCGGCGAGCACGGCGGCCGTGATCAGGGCCCGTCCGGTCCACAGCAGCCGGATACGGGGGTGGAGTCGGTTCATCGGCGGTCAGTAGAGCGCGATCCCCGCGGAGAGCAGTCCGGCGTCGACGAGCAGGAGCACGCCGACGACGGCGGCGGCGCGGAACGTGCCGGTCGCCGCCGCGGCGGGCGCACGGACCCGTTTCTCGCGGAGCCCCTCGACCAGCCGGCTCCGGCCGACTTCGACGAGGGCGGTGAACACGAGCCACAGCGCCAACATCGCGAGCACCAGGTGGCCGCGTGCGGTGCCGGTGAGCGACGCGACCGTGTAGCCCGTCGCAGCGAGGTGGCCGCCGGTGAGCAGCATCACCACCGACGCGCCGCGGGAGAGGAAGACCAGCCGATCGGCGATCGTCGCGAGCGGCGCCGCGTCGAGCGCTCCGTCGGTCGCCGCGGGGAGAACCGCGCCGGTGACGAAGACCACGCTGCCGACCCACAGCGCGCCGACCAGGACGTGGACGGTCGTCATCGCGGTGTCGAGTACCATGTCCGGTACCAGCGGCCGGCCGGGCTTGAAACCCGGCGGTTCCGTCCGCGCCGCCACGTCACTCGACGCCGCCGAGCCCGCCGGCGGTCACGTCGATCCCCGGCGAGTAGTGGACCACCGGCTCCGACGACGGCGCGTCGAACCCGCCGGCGCGGAACAGGGAGTTCGAGCGGATCGTCGCGGTCGCCGGCGCGAGCGGCCACGGCGGGTGGTCGATGTCGCCGGCGTAGAGCCGGTCGCCGTCGGTGTAGAACCGGTAGTTCTCCACGAGGAACGCCTCGAGGCTGCCCGGGTCGGGGGCGGTGGGCTCCCCGGCCGGCCGGTAGGTCGCGTCGAACCGCGCCGGCGGCGCGTCGTCGTGGACCCGCCGGCTTCGCAGGGTCATCGCCCCCTCGTCGTCGCGGGAGAGCCGCATCTCCGCGCGGTAGTACGGCAGCCGGAACGCCCCCCGGGCGATCGAGACGCCGATCCGGTCGGCGGCGTCGAGACTGAAGAAGTAGACGCCGCGGCCCCCGTCCGGACCGGTGACGTACGTCCGGAGGTTGAGTTCGGGAAACGACCGGCCGGCGGGCACCCCGCGGGGGCGGATCTCCGACATGTCGAACCCGACCACGCCGAGCCACGCGTCGCCCTCGACGGTCGCAACGTCCAGGCGATCGGGAAGTCGGGCCGCGACCGTCTCGGGAGCGACGCGCCAGTGGGCGAACACCACGTCGTCCCACCGCATCCGGAGGAGGTCCATACCGAACCCAAGGGGCCGCAGCCACTTTCCGGTTCCCATCGGGGCCGGACGTCCGGCGCCGGACCCGCGTCACTCCCCGGCGTCGACCCCCCGCAACGCCCCCGTCACCGCGTCGGCGAGCCGATCGAGCGCGTCGGGGGTCGTCGCGGCGACGTAGAGCCCGCCGACGCCCGCCGGTCCGGCCGCGCCGTCGCCGTCGATCGGCGCCCCGGTGTCGGGATCGAGCACGCGGCTCCGGACCCCCGCCTCCGTGGCGAGGAGGTGGCCGGCGTACTGCTCGTAGACGTCCGGGTGGGAGGCGACCAGACCCTCGATCCCGCCGCGGGCCAGCAGCCCCCAGTCGACGCACGGCGACCAGGTGTTCAGGACGCGTTTCGCCTCCCCCCCGATCGCCGACTCGATCCGGTCGGCGGTCGCCCGGCGGTCGGCGTCGCGGAGCGCGGGCAGCCCGATCACGAACGACACGGTCCCGGTCGAGAGCGGCACCGCGGAGTCGGCCGCGATCGGGTCGCCGTTCACGGTCGCGCCCGCTCCGCGGCGCGCCAGGTACAGCGAGTCCGGCAGCGGTTCGTAGACGGCTGCGACCTCGGGGCGGCCCTCGCGGCGGACACAGGCCGCCGTGGCGAACGACGGCAGGCCGGCGGCGAAGTTGTTGGTGCCGTCGAGCGGGTCGACGACCCACTCGTACCGGTGGTCGCCCGCCCGGCCGGACTCCTCGGCGTGGATCGCGTGGCCGGGGTACGCCTCACCGATCACGTCGAGGACGCGCTCTTCGGCGGCGCGGTCGGCCGCCGCCTTCACGTCGTCGGTGCCGTAGTCGGCGTCGACAGCGCCGTCGCGGAACGCGTCGGCGAGGTAGGATCCCCCGGCGCGGACCGCCCGCTCGGCGACCGCCGCGAGCCGCGCCGTCTCCGGCGTGGTGTCGGTCATGTCTGCAGCACGGGCCGACCGCCGCAAGAGCGTTCGGTTCCCGGACGGCGGTGGAGCGGTCTCGGGACCGACCCGCGGGTGACGGTACGCTTTACACCGTGGGCCCAGTACGGGACTGTATGCCAAAGTACTCCACCGGCGGCGGCGGGGGCGGTGGCGACGGCGACAGCTGCGAGCTCTGCGGCCGGTCGACCGGGAGCCTCACCCGCGCGAACGTCGCCGGCGCCGACCTGCTCGTCTGCGCCGACTGCGCCCCCCACGACGACGCACGCAGGACGCCCGGATCCGGGGGTGGGTCGGGGAGCGGTGCCGGCGGCGCCGGCGGCGCCGACGACGGGTCCTCCCGCGGGAAGCGCGCCGCCCAGCGACAGGCGCGGCTCTACGACCGGACGAGGGGCGACGCGAGCCACTGGGAGTCCGGCACCGATTACGAGGACGACCAACTGCCGTACCTCGTCGCCGACTACGGCGACGTCGCCGCGGCCGCCCGGCGCGAGGCGGGGCTGACCGTCGAGGAGTTAGCGGCCGAACTCGGCGTCGAGGAGTCCGACGTCGACGCCGTCGAACAGGGACGGGCGACGCGGGCCGGCGTCGGCGGGTCGCTGGTCCGGGCGCTGGAGGAGCGGCTCGGGGTCGAACTCGTCGACGAGTGACGGCGGAGGGGCGTCGGTCGCCCCGCGAGCCGAGGCCGGACGGCGGCCGGCCGGAACGGGAACCGTTTTTGCGCGTCCGGGTCCGAGCCGGTGGTATGCAGAGCAACGCCCCATCGGAGCCGGATGTTCGGGAGTTCACCGCGGCGGTCGACGACGTCGACGGTCGGACGGTCACGCTGGATCGGACGTACTTCTACGCCGAGAGCGGCGGCCAACCGGCCGACCGAGGCACCATCGACGGCGTCCGGGTCGTCGACGTGCAGGCCGTCGACGGCGCGGTTCGACACACCCTCGCCGAGGAGCCCGACGTCGAGGTCGGCGGGACGGTGACCGGGGTCGTCGACGACGACTTCCGGACGTACTGCATGCGCGCCCACTCCGCGAGCCACGTGCTCTACGGTGCGGGGCGCCGGCTGCTTGACGACCTCGGGTACGGCGGGTTCGACATCTCCGAGTCGAAGGTCCGGGTGGACTTCACCACCCCGACCGACATCGACGACGGGACGCTGGTCGAACTCGAACGCCTCGTCAACCGGGCGGTGTGGGAGTCCCGCGACGTCTCCTGGGAGACGGTCCCGACCGCGGAGGCGACCGCCCGCGACGACGTGGCGTTCAACACCAAGACCGAGGAGGGCGTGATGGACGACGCCGATTCGGTCCGGATCGTCGGGATCGACGGGTGGGACGTGGCGGCCTGCGGCGGGACCCACGTCTCGAACACCCGCGAGATCGGGCCGGTGACGCTCCTCGACCGGTCGAACCCCGGCGAGGGGCTCACCCGGGTCGAGTTCGCGGTCGGCCCCGACGGGATCGACCGCCGCGCGACCCAACACCGGGCGCTCAGGCGGGCGACGGGCGCACTCGAAACCAACGCCGAGGCGCTGGCGGAGACGGCGGCCGCGGTCCGCGAGGAGCGCGACGACCTCCGGGACCGCGTCCGGGATCTCGAACGGGCCGCGGTGGCCGACGCGCTCGACGGCTTCGAGACGGGCGAGAGCGGCGGGACCGCGTGGCGGGTCGGCGTCCTCGCGGACGTGGACCCGAACGACGCGGGCGAGGCCGCGAAGGACGCGGTCGGCGACCGCGAGGTGATCGGTGCGGTCGGCGACGGCGAGCGGCCGTACGTGGTCGTCGCTGCGGGCCCGGAAAGCGGCGTCCACGCGGGCGACGCGGTGGATTCGGTCACCGACCGGTTCGGCGGCGGCGGGGGTGGCGGACCGCCGTTCGCGCAGGGGGGCGGCCTCGACGCCGACCCCGAGGCGGTCGTTGCGGCGCTCCAGGAGCACATCGGCGGGGAGTGAGCGTCGGGTCGGTCCGTCGGGGACTGGACGGACGCGCCCGCGTCCGAAGCGCCTTTTCGGGTCGCCGGCGTCGTGACGGTAATGACCGGGAACTCCGCCGCCGACCTCGACGCGTTCGACGCCGTGGTCTGGGATCTCGACGGCACGCTCGTGGAACTCGACGTGAACTGGGACCGCGTGGCCACCGACGTGGCCGCGACCTTCGAGTCGGCGGGGGTCGACGCCGACGGGGTCGACCTCTGGGGGATGCTCGACCTCGCGGACCGCTCGGACCTCCGCAGCGAGGTCGAGGCCGTCATCGCCGAGCACGAACGGACGGGCGCACGGGACTCGACCCGGCTCCCCGCCGCCGACGTCCTCGGCCGCGCCGACGCCGAGGCGGTCTGCTCGCTGAACTGCGAGTCCGCCTGCCGGGTCGCGCTCGACACCCACGGGCTCGCGCCGCACGTCGACGCCGTCGTCGGCCGCGACACCGTCGCGACTCGGAAGCCCGATCCCGAGCCGCTGCTCGAAGCCGTCCGTCGGATCGGCGCCGACCCCGGCGAGGCCGTCTTCGTCGGCGACTCCCCGCGCGACGCCGAGGCCGCCGACCGCGCCGGGGTGGCGTTCCGGTACGTCGACGGCGCGTAGCCGGGCCCCTCGGGCCGGCGGCTGGCGCCCGTCCGGGCGTAACACGGGTGTTAAGTCGCCTCGGCCCCTCGACACGACCGATGACGTTCCCGGTCAGGTACTACTGTCCCCACTGCGGCGCCGTGGTCGAACTCGACCGCGAGGGGTACCTCTCCGACAAGTCGGTCACGCCGTACCCGCTCGTCGGGTGGGAGTACCGCGACCCCGACGAGGCGTACGAGAACGCCGACGGCGTTCGGCTTGTCTGCGGCGACGACGCCGACGGCCTCCGGTGGACCGGCGACCGGATGAAAGCCGACGACGTGGCGGAACCGGCCGCCGAGAGCCCCTGCGGCCGCGAGTTCTACCTGTCGTTCGTCCGGTTCGTCGACGGCGAGGAGGTTGACCCCGAACCCGAGCCCTCGCGCGTCGAGATCGCGGGCGAGGGGCCGGGCGGGCCGCGTGGCCCAGATGGACCCGGCGGCTTCGGACTGTGACCGGCTGTCGGTATGGTCGTGCGTCGTTCGGTCGCGGTCGACAGGTCACAGCCACCATGCTCGCCAGCGCGATCGACGTCGGCCTGTCGGCGACACACCGGCGGTCCCGTCCGTCGTCCGCGGTGCGCCCGTCCGCACCGTGTCGAACGGACGCGTCCCGCAGCCGGCCGCTGAGACGCGGGAGGCGAACTCCGGGATGCTTCCGTCGGGCGGATATCGAGGCTTCGAGGGTTTCCGTTGATTTCGGCGATGTGGACGGAGATGGGCTTGATGACTTGGTGGGGCGGTCGGTGTCGGGTGAGCGTGCGCTCTGGGCCGCTCGCGTCGATTCGGACCCGTCGACAATTCAGGTGAGCGTGGTGACGACGGCAGGAGCTTGGACCGCCTCGCCCTTGTGCCCGGTCGAAGGGTGGTCCCCAGAAGCGAGGGGGATGATGGTGAAGGCGGGGAGACGTATCAGTTTGTGACGCACGTGGCGGTGGATGCGCCGGTGCTTCACCTGGTGGGCGCGAGCCAGGCCTCACAGGATGTGAAGTTCAAGCCGGGCGCGGAGCTGTCGACGGCCGTGAACTGAACGGCTTCCGTTTAGCGGCTCTCCCGCTGTTCCACCTTGTTCAGGTCGCTGAAATCCGTAACACGCACCGCACTCTACGGGGAACGCCGTGGGTAATAGTGGGCAACACATATTGCCGACGGGTCCGTATTATTCCTCAATGAAGGTGGACGCGACGGACCTCAAAACGAACGAGACCGACGACCGGGGGCGAGTTTACCTCGGCACCGAGTACGCGAACAAGCGCGTAACTGTCGCTGTCGTCGAGGTAGAATCTGACCGCCCGGACGACGACGAGCTGGCAACCGCCTATCGGGAGGCCTCAGAGAGCGCTGAGGCACTCGCCGAGGAGTGGAACGAAACGTCCAACGAAGCGTGGGAACGCCTCGATGAGTGATGGCACAGACGTGCGACGGGGCGATGTGATAATCGTTCGGCCTGACCCCGCCGAAGGACACGAAATGAGGAAGACACGGCCGGCCGTGGTCGTTCAAAACGACATCGGAAACCGAAACTCTAGCACGACCATCGTCGCGCCCGTCACGGGAACATACCGGGAGTATCCGTTCGAGGTGTTCGTCGAGGCGGACGGGTCACCGCTGGAAA
>CAZIQT010000032.1:2781-17798 GCA_964541645.1 uncultured Halobellus sp. | reverse complement strand
CCTCGCACTCACACACCGTGGGGTTGGGGCCGTCCCACCCGCCGATCACCTCGTCGACCCGCGACCCCAACCGCTCGGCGCTCCGACGGCCGACCGGCGACCGGAGCCCGAACTCGTCCATCCACTCGCGGAGCACCGAGAACTCCTCCGAGCCGGGCAGCGGCTCGTCGGCGGTCCGGCACTCGGCGTCGACGCCGAGGCGGTCGCAGACGTGATCGGCGATCCGCTCGGCCATGAGCCGGTAGGTGGTGAGTTTCCCGCCGACGATCGAGGTCAGCCCCGGCAGGTCGTCGCGGTCGTCGTGGTCGAGCAGGAAGAAGTCCCGCGTGATGTCGGTGGGGTCGTCGCTCCCGACCTCCGGGGGCTCGTAGAGCGGCCGGACCCCCCAGAACGACCGGATGGTCCGCGCCTCCGAGAGCATCGGCACCAGCTCCGAGAGGGTGTCGATCATCAGGTCGACCTCCCACCCCTCCTCGGGGTACGCTTCCGGATCGTCGACCTCCACGTCGGTGGTTCCCAGGATGCAGGTGGTCTCGTGGGGGACCACGATGTCGGCGTCGCCCTTCGGCCGACACCGGTTGATCACGGTGTCGACCTGCCGGACGTTCATGACCGTCATCACGCCCTTCGAGGGCCGGACCGCCACGTCGACCCCCGCCATCTCGCCGATCTCTCCGGCCCACGCCCCGGTTGCGTTGATCACGTGGTCGGCGCGGATCTCCTCGCGGTCGCCGTCGTCGCCGTGGACGAACGACCCCTCACCCGACTCGTGTTCGACCGCGACGCCCACGACCGCGCCGTCCTCGACTAAGACGTCCGTGACCTCGGCGTGGGTCTCGACGCGCGCGCCGTGGTCGATCGCGTCGGCGGCGTTGGCGACACAGAGCCGGAACGGGTCGATCGCGCCGTCCGGCACCCGGATCGCCCGCTCGATGTCGGGCGCGAGGTGGGGTTCGATCTCGCGGGCCTCCGCGGAGGTCAGGACCTCCGCGGGGATGCCGCACTCCCGGCACCCCGCCAGTTTCTCTTCGAAGTAGTCGTCGTCGTCCTCGGGGCGTTGGACGAACAGCCCGCCGGTGGCCTCGACGCAGTGGGTCGCGATCCGGCGAAGCACCCGGTTCTCCTCGATACACTCCCGCGCGGAAGACTGGTCCGAGACCGCGTAGCGGCCCCCGCTGTGGAGGAGCCCGTGCATCCGCCCGGTCGTCCCGTGTGTCAGGTTCCCCTTCTCGACGAGGGTGACGTCCACCCCGCGCATCGCGAGGTCCCGCGCGATGCCACAGCCGGTGGACCCCCCGCCGATCACGAGGACGCTCGGCGCGTTGCTCATCGGTTGTCCGAGGTTGGGAGACCACCCACTTTACAGTAGCGCCTGGTGGCGTGGATAACTTCGCGTCACGCCGGGCGTGACGCCGGCTCCCGGCCAGTCGGAGGGCCTTTGCCCCTCCGCGGCGAACCGACGCCGATGACCGCCGAGACGCCGCCGCTCGCGCTCGACATCGACGGGACGCTCACCGACGGTGACGGCCGACTCGACCCCCGAGCCTTCGAGTACCTCCCGGAGTGGGACGCCCCGATCGTGCTCGCCACCGGGAAGGCGTTCCCGTACCCGGTGAGTCTGTGTCACTACCTCGGGATCGACCTGACGGTGATCGCGGAGAACGGCGGGGTCGTGCTCGCCGACGACACGGCGTCGTACCAGGGCGATCCGGAACGCGCCGCCGACGCGGTGGCCGCCTTCGAGGAGCGCGGCGGCGACCTGGGGTGGCCGGCGTTCGACTCGGTCAACGAGTGGCGAGAGACCGAGATCGCCGCGAACGTCGCCGCCGACCTGGACCTGCTGGAGTCGGTGGCCGCGGAGTTCGATCTCGAGGTGTTCGACACTGGCTACGCCTACCACCTCAAGACCCCGGGCGTCGAGAAGGGAGTCGGTCTCCGCGCGGTCGCCGACACGCTGGGGCTCGACCCCGGGTCGTTCGTCGCGGTCGGCGACAGCGTCAACGACGTGTCGATGTTCGAGGTCGCGGGCCGGTCGTTCGCGGTCGCGAACGCCGACGACGACGCCCGGGCGGCGGCCGACACGGTGCTCGAAGGGTCGTACTTCGACGGTACGGCGTCGGTGCTCGACTCCCTCTGACCGCAGCCTACCCCTCTGCGGCGTCGCGACGGTCGCCGAACGGCATGAACGACCCGTTGATGTCCCACTCGTGGATGCAGTGGAGGCTCCCCACCAGCGGCCCGTCGCCGCCGTCGGCGACGCGCCAGGTGCCCTCCGCCTCGTTCCAGACCTCCGAGCGGTCGCACAGCTCGCACGACCGCTCGTCCGGGGTTCGGAGCTTCGGAACCATACGAACTCCTCGGCGGCCGAGCGTGTTAACCCTGACTCCGACGTCGAAGTGTTTTCCCCGGTACCGACCGGAGGGGAGGTATGGGCTTTCACACGTTCTCGGTCGACCGCGCCGACGACCTCGACGACCCCGACCGCTACCGGTTCGGCTCCCGGGAGGAGCTGTTGGGGACGCTCGCGCCCGCCCCCGGCGACGTGGTCGCCGACGTCGGAAGCGGGACCGGCTTCTACACCGACGAGGTCGCGCCGCACGTCGGGCGGGTGTACGCGGTCGACGTCCAGGCGGCCATGCACGACCGCTACCGCGCGAAGGGGCTGCCGGACAACGTCGACTGCGTGACCGCGGAGGCGTCGTCGCTGCCGTTCGACGACGACGAACTCGACGCTGCCGTCTCCACCATGACGTACCACGAGTTCGCGACCGACGCCGCGCTCGCGGAGCTCGCACGCGTGATCCGACCGGGCGGGTGCGTCGTCACGCTCGACTGGTCGAAACGCGGGTCCGGCGACGACGGCCCGCCGGTGGACGAGCGGTTCGGACTCGCCGACGCCGTCGACGCGTTCGAGGCGGCCGGCTTCCGGACGACCGACGCCACCACCCGGATCGAGACCTTCCTCCACGCGGCGGTCCGGGATCCCACAACCCAACGATCACCGTGAAAAGATAGTTATAATTACGGATGCGTTTCACGGACTCGGGTTTGAGTAACAGTTATCATGGTCGGTTCCGTCGTTCTGTGTATGACCGTTTACAACGCTGAGGTCGATCCGTACCGGCCGGAGGGGGGCTACTACGAGTGTACGGAGTGTGGGGCGCGCGTCGAGACCGACGGGCTCTGCGAGGGGTGCGGGTGTGACGCGCTCGTGAACATCGCGGTCCCGCGGGAGTAGCCTGCCCGCGGCGCCGACCTCGACGTCCGCCAGTCCGGTCAGCCGCCGACCTCGACGTCCGCCAGTCCGGTGTACCGTTCGAGCAACAGCACCGCGGCCGCGCCGACGACCGCGACGGCCGCGAACGTCGCGATCGCGGTCGGCGTCCACCCCCGGCCGAGTTCCGCCAGCCGGCCCGTCGTGCGCACCACGGGCGCGCGGAGCGCCCCGACGATCAGCGCGACCAGGAACGCGAGCGTCGTCGCGCGGTCGCGCTCGAGCGCCCACCGGACCGCGTGGGCCACCGAGAACAGCCCGACGACGGCGCCGGCGACGAACGCCACGACCACGGTGCCGGAGTCGACGAGCGGTCCGAGCGGACCGCCGGTCGCGGCCGCGAGCAGGGCGTCGACGAACGTCGAGAGCGTCCCGGTGAGATACGTGTACTGCCCCAGGATGATGAGGAACAGCGACCCCGAGACGCCCGGGAGGAGCATCGCGCTGACCGCGATCGCGCCGGCGACGACCGTGATCGGGAGGCTCCGCCCCAGCGCCGCGGCGGCCTCCCCGGAGACCACGAACGCGAGCGAAAACCCCGCCACGACGGCGGCCACGCGCCCCGGCGAGTCGAGGCTGACCTCCGAGAGCAACACCCACGCCGACGCCGCGATGAGGCCGAAGAAGAACCCGAACGTGACCACCGGCGCCGACCGGATCCCGACGTGGACGACCCGCGTGACGGTCACGATCGCCGTGAACACGCCGGCGACGAGCACGACCAGGAACCCGGCGTCCATCGCCCGGAGCGCGGCGAGGGCGTCCCCTCGGCGGTCGGGGACGACCCCGGCGGCGACCGCCAGGATCCGGGCGGGCGAGACCGCGGTGATGGCGGCGATCAGCCGCTCGTAGATCCCGGTGATCAGCGCGATCGTGCCGCCGGAGACCCCTGGGACGGCGTCGGCCGCGCCCATACACAGCCCCTTCAGGAAGACGACGAGCCACGCGGCGTCGGCGACCGCGTCCGGGAGCCGCCGGCTCCGGCGTCGGGCCCGCGGTCGGCTGGAGCCCCTCTCCGGCTCGGCGGGGTCGTCGCCGTCGCCCGGCCGGTCGCGCTCGTTCGACATATCCACCCGTTCGACGGCCCCCTACTCCGGGCTTTCGCTTTCGACCCCCGTCGCGCGATACCAACGTTGAAACCGGCGGCCGGCGTTCGCCCGGACATGCGGATCAGCATCGTCGGCAGCGGCTACGTCGGGACGACGGTCGCGGCGTGTTTCGCGGACGTCGGCCACGACGTCGTCAACGTCGACATCGACGAGGAGACTGTGGCGTCGCTCAACGACGGCCGACCGCCGATCCACGAGCCCGGGTTGGCGGAGCTGGTCGCCGACCACGCCGGCGACGGGCTGCGGGCCACGACCGACTACGCCGCGGTCACCGACACCGACGTGACGTTCCTCGCGCTGCCCACGCCCGCGGAGGACGACGGTCACATCGACCTCTCCATTATGACGGCGGGCGCGCGCTCGCTGGGGGCGGCGCTCGGCGAGTCCGAGGGGCCCCACGTCGTGGTGACAAAGAGCACGGTCGTCCCGACCACGACCGAGGCGGTGATCGCGCCGACGGTCGCCGAGGAGTCGGGGCTGACCCTCGGCGACGACCTCCACGTCGGGGTGAACCCCGAGTTCCTCCGGGAGGGCAGCGCGGTCACCGACTTCCTCGACCCGGACAAGGTCGTCTTGGGTGCGGCGACCGACCGGGCGCGGGAGACGCTCCGCAACGTGTTCGACCCGCTTGTCGACCGCGCCGACCACCCGCCGGTGATCGAAACCGGGATCGCGGAGGCGGAGATGATCAAGTACGCCAACAACGGGTTCCTGGCGGCGAAGATCTCGCTTGCCAACGACATCGCCAACGTCTGTGCGGAGTACGGGATCGACTCCGAGGCGGTGCTGTCGGCCATCGGGCTAGATCACCGGATCGGCGCCGAGTTCCTGGGCGCGGGCGTCGGGTGGGGCGGGAGTTGTTTCCCCAAGGACGTCGCCGCGATCATCGCCGCCGCCCGCGACGTCGGGTACGAGCCGGCCATGTTGGAAGCCGCCGTCGAGGTGAACGACCGCCAGCCGGTTCGGCTGCTCGACCGCCTCCGCGAGTACGTTGACCCCGCCGGCGCGCGCGTCGCGGTGCTGGGGCTCGCGTTCAAACCCGGCACCGACGACGTCCGGAACTCGCGGGCGATCCCGCTGGTGGAGGCGCTGTCGGAGGCGGGCGCCGACGTCGTCGGCTACGACCCGGTGGCGACCGACGAGTTCCGGGCGCGGTACCCCGACCTCGACTACGCCGACTCCGCGGCCGCGGCGCTCGACGGCGCCGACGCCGCCTTGGTGGTCACCGACTGGCCGGAGTTCGCGGACCTCGACGCCGAGTTCGACGGCATGGCAACCCCGGTGGTCGTCGACGGGCGGCGGATCGTCACCCGCCGCGAGGGGATCGTCTACGAGTCGCTGGTGTGAGCGCGCCGCCCGACGCGGCGACGGGACCGCGACCCCGCGACCGGCGGTCGGCGGCCCCCCGCGCTCGGAATCGGCAAAAGAACCAGGTTCTCTCGCGACAGTGTGAGCGTATGCCACGAATCACCGTCGAAGTCGACGCCGACCTCGAACGGCGGATGGACGACCACCCGACCGTCGACTGGGAGGCGGTCGCCCGGCGCGCGCTCAGGGAACGCGCCGAAACCCTCGAACTCGTCGACCGGGTGACCGACGACGTGGAGTTGAGCGAGGCCGACGCGGTCGAACTCGCCGACCGGATCGACGAGATCGCCGCCGACCGGATCGCCGAGGAGTCGTAGCGGGCGGCGCGTCGGTCGCGGCTGCCGATCCGACACGCGTCTGGCGGGTCGTCCCCGCCGGCTACATACTCGTACGTACCGGTCGTTCCCCCTCCCGAGTCGTATTATACACGCTTAGGACCGTCGGGGGACGCCTGCACGGTATGACAGCTACGGCCGTTCGGACGACCACGGATCCGGGGTCGGTGCCCGCCGAACTCCGTGCGCGCCTCGACGCGGAACGGCGGGCCGTCACCGCGGAGCTGGAGGCGTTCGACGCGTTCATCGACCGGATCGAGGCGGTTCCCGCCCGCGAGCCCGCGCCGGCCGGGGAGGTTCGCGGACTCGACCGCGGCGAGGGGGGCACCGGGCTGGCGGCAGTCAGGGACGCCTACGAGGCGACCGTGATGAGCGTCCCCCACTACGACGAGGACTACGGCGACACCTACCGGGAGAGCGTCGTCGCGGAGTTCGGTCCGGAGATCGGCACCGCGTTGACGGCGGGGCGACGTCTCCAGCCGTACCTCAAACGCGTCACGGTCGGGAAGGCCCGGTCGTGTCGGCGCGACAGGGAGCGGTTCTTAGAGCTGCTCGACGTCGAATCGAAGTCGGTCGCCGCCGTCGGGTCGGAGCTCGGCGACCTCGAATCGGAGCTGCAGGAGTTCGACGGCGGGGCGCCGGCCGCGGGGGCGTACGGCGCGCTGGAGGCGGAGTGGCGCCGGCTGGACGCGATCGAGGGCGAACTCGACCGGCTGGCGACCGAGAGACAACGGGCGATCATCCGGCAGCGGCGCGAGTTCTCGATCCCGTCGGCGCCGGACGTCCCGACGTACCTCTACCACGCGTTCGACGCGGACTACCCGCTGCTGTCGCTCTGCGTGACGCTTCGGGAGCGGGTGACGAAGTACAAATCCGAGCGGGAACGGACGTTCGCCGGGAGGTGACCGAGCCGGCAGCAGGCGACCGGCGACCCGCGGCGGGCCGGCAGTGGCGTCGGGAGCGCGGACGGAAACGTACTTCCCGCCGTCGGCCGTCTCGCCGGTATGCTCTCCCTGGCGCTCGCGGGGAAACCCAACGCGGGCAAGTCTACCTTCTACAAGGCGGCGACGAGGGCCGACGTCGACGTTGGCAACTACCCGTTCACCACCATCGACCCGAACCGCGGCGTGACCCACGCCCGAACCCAGTGTCCGTGTCTCGACCGCGAGGAGCGCTGCGGCAACTGCGACGACGGGATCCGGTACGTTCCGGTCGAACTCCTGGACGTGGCCGGGCTCGTCCCCGGCGCCCACGAGGGACGGGGGCTGGGCAACCAGTTCCTCGACGCGCTGACCGACGCCGACGCCATCCTCTCGGTGGTCGACGCTGCCGGCGGAACCGACGCCGAGGGCGAACCCGTCGAGGTCGGCACCTACGACCCGGTCGAGGAGGCCGACTTCGTGGAGGCCGAACTCGAACAGTGGCTCGCGGGGATCGTCGAGGCCAACTGGGAGACGGTGGTCAGGAAGTCCCGGTCGCCCGACTTCGACATCGACGACGCGCTCACCGAGATGCTGACGGGGTTCGGCGCCACCGTCTACGACGTCGCGGCGTCGCTCCGGGCGGTAGCGTATCCCGAGGATCCCCAGCAGTGGACCGACGGCGACCGCGAGCGGCTGGCGCAGGACCTCCGGCAGCGGACCAAACCCATCGTGGTGGTCGCGAACAAGGCCGACGTCGCGCCGGACGGCAACGTCGACCGGCTGCGGGCGGGGACCACGAACCCGGTGGTCGCGGCGACTGCCGACGGCGAACTCGCGCTCCGGACCGCCGCCGACGCCGGTGTAGTGGCGTACCACCCGGGCGACGACGACTTCGACGTCGTCGGCGACGTCTCCGAGCCCCAGCGCGAGGGGCTCGAAACCATCCGGGCGGTGATGGCTGACCACGGCGGCACCGGCGTCCAGGCCGCGATCGACGCCGCGGTCTACGACACGCTGGACATGATCACCGTCTACCCCGTCGAGAACGAGACCCGGTGGACAGACGGGAGCGGGGAGACCCTCCCCGACGCGGTCCTGTTGCCCCGCGGATCGACGCCGAAGGACCTGGCGTACGCGGTCCACTCCGACATCGGCGACGGCTACCTCCACGCGGTCGACGCGCGGTCGAACCGTCGGATCGGCGAGGCCCACGAACTCGCGGAGGGCGACGTGGTGAAGGTCGTGAGCACCGCGAACTGACCGCCCGCTCCGCGCGCGACTCGACCTGCGAACTACGCCGTGACCGCGTCGTAGGCGTCGGCCATCACGTCCAGCGCCGCCTCGAGCGACTCCTCGTCGGTCGCGTACGACAGTCGCGCCTTCCCCCGGCCGGCCTCGCCGAACGCCTCGCCGGGGACGACCACGACACCGCGGTCCAGACACTCGTCGACGAACCCCTCGGGCACCTCGGGCATGCAGTAGAAGGCACCGCCGGGCGTCGGTACCGAGAGCCCGATGTCGCTGAGCCCCTCGACCACCAGGTCGCGCCGGCGACGGAACGACTCGGTCATCTCGGTCACGACGTCCTGCGGGCCGGTGAGCGCCGCCTCCGCGGCGAACTGCGACGGCGCCGCGGCACACGCCTGGACGTACTGGTGGACCCGGAGCATGCGCTCGATCCGGTCGGGGGCGCCCGTGACCCACCCCAGCCGCCACCCCGTCATGGAGTAGAGCTTCGACGCGGAGTTGACCACCACCACGTTCTCGCGGTCGGCGAACTCCAGCGGCGACCGGAACTCGCCGTCGAAGACGGTGTACTCGTAGACCTCGTCGGAGATACACAGCACGTCGTGGTCGTCGGCGATCCGGGCGAACTCGCGGACGTCCTCGGGCGGGGAGACCGCGCCGGTGGGGTTGCCGGGGCTGTTGAGCACGAACGCCGCGGTGTCGTCGGAGATCGCCGCCTCCACCGCCTCGGGATCGAGCGTGAGGTCCTCCCGGAGCGGCACCGGGACCGGCGTCCCGCCCGCAAGCCGTGTCAGGGCGTCGTAGGAGACGAACCCCGGATCCGGGATCAGGACCTCGTCGCCGGGGTCGAGGTGGGCCTCCATCACGACGTGGAGCGCCTCCGACCCGCCGGCGGTCGCGATGACGTCCGCGGGGTCGACGCCGACACCCTGGTCACGGGCGTACTTGTCGGCGATCGCCTCCCGGAGCGACGCCATCCCCTTGTTCTCGGTGTAGCCGTCGGCGAGCCCCTCCCGGATCGCCTCCGCGGCGGCCGCCCGGGCGTGGGCGGGCGCCGGGAAGTCGGGCTGGCCCAGCCCGAGGTTGATGGCGTCGTCGCCGGCGGCCTCGAACACCTCGCGGATCCCGCTGATCGACAGCGACTCGACGCGGTCGGAGAATCCCGTCATACCTCCGAGGGAGGGGGCCACCGGGTTAGGTCTTGCTTCCTCGCCCGGGGAGGCGCCGCCGCCAGCCCCTCACTCGTCCTCGTCCCGGAGCCGGTCGACGTGGGTCATCACCACCGCGAGCGTCGCGTCGGCGTCGGCGTACCCGCGCTCGTAGTCGTCGTACGCGGCGTCGATGTCGTCGAGGACGTCAGCCACGACCTCGTCGAGCGATTCGTCGACCGCGCCGTCGGCGTCGGATGCGTCGGTCATACACCTGGCTCCCGCGCCGACGGTGAAAAGCCCGCCGTCGCCGCACCCCACGGGGGTGTGACCTCCTCCGGGCCGGCCGACAGTATATATACGACGCCGACGCACACCCGACTGTGCTCACGCTGCGGTACGAGGACGGCACGGTCCGGATCGACGGGCTCGACGAGTCCGACGCGGCGACGGGGTCGCTGCCGGGCGTCGCGTGGGACGACCGCGGGCTCGTGGCCCGTGCGCCCGCCCACCGGTACGCCGAGCTCCGCGACGCCCTCCGCGACCGCGGCGTCGACGTCGACGACCGGGTCGCGGTGCCGGACGGGGAGCGGCTGTCGCTGTCGCACGCCTACGACCTCCGCCCGTACCAGACCGACGCGGTGACGGCGTGGCGGGAGGCGGGCGACCGCGGCGTCGTCGAACTCCCGACCGGCGCCGGCAAGACCGTGGTCGCGATCGACGCCGTCGCCGCCCTCGGGGTGCCCACGCTCGTGGTGGTGCCGACGATCGACCTGCTGGAGCAGTGGCGCCGGGAGCTGGAGACCGAGTTCGACGTCGCGGTCGGGCAGTTCGGCGGGGGCGAGCAGACCCAAGCGCCGATTACGGTCTCGACGTACGACTCGGCGTACCTCCGCGCCGAGGACGTCGGCGGCGACTTCGGACTGGTCGTGTTCGACGAGGTCCATCACCTCGGCGGGGAGGGCTACCGCGACGCCGCCCGGCTGGTGGCCGCGCCCGCACGACTCGGACTGACGGCCACCTTCGAGCGCCCCGACGGCGCCCACGAGGTGATCGCGGAGTTGGTGGGGCCGAAGGTCTACGAGGCCGCCGTCGACGACCTCGCGGGCGAGCACCTCGCCGACTACGAGATCCGGCGGATCGAGGTCGCGCTCGGGCCCGAGGAGCGCGAGGCCTACGAGGACGCCCAAGGCACGTTCGTCGACTACCTGAAGCGGTCGAACCTCTCGCTGACGAGCGGGTCCGATTACAGAAAGCTGGTGCTGCGGTCGGGGACCGACCCCGAGGCGCGGGCGGCGCTGCTGGCGAAACAGCGCGCCCGCCGGATCATGATGAACGCCGACGCGAAAGTCGAGACGCTGGGGCGGCTGCTCGACCGCCACCGCGGGGACCGGGTGATCGTGTTCACCGCCCACACCGACCTGGTCTACCGGCTCTCCGAGCGGTATCTCGTCCCCGCGATCACGAGCGAGACCGGGGGCGCCGAGCGCCGGGGGATTCTGGAACGCTTCCGCGACGGCACCTACTCCCGCGTCGTGGCCGCGAACGTCCTCGACGAGGGGGTCGACGTGCCGGACGCCAACGTCGCGGTCGTGCTCGCGGGGTCGGGGTCGGAACGGGAGTTCACCCAGCGACTGGGGCGGATCCTCCGGCCGAAATCCGACGGCGGCCGTGCGCTGCTCTACGAGGTCGTGAGCCAGGAGACCGCCGAGGAGCGGGTCGCCGACAGGCGGCGGTGAGTCACGCGACGGCGACGCTGACCTCGCCGCCGGCGGCGAACCGGTCGTAGGCGATCCCGAAGCCCACCGCCCACTCCGCCGTCTCCCCGGGGGCGACCGCGACGGGCGTCTCCCGGACGGTCTCAGTGCCGTCGACGCCGACCGTGACGCGGACGGTGCCGGTCCGGCGGGCGTCGGCGCGGCTCTCGATGGTCCCGAACACCCGGAGCGCGCCGTCGGCGTCGGCCTCGAAGTCGAAGGTGCCGACGACCAGATCCGGCGGCGGTGGGGTGCGTCGGGGCTGGTCCACCGGCGCGTCGGGCGGGTTCCGCGGTCCAGTCGCCCGCGGGAGGCGGCCGACGCACCCCCCGAGCGCCGCCGCGAGACACGCCAGACAGCCGCGGATCGCGGAGCGTCGCCGCATCGTCCGCCCAACGGCCGGCGGGGGGTATCGGCCTTTCGGTCGTCCGGTCGCTCGGCCGTCGCTCCCGACGTCCCGCCGTCGGCGTCGGTTCGGACCCCCGGACTCTTGATCCGACGGGCCGTACGCCCGGGCGTGCTCCGGAAGGATCTCCTCCGCGTCTCCCGGGTTGGCGGCGGGTATCACCCGCAGTTCGCCGACCGGAGCCACCGTCCGCTGGCCGCGCGGACGATCGGCGTCTTCCAAGCCCACGTGGGCGAGCCGCGGCACCGCCTCGACGACGCGCTGTCGGAACTGGAGGCCGGCGCCGACGACTTCAAGCTGGTTCGAGGGTTCGCCGCGCTCGGAGAACGCGACGCCACCTTCGAGACCCGGGCGGCGCTGCCGCCCGACCGCGTCCGGCGCCGGGTCTTCGAGGCCGCGGAGTCCGTCGGGGGCGTCGTCGACGCCGAGGATCGAGCGGCCGCGCTCGCGACGGCGGCCGACCGGCTGGGGGCTGACCCCGACGAGATCGAGGCGTCGCTGTACGCCGACCGCGACCGCAACGAGGTGTGTGTCGACTTCGAGCCGCGGTGGGATCCCGACGCGCTGATCGAACAGTACAACCTCTCGCTGGCCCAGACCGCGCTGTTCGACGCGACCGAGGTCCGGATCCGAAGCGCCGACCCCGCTCGGCTGGTGTCGGCGGTCAAGCGGCTGGGGCTGCTCTACGAGATCCGCCGGCGCGAGGGGACGGGCGAGCGGGAACTCGTCGTCACCGGCCCCGACGCGCTGTTCCGGCGGACGCGCCGGTACGGCACCGCGTTCGCCCGGCTGCTCCGGAGCGTCGCCGAGGCCGCCGAGTGGTCGCTCGACGCGACGATCGACGACCGCGGGACCGACCGCGAGCTCCGGCTTGGCCCCGACGACGTGTCGGTGCCGGGGGTCGACCCGATCGCGGAGCCGACCTACGACAGCGGGGTCGAAGCCGACTTCGCCGCCCGGTTCGTGGGGCTGGACCTCGACTGGGCGCTCTCCCGGGAACCGGAGCCGCTCGCGGCGGGGGCCCGCGCCATGATCCCGGATTTCGCGTTCGACTACCGGCCGGGCGGCGGCACCGACGCCGACAGCGGGGCGTCGACGGACGACCCCCCGCTCCGGGTGTTCTTCGAGGTGATGGGGTTCTGGACCCCGGAGTACGTCGACAAGAAGCTCGAGCAGTTCGGGAGCGTCGACGACGACGTCGAACTCCTGGTCGCGGTCGACGAGTCGCTCGGGGTCGGCGAGGAGATCGCGGCGCTCGACCACCGCGTGGTCACCTTCTCCGACCGGGTTCGCGTGAAGGACGTCGTGGACGCGCTCCGGGCGTACGAGGCCGATCTCGTTGCCGACGCCGCGGCGTCGCTGCCGGCCGAACTCGTGCCCGACGCCGACGTGATCGGACTGGATTCGCTCGCCGCCGGCCGCGGCGTCGGCGTCGACGCCCTCGATCCGGTGGCGTTCCCCGACCACGAGCGGGTGGGGCGGACGCTGATCAGGCCCGCGGTGCTCGACGCCGTCGACGAGGAACTCGAAGCGGGGATGTCGCTGTCGGCGGCGGAGTCGGTGCTCGACGACCACGGGATCGACGACGCCTCCGCGACCCTCTCGCGGCTGGGCTACCGGGTCGCGTGGGAGGGCCTCGGCGGCGGGACCATCGAAGCCAAGTGAGCGGCGCCACGGTCGGGGGTCGGACCGCTACGACTCCAGGTCCTCGCGCCGCCCCTTCGGGACGGTCGACCGGAGCTCGCCGTGGAGGTAGAGCCCGACGCCGATCGGCTCCATTTCGCCCGCGAGGTCGTGGGCGGCGATCACGTACCCCCAGTCGCCGTCCCACCGCGGGAGGTCCTGGTCGTCGCCGCGGGCGAACCGGGCGGCCTCGTCCCCGTGTAAGACGACGACGTTCCGGGTCGCCGCGCCGCCGAACCGCTGGACCGCGTTCGTGGAGGGCTTCCAGTGCTCCTGGCGGGTGCGGAGGATCCGCAGCCCCAGCCCCTCGGCGTCGAGCGGGGAGACGGCGTCGCCTGCGAACGCCCAGAGCTTGCCGTTGCCGCGCTCCCAGAAGGTGTGGCCGTCCCACGTCGCCGGCGGGATCCCGTACCGGTCCGCCCACCACTCGACGACCGCTGCCCTGGTCGGCCGGCCCGGCACGACCCGGTCGTCGGCGGTCGCGGGCAGCCGGTCGAACCGGTGGCTGTCGTTTGCCGGCGGGTCGTCGGCGTCGGTCACGCCGTCACCTCCAGTTTCGCGCAGAAGAACCCGCCGGTGTCGTTCCGGTGGGGGTACACCCGGTGGGCGAGGTCCAGCGAGGGGTCGTAGGCGTCACCCTGCCACTCGGTGACGCCGGGATCCGTCTCGAACCCCGCGGGCGGATCCCAGGGACGGAGCTCGCAGTCCCCGCCGTCGAGCGCGTGGTCCACCACGGCCTCGTTCTCCTCGGGGGCGAATGTACACGTCGAGTAGACCACGGTGCCGCCCGGGCGGGTCGCGTCGATCGCGCGTCGGAGGATCCCCCGCTGGACGCCGGCGATACCCTCGACGTGGCTCAGCGACCACTCCTCGAACGCGTCGGGGTTCTTCCGAATCGTTCCCTCACAGGAACACGGCGCGTCGACCAGCGCGCGGTCGAACGCCTCGATCCGCTCGTCCGCGTCGGTGCGGTCGCCGAACGGCTTCAGCGAGAAGTTCCGGGCGTCCTGGTTGGTGACCGCGAGGTTCGTGACCCCCAGCCGTTCGGCGTTGTGCCGCAGCGCCGACAGCCGGCCGAGGTTGTTGTCGTTGCCGATCACGACCCCCCGGTCGTCCATCAGCGCCGACAGCTGGGTGGCCTTGCTCCCCGGCGCGGCGCAGGCGTCCCACACGACCTCCCCGGGTTGTGCGTCGAGCGCCAGCGCCGGCAGCACGGACACCTCCTCCTGGCCGTGGAGCCACCCGTGGAAGTACGGCCACGACGTGCCGGGCCCGCGCTCGTCGAGCTTCAGCACGCCGGGGTGCCAGTCGGTCGCCTCGTGGCCGACGCCCGCGGCGTCGAGCGCCTCTCGCGCGCGGTCGACCGACGTCTTCAGCGTGTTGACCCGGACGACCGAGGGCAGCGGCCGCTCGCACGCCGCCCGGAACGCCTCGGGGTCGTCGACCAGCGACGCGTACCGCTGGGGTGGCTGCATACCGACTCGAACCCGTCGCGGGCGCTTGTGGGTGTCGGTTCGGGCGGGGACCGTCTCACTCGGATCCGGTGAGCGCCGCGGCCGCCCGCAGCTTTACCACCGGCGTCGCCGTACCCCGAGGTATGACGAACGTCTCCGTGCGGGCGGACGTCGACGTGACCGACCCGTCGCTGGTCGAGGGGTTCCCCGGCGTCGGACTCGTCGGAAAGATCGCCGCCGACCACCTGGTGGCGGAATTCGACATGACCCACCACGCCGACGTGTACTGCGACTCGCTCCCGAAAGTCGCGG
>CAZIQT010000032.1:0-2681 GCA_964541645.1 uncultured Halobellus sp. | reverse complement strand
TTCGACATGACCCACCACGCCGACGTGTACTGCGACTCGCTCCCGAAAGTCGCGGTGTACCGCGGGGGCGACGCGGCGCTGCAGCCGCCGGTCCGGATCTACGCCGACGGCGATCGCGACCTGCTGGTGCTCCAGAGCGACGTTCCGGTCGGGTCCGACGCCGCCGGGGAGCTGGCGGCGTGTCTGTCCGGCTGGTTCGACGACCTGGGGGTGACCCCGATCTACCTCTCGGGGATCCCCGAGGACAAGGGTGCGTCGCCGCCGGCGCTGTACGGCCTGGGGACCGGGGCGGGCGTCGACGCCGTCTCCGACGCCGGGATCGACGCGCCAGACGAGGCCGGGGTGGTGTCCGGCCCGACCGGCGTGCTCCTGAACGACGCCGTCGAGTCCGGCCGGACCGCCGTCGGACTGGTGGTGGAGTCGGATCCCCGGTTTCCCGACCCCGAAGCAGCGAGGGTCCTGATCAAGGAGGGAATCGAACCCCTCACCGGCGTCGACGTCCCCGCCGATCACCTGGTGGAGCGGGCCGAGCAGATCCGGAGCGCGAAAGAACGGCTCGCGAAACGCATGCAGGACGCCGGCGAGGAGAGCACGCAGGCCCGACCGCTCGGGATGTACCAGTAGCGGCCCGTCCCGGCGGAGGGTGGCCGGCGGGCCCACGTCGCGGCGGCCGCCACCCTTTCTTCACGTTTAAGACGCGTCCCGCCCGAACCCCGGACATGAACGAGGAGCCCCCCGAGAGCCGGACGTCGGCGGCAGCCGACGACGACGCCGAGCCGGACGTTGCCGACGACCCCGCGGCCGGCGGTGACGACGCCGGGAGCGACGCGGAGTCCGGGTCCGACCCCGGACCGGAGGACGCCGACGACCTCGCCGCCCGGGTGGAGGACCACGACGCCGACCTCGCCGCCGAAGTGGCGGCGGTGGAGTCCCGGCTCGCCGAGGCGGAGTCGGAACTCGACGCCAAGGAGGAGCGTATCCGGGAACTCGAGGACGCGCTCGCCCGCTCGAAGGCCGACTTCAAGAACTACAAGAAGCGTGCGAAGCGCCGCGAGGAGCAGATCCGCGAGCGCGCGACCGAGGACTTCGTCGGGCGGATCGTCAGCGTCCGCGACAACCTCGTCCGCGCGCTCGATCAGGAGGCGGGTGCCGACATCCGGCCGGGCGTCGAGTCCACCGTCGAGGAGTTCGACCGGATCCTCGCCGAGGAGGACGTCACCGAGATCAGCCCCGAGCCCGGGTCGGAGGTGGATCCGACCCGCCACGAGGTGCTGATGCGCGTCGACGCCGACCAGCCCGAGGGCACCGTCGCGGAGGTCTACCGCCCGGGGTACGAGATGGCGGGGGCGGTGCTGCGGGAGGCGCAGGTGACGGTGAGCGAAGCCGGCGACGCCGGCGACGGCGGGTCGTAGCGACCAGCCACCGACCGCAGTCGCGGCTGCCGGGGCGGGGTCACTCCGACCCACCGCCGCGCCCCCGCCGGAACCGACCGCCGTACCGGAGGACCGCGCCGCCGACCAGCGCCACCGGGACTCCGAAGACGGCGAGGTACGGCAGCGCGAACGCTATCCCGACCACGAGGGCGCGGGCCGCGACCACCACGCCGTCGACCGACTGGAGGAACGCCGACACCACGGGCGTGTCGTACCACCGGTCGGGCGCGACCCGATCGGGGGTCGGGCGCGGCTCCTCGAGCCGGACCGTCAGCGTCGAGAACGCCACCCGATCGCGGAGGGACTGCTGGCGGGCTTCGAGCCGCTCGATCTCCTGTTGGACGTCCGAGAGCTCGCGCTGGACCGCGAGCACGTCCTCGGTCGTGTTGGCCCGGTCGTAGAGTGTCCGGAGCCGGTCGCGCTCGGCGCGGAGGTTCTCCAGGCGCGCCCCGACGTCGACCAGTTGGTCAGTCACGTCCCGGGAGTTGGTCTCGACGGACTCGACCGTCCCGAGCGCCCGCGCGTCGTCCACCAGGGCGTCGAACTCCTCGCTCGGGACGCGGACCACGACCGCACCGCGGGTCCAGGTCTCGTTGTCGACCTCCCGGCGGTCCTCGCGGCTGTCGCTGACGTAGCCGCCGTACCCCCGGACGGTCGTCGTCAGGGTCGCCCGTGCGGACTCGAAGTCGTCGACCTCGACGACGACGGTGCCGGTGCGGATGATGGCGCGGTCGTCGGTGACCTGGCCCGCGCCGCCGCCACCGGCCCCGCCGGCACCGTCGGTGTCGGCCGCCACGGCCGCCTCCGTCGGCGCCGCGGTCGCCGCCGCGCCGCCGTCGCTTCCGGCTCCTTCGTACTCCTCCACCGCTCCGGCGTCGCCCCCGCCGCCGCCGGCGCTGCCGGCGCCGCCGCAGCCGGCGAGGACCACGATCGCGGCGAGTGCAACCATCGAGAGCCTCCGTTTCGATGCCATCCCGGATCCGGCTACGACGCGCCGGCTCAAAGGAACGCCGAAGGAACAAAGGGGTCTTTGAGCCACCGGGCGCGCCCGACGACGTCACTCCGGCGTGGAGTCGCCCGCCGGGTCCGGCAGCGGCCCCGGGTCCGGCTCCGGGGCGGGCGTCGGGTCGGCCCCGTCGTCGGGCGCCGAAGCGGGCTCGGCGCCGGTCGAGTCCGGCTCCGCGTCGGCGTCGGGGCTCCCGGCGGCCGAGCCCGGTTCCGCCTCGGGTGCGTCCGCCGACTCCGCCG
>CAZIQT010000031.1:0-18282 GCA_964541645.1 uncultured Halobellus sp. | reverse complement strand
GCGTACTGTCGCTCCTGCTCCAGGATGTCGCGGTAGAAGTCCCGCTCGTCCTCCCGGAGTTTCCCGATGATCCGGGCGGCGGTCTGGGGGCCGACCCCGCGGGCCGCTAACGCGATCACGGCCCGTTTGCCGTGGCTCTGGACCAGACTCGCCGACCGGTACGCCCGCTGCACCAGGCGTTCGGACTCGTCGTCGCGGTCGCGTGCCCGCACCGCGGCGACGGTCTCCTCGTCCCAAGGGTTCAGACACGCGACCCGCGTAGCGCCGCACTCCGGGCATTCGGGTTGGTCGCGGACGCGCCGAACCTTCGTGGTGTGTTCCCACTCGGTGCAGTGGAGACACAGCAGGCGCACCCGGTCGTCGTGGATGCGGTCTTTTACCGTCTCGATCACGCTCGCGTCGGCGTTCTCCGGGACCACCAGCTCCCGCCCACTGGAGCGGCCGCCGGTCCCGATCGGGGTCCGCTCCCGGGCGGTCGCCAGCGTCGCCGCCCCGTCGTGGAGGTCCGCGAGCAGCGCCGCCGCGGCGTCGACCGCGAGGTCGACGTGGAACACCTCCCGGACGGCCTCGTCGTAGACCGGAGTGTCCCGGAGCGCGGCGAGCAGCCGGTCGGCACCGAACCGCTCGCGCCCCTGGTACCGCTTGAGCGCGCCGAACTTCGCGGCCACCTGCGCCAGCGTGAACTTCAGCGCGTCGGAGTTCCGAAGCGCGAGTTCCAGGGTCGGCTCGACGTGGTCGGGCTGTGTGGTCTCCAGCACCTCGACGACGTCGCGGGCGGAGGCTCGCGACGGGACTTCGAGCTCGATCCGGTACGGCGAGACCTCCATCCCGACCGACGACCCGGTGCGCTGGCCGACCAGGGCGGCCAGCAGGCGGCCGAACGTCTCGTTGATCCGGTGGCCGTGGGTGCTGTTGAGCACGACCGTCCGGGCCTGCCCCTCGACGACGAACCGGTCGGCCGTCGGGATCGGGTGACCGGCCTCGACCTGGCGTTCGACCGGCTCCAGGGCGGCCGAGAGGGTGTGGGTGTCGGTTGGGTACCGCGCCCGGAGGTCGCGGGCGACTGCCTCGCGGTCGGCGCCGGCGTCGAACTGCGCGGCCGCGATCGATCTGATCTCGCCCACCTCGCGGGCGACGTGGGCGGGGACGGGGATCTCCGAGCCGGTCCAGGAGGGCACCTCCCCGCTGGGATCCTCGATCGGGGTGACGTTCACCCGCGCGTCGTCGTCGTCGATGTCGTTGATCCGCCACATCTCCCCGCGTTGGACGAAGGCCGCGCCCGGTTCGGCGAAATTGACCACGAACCGCTCGTCGAGCGTCCCGATCTGACCCCGCGAGGAGATGTCGTGGACCTCGTAGGTCTCCTCGTCGGGGATCATCGAGAGGTTGGCGTAGAAGTACTGCCAGGTGCCGCTCGATTTCTCCAACCGGTCCCGGTCCTCGTCGAGCCACAGCAGCCGGTTGCTCGACAGCTGCCGGACCACCTCCCGGAACGTCTCCTCGTCGAGGTCGGCGAAGGGGTACGCCGCGGTCACGAGGTCGTAGGCCCGCCGCGCCGACACCTCGCCTTCGTCCATGACGATCCCGACGATCTGGTTCGCCACCGTGTCGAGGCTGGCGTGGTGGATCCGCGCGGGCTCGACCGCCCCCGTCGTGGCGCGGCGGGCGATCGCGAGCGCCTCCAGGGTGTCGTCGGGCGACGACGTGACGAGTGTCCCGCGGGAGACCTCGTCCCGACGGTGGCCCGCGCGGCCGACCCGCTGGAGCAGCCGCGCGACCTCGCGGGGGCTGCCGTACTGGACGACGTGGTCGACCCGCCCCACGTCGATCCCGAGTTCCATCGACGAGGTACACACCAGGGCGTCGAGGTCGCCGGTCTTGAACCGGTCCTCGACGTCGATCCGGACGTCCTTCGACAGCGATCCGTGGTGGACCTCGATGGGCTCGCCGAGCGACTTGAACCGCGACCCCAGTGCCTCCGCGGTCTGCCGAGTGTTGACGAACACCAGGGTCGACTCGTGGTCGCGGACCACGTCGCGGATCAGCCGGACGTGGCTCGCGATCGTCGCGTCGGTCGCGAGTTCACCCGCCAGCCGCTCGTCGTCGGGCGTGATCTCGGGGTGGACGACTTCGAACGACACCTCGCTGCCGACGTCGACCTCGACGACGTCGAAGGCGCGGTCGCCGGTCAGGAACTTCCCGACCTCCGCGGGCGACCCCACGGTGGCCGAGAGCCCGACCCGCTGGAACGCCCCCGCGAGCGTCCGGAGCCGTTCCAGCGCGACCGTCAACTGCGCGCCGCGTTTCGCGGAGGCGAGTTCGTGGACCTCGTCGACGACGACGTGGCGGACGTCCGACAGCGCGGTCCGGAGCTTCGACCCGGTCAGCATCGCCTGGAGGGTCTCGGGGGTCGTCACCAGCACGTCTGGCGGGTCGTCGGCCTGCTTCGACCGCTGGTACTGGGTGGTGTCGCCGTGGCGCACGTCGATCTCGACGTCCAAGGTCGACCCCCACCACTCCAGCCGCTCGCGCATGTCCCGGTTGAGCGCGCGCAGCGGCGTGATGTACAGCGCCGACAGCCCCTCGCGGTCCTCGGGGTCGGCGCGGACGATCGCGTCGAACACCGGCAGCATCGCGGTCTCGGTCTTTCCGGTTCCGGTGGGGGCGATCACCAGGGCGTTCCGACCCGCGGCGAGCGGCGGGATCGCGCGGCGCTGCGGCTCGGTAGGCGTCTCGAACCCCCGGTCGGACAGCGCCGACCGGACCGCGTCGCCGAGGCTCGCGAAGGCGTCCATTCCCCGCGACGCCGCGCCGTCCGTCATTGTCACCAGTACCGCCGCGAGGGGATTAAGCCCGGCGTTTCCCCGGGCCAAAGCTTCGTGCGTCGCGGGGTCGAACGGGGTCGTATGGACCCCCGTCGAACCTTCTGGATCGCGATCCTCGCGTACGGCGTGTTGTCGGCGGCGTCGTTCCTCCCACCGACCGGCCTCCCGTCGGCCGTCGGCGGCGCCGCCGGCGGGCTCGTCGCCGCGATCGGGGGGGACGCGCTCCTCCGACCCGACCGCGTCGGCGGCCCCGAGTCGTGGACCCTCGCCGTGCTCGCCGCGATCGCCGGGGCCGCGCTCTACGCGGTCATCGTCGCCGCCGGGGCGCTCTGACCCCGACGGCTACACCGACCGGTACGGTCCGAGCCGCGTGCCGTCGAGTAGGTACGCCTCGGTCCGGTCGCCGACTAGGGCCGCGGGGAGGAACGGCGCGAGAAACCCCTGTCCCTCCACGTTCACCCGCGTCCCCCCCGAGCGGTCGTTGAACGCGGGCACGACGACCAGGTCGGGGTCGTGCCACTCTAGCTCCGCGGCGTCGACCTCGAGGTGGTCGGCGAAGGGCTCGGGGCGGAGCGGGCCCCGGAGCCACGCTCGCTCTTTCCGGCCGCCGCCGACATCGTCCGCCAACCTGACCGCGGGGTGTTCGTGGCCGATACACACCACGTCGCCAGCGAGCGCCTCGCGGGACGGCCACGTGTGGCCGTGGACGAACCCGACCCGGCCGAGCCGCGTGCCGGTTCCCTCGGCGACGGTGAACCGGTCGTCGTCCCCGAACCGGTCGCCGACGCCGGCGTCGTGGTTGCCCGGCACCAGGGTGACCGGCACGCGGTCGAGCAGGGACCCGAGCAGGTCCGCGAGCTCCTCGGCCTCCGCGCCGTCGGCGCCGCCGACGCGGTGTCCGAGGTCGCCGAGCACCACGACCCTGTCGGCGTCGGTCCGGTCGAGCAGGCCGAGCAGCCGGATCCGCCGGAGGTCGGCGTTGCTGTCGAGTTCGACGCCGCGTTCGTACCGGAGCCCAGCCTCGATCCCAGCGTGGTAGTCGGCCACGACGAGCGCCGTCTCCCCGCTGTCGCCGCCAATCCGGGCCACGGCGGCGGGATCGCCGGGGAGCGGCTCCACGAGCGAGTCGCCCGCTCGTTCCGCCCCGAACCCCGTCGTCTCGGGCATCAGATGGCCTTCAACCGTCCCTCGGCGGGTTCGTAACACTTCCCGCCCAGCAGCGCGTCCTGGATCGCGGACTCGACCGCGTCGGGGTCGGCGCCGTGTTCGTCCGCCACCGCCGACACGACCGCCTCCCGGTCGGCGCCGTCGCCGTCGTCGAGTCGGCTCATCACGTCGACCGCGGCGGTTTCGAGGTCGACGTCGTCCGCGGGTTCGCCGTCGCCCGCGTCCGCGTCCGCGTCCGCGGCGTCGGCACTCGAATCGCCGGTCGGGGCCGGGTCGTCGGCCCCGCCGGCGTCGGGGTCCGACGCCGCGGCCGCACCCGGGGTCGAACCGCCGGTGCCCGGCGTCGGATCGCCTGCGGCCGCCGCGTCACCCTCGGCCGCCGCAGCCGCCTCCGCTTCGAGGTCCTCGACGTCCGGCACGTCGATGTCGGCCTCGCCGGGGTCGTCGACCTCGTTGCCGGTTGAAAACTCGGTGCCGTACTCCGACTCGATCTCGGCGCGCTCGGCCTCGTCGAGTTCGTACATCTCCGACTCGTCCGCGGCGTCGTCGACCCCGAAGTCCCCGAGATCGTCCGAGTCGGGGTCCGAATCCGGCCCCGCCGCCGCGGTCGCGTCGTCGCCCTCGTCGGTCGAGGGCGACGGGTCCGACGGGGTCGGCTCCGAGGCTGTCGGCTCGGTGGAGTCGGACGCCGCGCCGACGGTGTCGGGGTCCGCCGCCCGCGGCTCGTCCGCCGGCTCCGCGTCGGCGGTCGGATCCGGTGCCGGGGTCCCGCCCGCCGGCTCGGCGGTCGACCCCTCGCCTGCCGCCTCCCCGGCCGCGTCGTCGGCGTCGACGCTCGGCGAGTCCCCGTCGGTGGCGGCGTCCGCGGCGACCGCCCCCGCACCGACGGTCCCGTCGCCGGGCGTCGGCGACGCGGCCGGAACGTCGGGGAGCGGGCCGAGTTCGTCGGGGCCCGGCTCGTCGGGGGCGACGTCGAGCGGGTCGACGGCGTCGCGGTCACCCACGACGAGTTCGAGCGCCTGGAGCGTGAGCCGCCGGACGGCTTCGAGGTAGAACTCCGTCGGCCGGTAGTGATCGATCGCGAGCGCGACCCCGCGCGCCAGCGCCGCGTCGACCCCGCGGGACTCCAGTTCGGTCCGGAGGTCGTCGCCGCGGGCGCCGAGGTCGAGCGCCGCCGCCATCGTCGCGAGTCGGTCGAGGGTGGCGTCCGCGGCGGCGACGACCCACCGGTCGCGGGTGTCGGCGTCGACCTCGTTGAGGCTCTCGGGCCGGACCGAGGTGAAGATCCGGTCGGAGTCCTCGGGCTGGTAGGTCCGGCCCTTCCCGGTGATCGAGACGAAACACGGCGGGGTCGCCCGTTCGAGAAACGCCGCGGCGTCGGGCTGGTACTGGCCGCCGTAGGTCACGAACGCGCCGGTGGGATCCGAGATCCGACCCCGGAGGACGTCGTCGTTGACGCGTTCGACCTCGGTGAGCGCGCCGACCGCGAACAGCCGGTTGACCCGCGCGCCGGTCGGCGTCACCACGTAGTTGGGGGCGCGCTCCTCGTCGCTCTCCGAGTACGACAGCGTGGCGTCGTCGAACTCCGCGGCGAACACCCGGCGGGCGACCTCCCGCTCCTGGATCTCGTCGCTCACGACCGGACCTCCCGGAGCAGGTCGGTCGCGAGCGACGCCGGGTCGTCGGTGGTCCGCTCGAACGCGGTCGCTTCGAGGTTCGCGCCGTACTCGTCGACCGAGAGGTTGCCGCGAACCCGGTACTCCCGGCCCACGATCCGTTCGCGGATCTCGCCGGCGACGACCTCCTTGTCCATCGCGTCGCGGGCGGCGGTCATGGCGTCCGCCATCGTGCCGCCGTAGACCGCCTCGGTGAGTTCGCGGTCGAGCATCGCGGTCACCGTGCCGGTGCCGTCGTCGACGATGGCTTTGACGCGCATGTCGTCCTCGCCGTCGACGTCGCCGTGGGCGCGGCACTGGCCGTTCTGGAGCACGCGCCCGCAGTCCGGACACCGCTCGATCAGCCCCGAGCCGTCCCGGACTTCGAGGACGTTGCCGACGACCTCGACGTCGAACAGCCCGCCGGACCCCACCGCTTCGGCGACCGGGAGCCGCTGGGCCTCGTCGTCGACGTCGACGGCGCGTCCGAGCGGTGTCACCGTCGTGAACTCCGAGAGGTTCACCTGCGGAACCCCGCGGAACTCCCGGACGTACACCTCCTCGAACCGGAGTTCGGAGCCCTCCTGGAGTTCGGGGCGGGCCTCCCAGTCGGTAAACGGGAGCCGGCCGCTCTCGTCGGCGACGACCCCCGACCGGATGGTGGTCTCGCCGTCGCGGCCGTCGATCACCCGCTCCTCGGATTCGAGGATTCGGACCTCGACGGTGCGGCCGCGGTCGCCCGCCCGCAGGTCCACGAGGTCGGAGGCGCCCCCGACGTCGTAGGGGACCTCGACCGGCGTCGTCTCGATGGCGACCGTCGAGGACTGGCCGACGTTGAGTTCGGGTTCGCCGTCCCACTCGCGGACGCCGACGTTCCCAACGGTGATCGAGTCGCCGGGTTCGAACCCGAAGTCCTCCCACGCGGTGTAGGAGATCCGGCCGGTTTCGTCGGCGAACTCCCCCTCCCGGATCGTCTGCTCCTCGCCTTGGTACCGGATCGACCGGCGGCCGACCGAGAGCACCCGCACGGTCACGGTGACGTTCCCGTCCCCGGTGGCGACGTCGGCGACGTCCTTCGCGGTCGGGGCTGCGTCGCCGCCGCCACCGCTGCCGTGTTTCCGGCGGATGCTCTGTTTGGCCTCGTCGACGGGCACGCTGTACGAGAGCAGGTTCTGCAAGTCGTCTTTGACCTCCGCTTTGTCAACACCGAGGGCGGAGGCGAGTTCCTCGGCGTGTTCGTCTACGTCCATCAGATGCTCCGTACGCCCGCCCGGAATAAAAATGGTCGGCGGCGGTCGCGGGCGTCGCCGCCGGCCGCGGGAGGCGACGTCACCCGTCGTCGATCGTCCGGGAGACGTAGATCACGAGCGCGAGTGGGATTCCGAGCACCACGGCGAGGGTGAGTCCGCCGTAGGCGGCGAAGCCGAGCGGCGTGGCCGGAAACGGGATCAGAAACAGGAACCGCGGCTGCTCGAGCCCCGCCACGAACGTCCCGGTCAGCAGCCCCGCCGCGGCCCCGACCCCCGTCAGGGCGACGTACAGCAGGAGCACGAACCGCCGGCCGTCGCGGCCGGTCGCCTCCGGCGCCGGCTCCGCCCGGTCGGCGGCGTCGGGTTCGGTCACACCACAGTGTCGGGGACGCGCCGGGTTAAGCCACCCGTTTGCGGGGCGCGCCGGCGGAACCGACGCCCATTTGATCGGCCCCCGCCAACGGCGGGTATGAGCGACAGGGACCTCCTCGGGATCGTCCTCGCGTCGATCGTGGTGTTGATGTTCGCGACCGGCATCCTGCTCGCGGTCTGAGGCGGGGTGACGGCCGGAGGCGTCGGGACCGCCGAAAACGGGGATCGCAGGGAACGGACTACTCGTCGGCGCCGTCCGGGGCGTTCGTGGGTTCGCCGCCGTCGGTCATCGCCTCCTCCTCGTCGCCACCGTCAGCGATTGCGGTCTGGAGCTTCTGGTCGAACCAGTCCCACTCGGCGGTGTAGAGATCCGAGTCCCGGAGGTCCCACGGGTCGCCGTCGTCGACCTTCGGGGCTTCGAGCCACGACTGCACGAAGTTCCACACGAAGATGATCTGGCCGACCAGCAGGATCAGCGCCCCCAGGGTCGCGACCTGGTGCAGCGTCGCGAACTGCGGCAGGTAGTTGGCGTACCGCCGCGGCATCCCGCCGTACCCCAGCAGGATCATCGCGAAGAACGTGACGTTGGTCCCGATCATGGAGAGCCAGAAGTGCATCTTCCCCAGCGTCTTCTGGTACATCCGGCCGGTGTACAGCGGGTACCAGTAGTAGAGCCCCGCGAAGCCGGCGAAGGCGATCGCGCCCATCACGACGTAGTGGAAGTGCCCGACCACGTAGTAGGTGTCGTGGAGCACGAGGTCGATCGGGATCGACGCGAGGAACACGCCGGTCACGCCGCCGATGATGAAGTTCGAGACGAACCCGATACAGAACAGCATCGGGGTCGTGAGCCGCACCCGGCCGTTCCACATCGTGGTGATCCAGTTGAACGTCTTGACCGCACTCGGGATCGCGATCGCCAGCGAGACCGCCATGAACGACGCCCGAAGCCGGGGGTCCATCCCGGTCGCGAACATGTGGTGGGCCCACACGCCGAACGAGAGCACGCCGATCGCGAGCGTGGAGTAGACGACGAACTTGAACCCGAAGAGCCGGCGGCCGGCGAACCGGGGGAGGACGTAGCTGACGATCCCCATCGGCGGGAGCACGAGGATGTAGACTTCGGGGTGACCGAAGAACCAGAAGAGGTGCTGCCACAGCATCGCGCCGCCCTCGCCGGCGAAGAAGGTGGTACCGAAGTTACGGTCGAACAGCAGCATCACGAGGGCGCTCCCCAGGAGCGGGAACGCGAAGAGGATCAGCCCCGACTGGGTCAGGATCGTCCACGAGAAGATGTCGAGGTTGGCCCACGAGACCTTGTCGCCCCGTTCGGTGAAGATGGTGGCGATGAAGTTGATCGCACCCATCGTCGCCGCGACGCCGGAGAGGTGGAGCCCGAGGAGGAACAGGTCGACGCCGGCGTTGCCTTGGTTGCCCAGCCCCGCACCGGTCGACAGCGGGGTGTACATCGTCCACGCGGTCTGTGCCGGGATGATGTCGCCGAGCGGAAAGAAGCCGGCCCAGATGAGCAAGGCGGCGGGCGGCAGCAGCCAGAACGCGATGGCGTTGATCCGCGGGAACGCCATGTCGTCGGCGTCGATCAGGAGCGGCACCAGGTAGTTCGCGAACGCCGCGAGGATCGGCGTCCCGAACAGGAACAGCATCGTGATGCCGTGGCTCGTCAGAAGCGAGTTGTAGAACGTGTTCGAGATGATCGTCTGCCCGGGGCTGATGAGTTCGAGCCGCATCACGACCACCATCAGCCCGCCCACGACGAACGCCACGAGCGCGTAAGCGCCGTAGAGCAACCCGATGTCCTTGTGGTCGACCGTGGTGAGCCACCGGATGATCCCCGAAGGCTTCTCGCTGGAGACGTAGCTTTCCTGCTTGCCGTACCCGCCGCCGCCCGCGATCGGGGTGTACGACCGCCAGTTTTCCACCCGCGCGACCCACGCGGCGACGGCCACCAGGAAGAGTCCCATGAGGACCGTCAGTGCTAACTGTCCGTTTACCTGCATGGTTCCGAGTGAGCATCGGAGGGTAATGAAAGGTTCGGGAGGCGGCCGACAGCGGGACGGATCCGACGTCCCGCGGCGTCGGCCACGGTGCGTCCGGATCGGGAGACGCGGCGGGTCCGTTCGGCGGGGAGGACGCCGGTCAGGCGCTCGGAGCCGTGTCGTCGCCGGCCTCGGAGGAGTCGCCGTCGGCCGCGTCGTCCGCGGCGTCGGGTGCCGGCGCCCCGGCACCGTCGGGGTCGGACTCGGAGCCGTCCCCGTCGAGCTCCGGCGCGGCGGCGGACGCCTCCGGGACCGCCCCGTCGCCCTCGCCCTCCTCGCCGGGGACTTCGAGCGGTTCGGCGCCCGAGACGCTGGCCTGGCCCGGGAGGTAGGTGGGGCCGTCGTTCTCGCTTCCGGCGACCGCGACGGCGGCGAAGTACGTCAGCACGGCCAGAAGTACGAACGGAACCGCGATCAGCCCGAACTGGATCGCGGAGGCGAGCGGGTCGACCCCGAACGGCGTGAACACCACGAACGCCACGACGAAGAAGGCGAGAATGAAGAGCGGGATGATGTTGACGAGGAGGTCGAGTTGGGTCTCCCGGTCGAAGATCTCGTTGCTCATACCCGGTCGTTCCCGTGGAGGAGCAAATAGGTTGTTGGTTCGGCGCAGCGCGCCGGCGGGCGGCGGGGCTCAGTACGCGGGCTCGCCGTCCTGTGCGAACAGCGTGCCGGCGGCGGCGATCGCGACCAGGATGCCGGCGGCGGCGATGATCGCGACGCCCCGGTTCGGGAGGTCGATCGGGGTGAACAGGAAGCCGGCGCCCAGCGCGGCGAGCGGGACCGCGGCGCCGACGAGCCCCCGCCACGGCGTCCGGGCGTAGCCCGCCTCCGTCGCCAGCCCGGCCGCGCTCCCGCCGAACAGCAGCAACCCGCCGACGGCGACCGGCAGCAGGTCGAACAGGATCCCGATCTCCGCGATCGGGATGCCCAAGGCGACGAAGAGCGGCCAGGGGCTCGCCAGCCGGTACTGGTCCGAGAGACCCGGTTCGACATCGACATCCGCGTCGGCGTTGGCCTCGGCGTCGGCGTCCATTACCGGTGGTATGCACCCGATCGTACAAAACGCTTCGATCCGAGTTTCGAGGGCGGGGCGGCACAGCGTGCGGAAAGAACACCTTTTTCGACGCAGGTCGTCGACTCGTATCCGATGGGACTGGAGGAGGAGATCGAGGACCTCCGCGAGGAGATCTCGAACACGCCCTACAACAAATCGACCGAGCAGCACATCGGCCGGCTGAAGGCGAAACTCGCGGAGAAGAAGGAGAAACTCGAGAACCAGTCCGGAAGCGGCGGCGGCCACGGCTACGCGGTCGAGAAGACCGGCGACGCGACGGTCGCCTTGGTCGGCTTTCCCAGCGTGGGCAAGTCGACGCTGATCAACGCGCTCACCAACGCCGACAGCGAGGTCGGGGAGTACGAGTTCACCACTCTCGACGTCAACCCCGGGATGTTGAAGCACAACGGCGCGAACATCCAGATCCTCGACGTGCCGGGGCTGATCGAGGGCGCCGCCGGCGGCCGCGGGGACGGGAAGGCGGTGCTGTCGGTCGTCCGGACGGCCGACCTCGTGGTGTTTCTGCTCTCGGTGTTCGAGATCGAGCGCTACGCGCGGCTGCAGGAGGAGCTCTACGCCAACAAGATCCGGGTCGACGCCGAGCCGCCGAACGTCACCATCTCGAAGCGCGGCAAGGGCGGCATCCAGGTCACCACCTCCGACGACGTCGCCCTCGACGAGGACACCGTCGCGAGCGTGCTCCGGGAACACGGCTACGTCAACGCCGACGTGACCGTCCGCGGCGACCACACCATCGACGAACTCATCGACGGCATCATGGACAACCGCGTGTATCTCCCCTCGATGGTCGCGGTCAACAAGGCCGACCTCATCGACCGGGACTACCTCCCCACGGTGGAGGCGGACCTCCGCGAGGTCGGGGTCGACCCGGAGGACGCGGTGTTCATCAGCGCGGCGGCCGAGAAAGGACTCGACGCGTTCAAACGGCGGCTGTGGGAGGAACTCGGGCTGATTCGGGTGTACATGGACAAACCCGGCCGAGGGGTCGACTACGAGGAGCCGCTGGTGCTGATGGACGGCGAGAGTACCGTCGACGACGCCCTCCGGAAGCTCGGCGGGACCCTGGAGGAGCGGTTCCGGTTCGCGCGGGTCACGGGCCCGAGCGCGAAACACGACGAACAGCAGGTCGGCCGCGACCACGAGCTCGAAGACGAGGACGTGCTCCGCGTCGTCGCCAGGAAATGACCGCCGTGGCGACGCACACGACGCGGTCGGGGGTCGCAGCGCTCGGGCTGGTCGGGCTGCTCGCGGTCCCGTGGTCGGTGCAGGTGTTCTCGGGCCGCGACGCCACGCTCCTGTTCGCGTGGGGGCTGGTCAACACGAACCCGCCCATGGTGACGACGCTCCCGGAGTTTCTGTTCCTGTACACCCGGGGGCTTCCGGAGTACATCCTCGCGTGGCCGCTGTCTGTCGGACTCTACGCGGCCGCGCTCGCGAGCGCTGCCGTCGGGTGGAAGACGGGGCGGGAAGATCCCCGGGTGACCGCCGGGCTGTTGCTCGTCGCCGCCGTCGCACAAGCCCAACTCGCGTGGGGGTTTTCGATCCAGCCCGCCCGGGCCGCGTGGCCGGTCGGGTCGGCGGTGTTGGTCGCGGCCGCGGCGGCGTACTACCGGTCCCGGACGCGGCGGCCGAGCGGCGACGACGGCGCCACCTCCTGACCGGCTTCGGTATCCTTTTTCATCGCGGCGTGCGTTCTGCCGCGTATGTCCGGTGTGCTCGATCACGTCATGATCCGCGTCGAGGACCTCGAGGCGTCGCTGGAGTGGTACGAGACCCACCTGAACTACGAGGAGAAGGGCCGGTGGGAGGCCGACACGTTCACCAACGTCTACCTCGGCCCCGAGGGGATGCACGACGAGGGCGCGAAGCTCGAACTCACCTACAACCACGACGGCCGGAGCTACGAGATGGGCGACGCGTGGGGCCACATCGCGGTCCGCGTGCCCGAGGGCGAACTCGAATCCGCGTACCAACAGCTGCTGGACGAGGGCGTCGACGACTACCGCGATCCGGAGTCGTGCGGCGGCCGGTACGCCTTTGTGAAAGACCCCGACGGCCACGAGGTCGAGATCGTCCAGCGGGACGCCGACCTGCCGACTTGGAGCCTCGATCACACCATGATCCGGGTCGAGGACGCCGACGCGGCGCTGGGGTTCTGGACCCGGAAGTTCGAGTACGAACACACCGGCCGGTGGGAGTCGGATTCGTTCGCGAACTACTTCATGAAGCCCGAGGGCGCGTCCGACGCCGCGATGGCGGTCGAGTTGACGTACAACTACGACGGCCGGTCGTACACGATGGGCGACGCGTGGGGCCACCTCTGTGTCCGCGCCGACGACCTCCACGGCTACTGGGAGACGTTGCTGGAACGTGACGCCGCCGACTACCGCGACCCCGCCTCCTGCGACGACCGCTACGCGTTCACGAAAGATCAGGACGGCCACGAGATCGAGATCCTCGAAGCCTGACGGGTGGGCGGTGACGGCGGGAGCCGAATCGTCGGGCTCCCGATCGACGATCGGTCCGCAGCGACGGCGACGACCGAATCCTGACACAGCGTCCGTCCGGTATCGCTGTGACTACGGGTCGACCGATTTTTGTGCTGGTCCGCCGGATGGCGACACACAATGTCGATTGATGGACACGAACGTGAGTTGGGCACCCACCAGTTGCCGGACAACCTAGTCGGTATCGGCGGTGTGGGCAAGGCCGTCGTTGACCGGGTTCTCTCCACCGACTGGATCACTGAGGAGGCGGTGGGCGCCGCCGAACACGGCGTGGAATTCCAGGCCTACATCGTCGACACCGCAACCGACGAACGGGCTGTCGACGAGTCCCACGTCGCCGAGCACAACGACCGGATCAGGGAGGTTGCCGAGGAGTTCGGTCTCGATCTCGATCTATTCGGGACTGACGTTCACGTTCAGTACCTGAACCCGGTCGAACACACTCCCGACGCCGTGCTCTCGGGCGGGGGAGCCGCAGTAGGTGACGTGGGCGAAGACGGAGACCCGAACGCGTGGTGGCTGCGGGACGACGAGGTTTCGACGGACAGGGGATACGAGGTCGGGACCGTCCGCCGTCGGGCAGACGGTAAAGCGCTGCTGCAGGCGAGCCAGCGAGGTGACGGCGAGATGGCGGATCTCCCGGAACAGATGACTGCGGGGCCAACGAACCGGACGACGATTGTCGCCGGCCTCGGCGGCGGAACCGGCTCGGGAATGGCGATCGAACTTGCGAAACAGCTTTTCGACGGGGGAGAGGTCAATCTCGTCGGAATCCTCCCACCGGTTCACGCACACGACCGTGTGCGTGCGAACGCGTTCGCGACGCTCTCGGAGCTCGAATACCTCGCGGTAACCGACCGGAACCCATTCGAACACATCGTGCTCCTCCCGTACGGTCCCGCAAGCGACCTCGATTACCAGGACACGTTTCTCGACGGCGTTGTCGAGACGATCGTCGCTCGGGAACACCTCGGGGTGAGGGGCAACTATCTCAACGAGGGTAGTGCGGAGCCGGTTCCGAAACAGTTCGCCCCGTTCACGCTCGCAACGCCGCAAACGCTCAGGTACAACGTCGAGGACATCCGGCGAAGGGAACGATCAATTCAGGAGTACTGCGACGCGAAGCGGGAGGCCCTCGACGCAGAGCTCGAACTATACGAGGCGCTCCACGACTACTTCGCCGACGAGTGGGGCGGAGAGGTCGGGCAAGTCCTAGAGCAGCAACAGGACGGCGGCTCCGTCAACAGGGATCAGTTCGGTCTTAGCAGTATCGAAGCCAACTCGCTCCGAGCCCGACTCGACGACCTCCAGTCGTGGATCGAAGACACAGAGCGGTTCGGCGGCGTGGACAACGAGGCCCTCCGCACCTGGCGGGCACAGCTCGGCGAGTGGATCGACTACGAACAGGAGATGCACAGCGACCACCCACAGGAGGAGATCGATAAACGGCTCGTCACCCACGTCCCCGAGCGCGTCGAACACCTCGAAGCGGTCGAGGAAATATACAGCGCCGAACCGGCGGAACAGGAGCTCGCGAGCGTGGTCCGCGACGAACTCCGTGCGATCGGGCACCGCGCGGAGCTGTTACGACTACGCAACCTGCTTGAGTCGGAGGACCCGGAAGCGGGTGAAGCGCTCGCGGCGACGGTAGCGCCCGAAGACGACTTCACGGCGATACAGCGACTCGATGCCATCGTCGACGAGACCGAACACCAACTCCACCGATACCGGGCGAACCGCGAGACGCTCGACGAACTCGAATCGGTGCTGGTCGAAGAACGGGACCAACTCGAAACGTCGTGGTGTAACGCCGTGATGGACGACATCGACGGACTCCTCGCGCTCGAAACACACGCCGAAGCGGTACGGGCCCGGCTCGAAACGATCGAAACCGAGATTGAGCGCTCGCTCGGGACGCTCGAGAACGCGAGGACACCCGAAAACCTCCCGTGGGAGCAGTTTTCGATCGACTTCGGCAGGCTCAACGAGCGACTACAGACGCTCGGAATCGAGCCGGTAGATGTCAACGCGATCGATCGGTCGATCGAGCACGCGGCGGCGGCCTTCGAGGCATGGCACGAGTACAACCGGGACAGCCTCCTCGATGCGCTTCCGGTCCGCGATCGGAAAGCCGATGCGAGAGAGCAGTACCTGACCCATGTCGAAGCCGTCGACGACCGGTTCGTTCAGGTCGCTCCGGCGGGAGACCACGACCTCGAAACGGATTTCCAGTGTCGGTCGTCGGCACGAGACCGGTTCGACGAGATCCGGGCGGAACTCGACGAGAAGCGGGCACATCACCACGCGCGGCTCGGCGACGAACTCGAACGGTTGGTCTCGGAGTCCGACCTGTCGGACGTGGTCGACCCGTACCGCGACCGCTGGGAGGGCGACGACTTCGACATCGAACTGCCGAAGGTGCCCGATAACGCGTCAAATCGGATCGAGGCAGCCGTGGCCGACGGATTCGACGCTGAGTCGACCGACGCGGCGCTCGATGGGGTCCTGGCGGCGGACCCGGATAGTGAGGGATCCGGCGTCGTTCGAGCGACCCTCGACGAGGCGCTGCTCGAACCGGTCCGGCGCCGACAGGAGCGGCTCGACACCGACACGTCGGACGCTGAAGCGCGGCTCGAACGGTACGACCGGCTCCGGGAGATCGTGACGGGGGTCGGGATGGGGTTCGACGGGATCGGTCCAGCCCATCCCGAGGTCCCGGACCCGTCGCCGGTGGACCTCGACTCGGACGACCCCTACGTCACCAAGGTCGAAAGCAACGACCAGTGGGGCCTGCGACAGTACCACGACATCGCGGACTCGGGTGTTTGGACCGACCGGAGTATGGGGGACGAGAAGCGGAAGATCGAGCGGTACTTCGAGAAGCGATTCGCCGAAGAGGCCATCTGGAACACCGATTTGAACGGCCTCACGAACCGCCTCATCGAGACGAAGAACACCGACGGGCAGTACACTGATGCGACCAGTGCCCGATACGACGGCCATCTCGTCACGAACGTCTTTATGAGCCGTGCGTTCCCCGACGACTTGGACCCCAAAGACCAGCTTTTCGATGACATCCGCGAAACCTTCGAGATGTCGGGGCTCTATTTCCGAAACGATCTATACGACCACCGGTCCGTCAGGTTCGGCGCGCCGTGGGACCTCTCGATGGTCACGTTCGTCTCTGGGGTCTTTCTGGACAACATTCGGGGAATCGAGCGGTACAAGCAGGCGTACGAATCACAGCAGGCGGAGTCCGGCGGCGCGATCCGGATCAGACACGCACACGGACTCGATGGGAGGGACTCCTGGCTCGGTGACGGTGGAGAGAGGGGGTACGTTTACCGCGATACCCTCCTCGACCTCGACGATCCGGACGACCTGTACACACTGTTGGATTCGACCGAAATGGAGATGAGAGAGACACTCCTCGAGCAGTACATCGAGCGAGCGACGGTCCCGGAGTCGGCCGACTCCGAGTGAGAGAAACGAGCTGCTGACACGGTCGCTTCTCGGAACGGTGGACCCGCGCTCGCCCGGCGCCGGCACACGCAACGACAAAGGATTTAATCGCGAACCCCGTTTCACGATGTATGCCTGGGGCCCTCTCCGACGCGTTCGCGTGGGTCGTGATCCTCACGTTCGCAGCGGGGACCCTCTCCGTCGACCGGAACGACCGGCTGGCGCGGTCCCTGACGGTCGCTGCGTGGGTCGGGTTCGCCGCCTTCTGGCTCCAGCTCGTCCCGCATTTCGCGTTCGTCCACAAGAGCTACGTCGAAGGGATCCTCTCAGTCGTGGCGGTGCCGGCGTCGCTGTACACCGGCTACCTGCTGTGGGGCGGCCGCGACTCCCTGTTCGTGCTGTCGCGGTCGGTCGCCGCGATGGGGCTGCTGTACCTCCCGTTCGAGACGATCCCGGCGGTCACGCTGCTGGGGCTCTCGCTGCCGGCGCCCCGCGGCGTGCTGATGGAGTCCGTCGCCGCACAGACCGGCTACCTGGTGAACGCGTTCGGCTACACCCCGGAGGTCATCGTGGGCGAACAGGGGTATCTGAACACCTTCCGCTTTTTCGACGGCGAGCATCGCCTGACCGTGTCGGTGGTGCTCGCGTGCACCGGGCTCGGGAGCATCGCCATCTTCGCCGGGCTGATCGCCGCGGTGAAGGCACCGGTCCGCCGGAAGCTCCGCGCGCTTGCGATCGTGGTCCCGATCATCTACGCGCTGAACCTGCTCCGCACCACGTTTATTACGATCGTCTTCGGCAGGCAGTACATGCAGTGGTTCGTCGACGAGGTGCTGTTGCTGTTCGGCTCCACCGACCCGTATATGGTCTCGTTTTTCATCTCGGATCGGATCATCAGCCAGGTGCTCGCGGTCGTCGTGCTCGTCGGGATCACCTACCTGGTGGTCCGCGAAGTGCCGGAGCTCCTGACCGTCGTCGAGGACGTGCTCTACCTCGTGACCGGCGACGAGTACGATCTCGCGGCGCAGCTCGACCTCGAACGCCCCGACCGGGCCGCCTGAGCCCCGCGCTACTTCGTCACGGACTCCTTGACGGTCTTGACGAACAGCCGCCGTGGGAGCAGCCGTCGGAGGAACGCCCGGAGCTTGTTCCGCCGGCCGGGGATCACGACCCGGTCGCCGGCCCGGAGCCCGCGGTACCCCGCCTCCGCGACCGCCGCCGCCGACATCCGATCGGCCTCCGCCGCCCCCGACTCGTCGTAGTCGCCGCGGTCGAAGAAGCCGGTCTCCGTCTCGCCCGGACACAGCGCCGTCACCGTGATGCCCTTGTCGGCCAACTCCTCGGCGAGCGCCTCCGAGAACGCCCGCTCGTAGTGTTTCGCCGCTGAGTACACCGCGCTGTTCGGGGTCGGCGCCCACCCGGCGATGGAGGCGTTGTTGAGGATCCGTCCGCCCCCGCGGTCGGCCATCCCCCGCCCGAACAGCTTCGTGAGCGCGGTCACCGTTCCGACGTGGAGCTCGATGAGCGCGCGGTCGGTCGCCGCGTCGTCGTCCAGAAACGGGCCGTACGATCCGAACCCGGCGTTGTTGACGAGGGTGTCGACTTCGAGCCCGGCGTCGACGACCGACCGGTGCAGCGCCGCCGGCGCCTCGGGGTCGGACAGGTCCGCGGTGAACACGTGCGCGTCGACCCCGTACGTCGTTTCGAGTTCGTCGGCCACCGCCTCGAGCGCATCGCGCCGCCGCGACACCAGCACGACATCGGCGCCGTCCGCCGCGAACAGTTTGGTCAGTTCGTAGCCGATGCCGCTCGACGCCCCGGTCACGAGCGCCGTCGTCGCCGTGTCGGTCGAAGCCCCCGGCATTGTGAACGGTGGCGGGCGCCGCGCACAAAACTCGTCCGGCGGCCG